>CAYFPK010000001.1:0-86116 GCA_964344975.1 Candidatus Woesearchaeota archaeon
TAGACAGATACCCCACAAAAGAAAGGTTAAGAAAAGAAAAAGTCTTGGCAAAATGCCGAAAATTATTCAAGCTACCACAAAATCCAATGCAAGAAGTAGGCATCTACGAAGAATACATTAAAGAGCATGACGATTTACCAAGGTTATTAAAAAACCTTGAAAGAATGGTAGAAAAAAACACAACCGGCGCAAGCATACACAGATTAAACAACACAAGAACAGGTATAGGTTTAGAGATGGATCTATTAGAAGATGCAAAAACATATCAAGATTTAGAACCAGAACATGCAAAAAGATTAGTTAAAAATATAAGCGATTTGTTACAACAATATCACATTTCCATATTTGAACTATGAAAAAAATCATTACTAAGGACAATTCAATAACTTTTTTTAATGAACAATACCAAGAAACCTATCATGCAACGTCCGGAGCAAAACAAGAAGCACAAAAAAAATTTGTAGAACCAACTAAAGAGAAAGTAAACCCAAAAATTTTAGATATCTGTTTTGGTTTAGGGTATAACACCGCAGCAGCATTAGAACAATTTCAAGATTGTCACATAACTGCACTAGAAAACGATACAAACATTTTAGAGAGGGTGCAAGAAATCCAAGCAGACTTCACAGAATATGAAGAAATAAAAAAAGCAACAAAAAAACTAAGCAAAAAAATAAACATCATCCTTGGCGATGCTACAAAAACAATCAAAAGTTTACCTGACAACCACTTTGATATTGTTTTCCTCGATCCCTTCTCACCTAAAAAATGCCCAGAACTCTGGTCAGAAGAATTCATACAAGATATATACAACAAAACAGCAAAAAATGGCATGTTAACTACGTACTCCTGCGCAAAAATAGTCAGAGAAAACCTCACAAAAGCAGGGTTTACCATCCAAAACGGCCCCATTGTAGGCAGACGTGGCCCAGCAACGGTAGCCAAAAAGCTTATATAAAAAAGTGCTCACTCAACAGTGATTACAATGGGTAAATTAGAATATCTTCTCACCGCAGCACTTGCAGCTGCAACAATAGCACCTGCACAAGCTCAAGATGAAACAGAGCAAAGACAAGCTGATCACATGAGCGTTGAGCTCTACCGCGAAGGTGGAAGAGAGAATCTAGCACAAGAATACCAGACAGGGCCAACCACAGACAAACCAACAATGGGCCAAGGAGTCGACCACGCAGAGCTCGCATTAACACAGGGACAAAACTATACATTAAGCCTAGCAAACCCAAACGCACAAGATGGACTAGACATCACAATTAAGTACTTAGACAACAACGATACAATCCTTTCAGAACAAGAATATATTTCATTTAACGATGAAGGCAACCCAGTCCAAGAGCACAACATAGAAATACCTATTGATGACAGAATAAAAAAATACGTCATAGCAGCAAAAGTCATGGACATACAAGAAGATGAAGATTTCTACAACGCAACAGACCACGACATCATTGAAGGAAAAATAGAACACGGTCAATTTTACACAAACTTAGCATTAGAAACAGACGCAGGCTTACAAAGAGTCGATGTAGAAAGAATAGGAAGAAACAAAGCAAAAATTGAAGTAGAACCAGGCACTACAGTGATTGCGTCCACAGACAATTATTTTGACACAGTCCAAGGAGCAAACAGACAACATTTCCACGAAGTTGGCGATGAAGCTGTAAAAATAACAACACAAGATGGTAGCATGCAAGCACAACAGCACATGCCAGGACGTTTTGACATCGCACTCAATGAGGCAACCGCAGAACCAGGCAAAGTACTTTGGCAATGGTACGATGATGAGTTAGGCCTAGACGAATATGATGCCATTGCAATAAAAATTGACAAGCCAGGCATATACACAGTACACTTAAAAGAACAACTACCAAGCGATACAGGAAGTACAGAAGACACAGACATTATAGAAATTCATGCAGGAGACGTGCAACGTGAAGAACCAGCAGTAACAGACTTCACACCATATACGCCCGTAGACGACTTTGATCCAGATGAATTCGAGCAAGAATTAGACAGAGAGCTCGACCAAATTGCACCACAACAACAAGAGCAAGTTGAAGGATACAACTTAGAGGTATTAATCAATGGCGAGCAAGCAGAGATTGCAGCAATCGAAGGCCCAAGAGGACCAGACGAAGTACAACAAACAACCGCACAGTTATACGACACACTAACAATAAGAGTCACAAAAGAGGGCGAAAGCATAAAAAAAATAAAAAAAGAGTTTCCAAGCGGAGACAGTGACGAGTACGAGTTAGAAACACAAGAAAGCACAGTACAAACAGAGTTACTAGAGCAAGGCGTATACTTTTTTGACATTAGCTACAACGGAGAAACAGACTCCCTATTGGTGACTGTGCAAGAAGAAGATGAAGATGATCGCGTAGCACAAGCAAGAGAGGATGCAAATAGAAGAATCCGTGCAGAGCACCTCAGAAGAATAGAAAGCCAAGCAGGCCAGCAAAGCGACGATCAAGACATCAATATTCCCCCAGCCTACCCAGCAGAAGATGATGAACAAGATGAACCAACTCCCGCAGATGTAGACGAACCAGAACCACAAGAAAAGTGGAATCTAAAAGCATCAAGTATCGCAGTAGGTGTAGGCTATCACAACTTCCAATTCAGACACGCAAACACAAGCGAACCAAATATAGAACAGCACGCTCCCTACTTCACCCTACAAGCTCGGCCAATGTTAACAAATCCTTCAGACGAAGCACGATTCAGTTTAGAACTAGCAACAACACAAACCTTCGGGTTTGGCAATCAAGCAACCTTTGCAGGCGAATATAGTCTGGGTGGTGCAGCACAAGTTACTCCACACACAGATGAACTCATGCATGAGAGTTACTTTGCAATTGAAGGACGAGCACACAGAAAATTCGTAGGCGTGCAATTGGGACAAACAGCAGAGCAAAGAAGAGCAATCCCACGAGATAGAGTGCAAGTTGGTCAAGCACAGTTTGGCCTCACAGCAATCCCTGCATTTGACCTAGACAATGAAGAAGGCATGAGTCTCGGCCCAGCATTGACCGGTGAAATCCAAATCATGGACCTCTCAGAATACCTCATTGCCACACAAACACAAAGTCCTACACAAGTAGAAGGCGAATGGAATTTAGGGTTATTTGTAAGTAATCCAAGAACAAAAATAAGAATCGGTGCAGGAACACAGCATACGGTTAATGAACGAACGTTAGAACGCCAAACAAACCTTACGCTCGACGCCCACGTAAACTTCCCTAACCTCGCAGCAGATTTCGGAGATTGTTTTGTAGACGGAAACTTAAACCTCGGCGGCGATCCTGCAAACCCGGTACCGGAGGCAGGATTCAGCGCAGGATGTCAAGACGCAAGATTCGGTTTTGAGTTCGGCTACGATTTAGAGTATAAAGGTCACAGACAAACAAGACACGCAAGAGATCATAGAGCGTGGATTAGAGCTAATGTCAACTTTGGCAAACCACAACACAGACGATGAACAAACCACTTCTTCTTTTATGTTCAGCGACACTACTAACGTTAAGCATAACAGCAGCCTTGCGTTAAGCTAATAAACCCTAAAAAGAAAACAACGGTATGCTACAACTTTTAGCGTTACTAGGATTTCCCTTGGGAAGACTCATTAACAGGTACACGTTTGAAGAATTAGAGCAAGGAAAAATATATTTTTACTGGGGGTACAAAACACTCCTAGCAGCAATTGCAATATTACTACTCATACAAAGACCACTATTCGTTCCAGTACTTATAGGGGTACTCGCAAGCAGATTCATCAAAGAAGAATTTTTGTACCTAGGCCTTATCCCAGCAACATTACCCATGATATGCACAACAACAATTCTAGCAACAATCAGCGCACAAAAAAGAATACTAAGACCAATATTAGCCTATACGTTAGCAGTAATTTGTGTAAGCATAACAGGAGTAAACCTCACAGCAGTTGCAGCCGGCGCTCTGCTAGCCCTAAGTTTTAAGTAACTTTCCACTATAACGATGCTATGATATACTTAATAGGTTTGGGGCTTAATCCTCCAGCAAGTATAACCCAAGAAGGCATGCAAGCGATACAAAACGCAAAAGAAGTATACCTGGAAAACTACACCTCACTTCTTCCTTGTACAATCAAAGAACTAGAAAATGCAATACAAAAAAAAATTCACATAGCAGACAGAGAACAAATGGAGCAAAGAGCACAAGAGCTCCAAAAAAAAGATGTGGCGATTCTCATCATGGGCGACCCGTTAGCTGCAACAACGCATATAGACTTAGCAGATAAAGTCATACATAACGCATCCATTTTCACAGCGGTAGCACAAACAGGGTTATCGATATACAAGTTTGGCAAAACAACTTCAATTCCTTTTCCACAGCAGGGATTCAAAGTAAACACACCCATGCAAATAATCAACGAGAACAAAGACGCGCATACACTTTGTTTACTCGACATCGATCCAAAAACAGAAACGACAATGTCTACAAAACAAGCAATAGAATTACTTGTACACATGCAAAACAATTCCTTAACAGAAAACAACAAGGTAGTCCTTTGCGCAAAACTAGGCACAAAAGACCAAAAAATTATCTACACAACAATACAAAAAGCACAAGAAATTGAGCTAAACACTTATCCACAATGTCTTATTATCCCTGGCAAACTACACTTCAAAGAAGAAGAGATCCTCAAGGAGTTTAAAAAGAACTGAAAAATTTGCGAAAAAAGAAGAGAAAAGTTTATATATTTAACAATTTTTAATAATGTAAAATGGAACTTATAATGGACGCATGTACAGTAATACTACTTGCAAAAACGACAACATTAGAAAAAGTTACAGAGACATACAAAATAAGTACCACAGAAAGTGTAGCAAGAGAGGTCCTAAAGGGGAAAGAGAAGATGTTCAAGGACGCACTACTATTTGAAAGATTAGAAAAAGAGAGAAAAATTAGCCGAAAAAGAGATAACAAAAAAATAACAAAAAAGCTAGAAAAGGATTTCAACATGGGAAAAGGAGAGGCATCTACAATAGCAGCAGCAAAAAAAGAAAAGAAAATTATTGCAACAGATAATAAACAAGGAAGAAAAGCAGCAGAAGTATATAACGTACAAAAAGTAGGAAGCACCGAAATAATAACAAGCCTATACAAAAGAGAAGTAATAGATAAACAAAAAGCAAAGCAAGCACTAGAAATCCTTAGAGAAGAGGGATGGTTCGAAAAAAATCTAATTGAAAAAGCAATGGAGGAAATAAAATGACAAAAGTAGAATTTTTAGGAGCAAGGTTGGAAAAAGAAATAGTCGCAATGGTAGAAAACACTGCAAAAGAAGAACATATAGATAAAACAAAAGCCTTAAAGGAGTTGATAATACTTGGAAGAAAAAAATATCAGCTAAAAAAACACCTAGAGCTATATAGAAAGGGAAAATGTTCAATAGACAAAGCTGCAGAAAAAACAGGATTAACAGTTGCAGAGATGATGCAAGAAGCGGCAAGAGAAGGAATAAGATCAGAGCAAACCCTAGCAGAGTATAGAGAAGGATTAAACTTATTACTAGAAAAATAATCGATCACAATTGTAGGTATGAAGGAAAATTAAAGAGAAGTCAAAAAAAAGAAACTTTTTAGTTTAGAGAAGCAAGCACAAATAACAAAATCAGGAAATCCATTGGTAATAAGAATACCACCAGAGATTGCAAAATTTTCAGAAATACATTACAAAGACAGAATAGGATTAAATCATTAAAAGAAGAAAAAACACTCAGCCAATTTAAAAAGAACTGAAAAATTTGCGAAAAAAACACCCAAAAAGATATAAAACTTTAAATATAATTAAACATAACTCATAGTTTAATGAAACTAATTGCAAAAACAAGAAGAGTAGGAGGATCCTTAATGGTAACAATCCCAAAAACAATTGTACAAGAAGAAGGCCTAACAGAGAATGAAACTATTCAAGTAGAGATAAGAAAGATAAAGAAGAGCGGATTCGGTATTTCAAAAGGAAAGGCTTCATTTAGCAAACAAGACAAATTCAAGGGCCAGCTAGAATGATTTATGTCATAGACACATATGGATGGATTGAATACTTCAACGGAACAAAAAAAGGAGAAAAAGTAAAAGCAATAATCGAAAATTCAAAAAATAGAATATATACAAACATAGTAACCGTCGCCGAATTAGCAAGTTCTTACAAAAGAAATGAATTAAACTTTAAGCAAGAAAAAGAAGCGTTATTATCCCTTTCAAAGATATATAACTTAGATGTAGAATTCGCAGAACAAGTCGGAGAGTTACATGCAAAAATGAAGAAAACAAGAAAACACATGGGGTTAGCAGATATATTCATTCTACTCACAGCAAAAAAAGTAGGCGGAAAAGTTGTAACAGGCGATCAAGACTTTAAAGGACTCAAAGAAACAATTATGATCTAAGCAGTTCCAATAGGCTCTTCATAAGAACAAATAAGAGTGGTAGACTTACGAATACCATCAATACGAGAAAGCCCTTCTGAGGAAAACTCCCGAAGTTTAACCAAATCCGGCGCACGCACATAAGCAACAAGATCATAATCAGACGGTTCAAGCACATGTAAGTTTACAATAATTTCATAATTAGTGATCTCTCGCGCAACACGTTGCGGGTCCACTTTAGTTGCTATAAACACATATGCATCAATCATCGCAGGGTAACCTTCTGTTTCATAAGTAGCGAGTTAGGTAAAAAGATAATATCACCGCCAGCAATGGCAACGCGAGTCTCAACAAGAGTAAACCCGACCACTTTACCTTTTACGCTATCCACATGTAAGGTATCACCCACTTTTAACTTTTTTGTAACAAGAATATAAAGACCAGCAAACAAATTAGGCAAAAAATCTTTGAAAGCTAAAAGCGCTAAAACTAGAACAACACTGGCAAAGACAACAAAGATCCAACGTAAAAGTGCAATAGAAACACCAAGTTCAGAAAGCGCCCACAAAAACCCAGCAAAATAGACTAAAGAAACAAGACAATACGTGATCGTGCGACCTAAAGCAAAAGAGACACCGAACTGCTTTTTCACCAATTTATCTAATTGTAAGCGCGAAAAAAACCGCAACAACATGTTACGCAAAACGCCACCTAAAACAAGCGTCACAACAACGATCATAAACGCGATCAAAAGATGCGCAAAGGGCGTCACAAAAGCCATGCACAAAACAATGGTCAAGAGTATAAAAGACTTACCAGAACACTTAAATAGCAAATTAGAAATAAAAACATAACAAATCTGTAATAAATGGAACCAAAACACTTATATAGCAAATTTGTAATAGTTTAAAGACAAATAACAAAGAAATATAAGACAGATTAGTAACAAATGGCAAAACGAATAGCCTTAACCCTCTCTGACGAGCAGCTCAAGCTAGTCAGATCGCTCAAAGGGTTAGGCAAAAAGGATGCTGAAATTGCCAAAAATATTTTTCTTGCATACGTAGCCCAAAAAGGCATCCTCCAAAAATTCAACAAGAGGGATACACAGTGAGTAAGGTCATTGGTATCTCTCTTGATGATGATCAACTAGCATTACTCAGAAGCGTAAAGGGGTGCGGCACCAAAGACGCAGAAATTCTCAGAAACATTATCGTAGCATACTTAGCAGAAAACGGGCACTTAGATAAATTACAACAGGGTGAGTCACAATGAATCGCCGCACAATAAGTATCATCCTTCTAATACTTTTAGCAACACTTGCAATCACAGCAAACACGCAAGGCACACAGCTACACCAAACAGTGTACGACGCACTAGCACCAGAGTTTACAGAAGACATCAAAGCAATAGCAGCAACACACCAAGGTAATGATATCTTTAACGAAATTAAAACACAAGGTGACCAAACAACAAACGCAATTAGCACAGAAGAAACAATAAAAGTAACCTTTGAAAAAAAGTTACAAGACGGCAACACGATTGACATCTACGCAGACAGCAAAGATACGTTTGCCTACATTGAAATTTATGCAGGCAAAAGGCATGTAGCAAACACAGGGTTATTTGAAAAAGGTGAACGCGAACAACACGTCACAATAAAGGGGCTCAAATGGCCAACAGATACCTTCACATTCAAAGTAAAAAAGTATATGTTTGAGACTTATGAAGATTGTGAAGAAGAAACAGGTGCTTGCACACAAGTGATGGAGCCCATCAATAAGCAAAGAAACGCAAGGCCAGCAGAACTCTACATTGACTACATCACAGACGCACCAATAAGACACGCAACTGCAGACGGTCTTGCAATTTATACTGCAGATAGTACAGGCAACCAGATTACACACAGAATTTGGAACGCGACAAGCAAACAGTTTTCCACAGCAACAACTGAAGCAACCGCACTCGCTGGTAATGGAGAATCATTACGTCTTGCAGCAAATCACGAACGTGACGAATTCATCGCAGCTTCAGCAACATCAGGAACTACAAGAGTCGAAACCCGAGTATTCCAAAATGGGGAATGGGGCAACTTCCAAGACCACACACCAAACAATGCAGTCAACCCGACACAGCGACCGTTTGATGTAGCATACGAACAATTATCCGGTAACGCCCTCATAGTCTACGAAAATTCATCAAGCGCTGACCAGATATTAGGTTACACCATCTGGAACGGAACAGGATACAGTACAGCAGGAACTCTGACAACCAACTTAGCTGCAGCATCAGACGCGATGTGGATTGATTTGACACCAAAACACCAATCCAACGACATCATGGTCACAATTATTGCAAACAACCTTGACTTCACCGCAGTACTATGGAACGGTACAGATTTCGTAAACGACTCACATTTCAGCACAGTAACAAACTTAGAAACAGATCTCGGTGAGACGGTTGATTTTGAATGGGAAGGCATCCAGGGAGATGGGCTTTTTGTTATAGGAGAAACAACTGGAATAGACTGGGTCTACCATACATTTAACGCAACCAACAACACGTGGTCAAATGAACAAACATTTTACACACTAAACAACGGTAATCCAAGACAAGTACGTCTCTGTAGCGACCCCACAACAGACTTTATCGGATTCATCCAACAAGACTCTGCAAACGACGTCGCCGTACGTATGTGGAACGGCAGTGCTATTGACGACGGTTTCCCAGCGGAGGAACCTTCTACAGAAAGCCAAGCAGACACAAAACGAAACATTGATTGTTTGTGGAACCCAAACGCAACGTATGCTACATTCACCTACGTAGATCGAAACTCAGATGAGATTGAATACTTTAATTTCTCTAAGTTAAACACATGGTCTGTGGGAACCATTGCTGGTGCAACCACAACCATAACTGAGGTTGCTTCTGACCTGCACGTCGTCGAAGGCGACTTTAGTCCAATTTCCAACGAAACAGTCTACCTTAATTTACACGCAGACAATAGCCTCAGAACTATCTATGATAACTTATCAAACGGAACATGGTGGTTGCAAGACGCAGCAAACCAACCATTGACCTCAGCAACAGAATGTGCAGCAGGCGCATCTCCATGTATGGACTTCAAGTTCAACAAGTACGACCCAACACCTAATGTCACCAACATTTTCCCAGAGTCTAGCTACAGCGTGGCTTTCAGCGACGAAATCCACATTAACACCACCGTAACAGACAACCTCAACGTCGATTCAGTCTTTGCTAACATCACGTACCCTAATGCCAGCCAGTTTGAAATAAGATTGAACAACTCAGACGGATCAAGCACCTACAATGGCACATTTATAGTACCAAGCAACATCACAGGAACATTTAACATCACCATTAGAGCAAACGACACATCCCTCTATGAGAACACAAACAGCACAGAAATAGTCAACTTCACTGTTGCAGCAACGGAAGCTCCCGCAGTAACACCGCTAAGTCCACTTGGATTAACCTACAACATCTCAAACAACGTCAACATAACAGCAATCGTGACAGACCCTGTAATTAGTGTAGGAACAGTATACGCAAACATCACATATCCAAACGGGTCAGTTGCAAATCTAACTGAACTCTACGTGATTGAAAACAGCCATTACAACAACACCTTTGCAGCACCTGGCGTCGTTGGGCAATTCAACATTACATTCATCACCAACAACTCAGATAATGTAAGAAATGACACTGAAGTAGCAAACTTCACGGTAGCCGACGTAATCGCACCAAGCATCACCATACAAAACCCGGCAACCAACAACACAGAATTTAATCAAACAGACGACATCAACATCACGATTCAATTTACTGACGACGGCGCAAAGCACGACGCGCTGGTAAACATAACCAGGCCAGACGACGTTGAAGAGATTTTTTACCTCAACGACACAGAAAACGATAACATCTACAACTTCACCTTTACCAATGATACACAAACAGGGTTGTATGAGATAAGAATTCAGGCAAACGATTCAGAGAACAATCTTAACGATACAGAGGTAATTAACTTCAACATCACTGATGTGCGAGAACCATTAGTAGAAATCTTAGACCCAACAGCATTAGAAACATTCAGCCAAGCAACAAACGTAACAATTCAAGTTAATGTAACAGACTTATTTGAAGACAACGTTGATGTTGTTCTTGCAAATGTAACATTACCAAATGCGCTTTTCAATACAACAACATTACGTGACAACGACGGTGACCAAATCTTTGAAGCAAATTTCACCAATAGCACAGACACAGGAACTTATAACATCACGATATGGGCAAATGATACCTTTGGCAACACCAATACAACAGAGACAAGGCAATTCATAATCATCGACGCAGGAACTCCTATCATTGAGCTAGTACTACCTGCAAACAACCACGTCAACGCAACAGCAGACATAGACTTCTTCTGTAACGCGACAGACACAGGCGAGCTTGCAAACATAACACTTTTCCACAACATCACAACAACATTCGAAGCAAACATAACAACAAACGTGAGCGGCTCTGTCAACGAAACAAACTTCACAATCTCAGACATCCCTGATGGAACATACTTGTGGAACTGTTTGTCAGCAGATACAGCAGCAAACCAAGACTTTGCCTCGCAAAACAGAACAATTAGTATCGATACAACAGTGCCATTAGTAAACGTTACCAGCCCAGTAACACCAGACTCAAGCAACAACGTCGATGCAAATATCGTCCTTGAAGCAAATGTCACTGAAATACGTACAGATACGGTGTTTGCTAATGTTACTTTGCCAAACGCCACCGTACAGCACGTTGCACTAACCTTACAAACAGGTACAACCATATATAACACAACATTTACCTTAACAGACAGCTTAGGCACATACAACATAACTATCGTAGCAAACGATACAGTCGACAACACCAACAGCACACAAACAACAAATTTTACCATCGCAGACACAAACTCATTAGCATTTAGCTTACCAAGCTGTACACCTAACGATGCCAACCTCTCAGCAACAATCAATTGTAACATCACAGCAACCGATGATATCGCTATAGACACCGTTACAGCAAATGTGACATTGCCAAACACCACTGTACTTGAGCAAACAGTCAACAACTTTTCAGCAAACAATTTCTCATTCACAATAACAGAGACAAACGTAATTGGCCAATACAACATTACCTGGTTTACCAACGACACATCTGGAAACGAAGTGATGAACCAGTCAGAAAGCTTCAACGTTTCAGACAGCACCCTACCGGTAATCACGTTAAATCAGCCAGCAGATTACTTTAACACATCAGGCAACACAGTAGAGTTCAACTTTACCGTTGACGACAACTACGCAATAGACCCTTCAAGTTGTAATCTCACCATAGACAGTGTACTTGCAGGAACAAATACAACAACACTTAATGGAACACTAACAAGCATTACAAACTCATCATTAACAGACGGCGAGCACCTCTGGAACGTGACCTGTCTTGATGCAGGAGCAAACCAAAACACATCAACCACATTAAACTTCATTACCGACAACGGCATACCTGAATTTAATTCCATAACAACGATTCCCAACGAAGAAGCAGACCTAGACCCGAACGTAGAAATAACAGTAAGAGCAAACGTCACAGAGAATTTAACGACACTAGACACAGTGATTTTACAATACAGACTCAACACATCTTCAAGCGATTTCACAAATTTGACAATGAATGACATAGGCAATAGCATCTGGAATCAAAGCTTCAACGCAACAGACAGCGGCGGATACGATATTAGGATCTTTGCTAACGACTCAGTCAACAACGCAGGATTTAGCAACAACATTACCATCAACGTAACAACAGAAACAACATGGACAGTACCAACAAGCCTTGGTACAGTAGCTGTATCAGGAGGAACAAACGCAAGCTTCACACCATTCGCACTCAACAACACCGGTGATGTGACTTTAAACTTCAACATGTCTTCTGATGACGTCAATGCCAGCTTCAACTTCAGCTTCCCAATTGACATTACCGCAGGAAATTTTGAGCTGGTTAACCTAACGGTAACTGCCCCAACCATTGACGGCATCTACACAATTAACGTCACCACAAACACAACAAGTAATGCAATACCAACACAGATAAATTCAACGGCAACTTTAGTTGTTACCGAAGATGCATTTTTAGAAGCTACATTAGTTGATCCCCCAACAACACTCACACAAGGAGATACAAGTGTAACACTAACCTTCCAGGTAGAAAACATTGGCCAAGCAAATGCAACCAACGTTACATACAACATTACAGTACCTAGTAACTGGACACTAAACGCAGGAGAAGAAACCATTGATATTGGCGAAGACACGTTACTTGAGCCACAAGAAACTCATTCAAGTATAGTTATCTACAACATTCCTTCTGACGCAGATACAGGACCACAGAATGTTACGGTCAATGCCACAGGTGTCAACGAATCTGGATCAAACTTAGAAACGCTTGGCAATATCTTAGGCACTGTGTACTCTATAACAGTCAATAGCCCTGCCTCAAGCAGTGGTGGAGCGCCGACTTCATCAGGTGGTCCAGCTGGGCCAAGCTCATCTACAAGTTCAACAGCAGGATCATCAGGAACAGGATCCACAAGAGAATTACTTACAAGATCAATCTTTGACAGAACAACATTAGAAACATTAGAGGAAATTGAGGTAGTCCGTGGAGAAACAGCAAGCTTCCCACTAACCGTAACAAACGTTTACGGAACAGAAGCATCAACATTAACAAAAGTTGATATACAAATTGAAAGCGACTTCATTCAGCACATCACATGGGACCCAAAGCAGTTAGTAAATATCAAACATGGGCAAAGTAAAGACGCCAAAATAACTATAGACTCCCCTGCATACCAAGACAGCAACACAATCGAAATGACAGTGATAATCGTCGGCCTACTTGAAGCAACTGAAGAAATCATTAACGAAGCAGGAGAAAGAACATTCAGAACACACCAAACAGAAATAATTGAACACAGAAAAATCAAAGTGTACCTAGTATGGCCTTCACGAGAAACAACCCTACAAGACATAAAAATGTCAAAGCAGGACTCAAACAATTCAAAGAAAAGAACATTCCAGCAAATAAAGTAAATGCTCTTTTAGAAAGAATAGAAGCAGCATTTAACATACGAGACTACAACACAGCACACGAACTGAGTCTAGAAGCAAAAAAAATCATTGAGACAGCCCTAGAAGCTCATGAACTCATTGAACGAGTAAAAGAACAAATCGCCAACGCCAAAAAAAGAGGCATTGACATCTCAGAAACACAAAGAGTCTTAACCTTAGCAGAAGCAGCATTTGCACGAGAAGACTTCATAACAGCGCTTGAAAGAATAAAACAAATTGAAGTCATTTCAGCTTTTGAGATAAAAGGTCAATTCAACCCACTAAACTTCCTCTGGCGTTTCTGGTGGTTGTTGAGCATTTTAGGGTTTGTAGGGCTCATCGTGGGAGTTCGTGCATGGCGCAAATGGGAAATTAAACATATTGAACAGCGGCTACAAGAGTTAGGTAAAGAAGAAGAAAGTATTCAGGAGTTGATACAAGAAGCGCAAGAAAAGACGTTTGTAAAGCAAGAGATGAGCGCATTAAGTTATCATGAACAAATGTTCCACTTTGAAAAACGCAGAGCCAAGATAAAAACCATCAGATCTCGTTTACGCACAAGAAGAATTGCCTTAACTACACCGGCCGAAGAATTGCAACACCTCTACACAGAGCAAGAACACATGATTGAACAAATAAAAGACGTACAAACACAACGATATATCAAGAAAACTTTAAGCAAGAAAAAATATGACACGTTCATGAACGAATATTTACAACGCAAAGTTGAGATAGAAGAACACATAGCAATCTTGCAAGAACGCACAAAAGCACCAAAACAGAGCGCAGAAGGCTGGAAAAAACAGGTTCAGAGGCTACAAAGAGGGATTAAAAGAGGCCTACGGGAGATCGACCATCAGTTGGACGTCGCAGCAGGTTTAGTAGCACACCTCAAAAAGAAAAAAGTGGCTACAGCACCACGGTACAACCCTCAAGAGAAAGTGGCAGCCACTCCACCTCAACAAGAGAAAAGAGCCTTACAACTCAAAAGCAAAATCAAGGCACTTCTAAGAGACATAGAAGAGTCCAGACAACGCAAAAAAGCAAAACACAAACTTTTCACCCCAAAACAAACAGATACATCAGAAAAGGCAAGAATTAGCACCGCAAAAAGAATTCAACTAGAAATTTTTAGAGCACTAACAGCACCCCTTAGAGTTTTACAAGAAAGAATACAAGAAAGCAGAACAAGAAAACATCAGCACAGATTCATACCACAGGATATAGGCAAGGCAGGAAAAAAGAGATGAAAAGAGAAAGGTTTATATAGCATGTTACAAATATATCACATATGTTACAAAAAAATAGCATGTGGAAAACAATCGCAGTCTTCTTCAAAGAGCCAACAAGAGAGTTTAGCCTAAAAGAGATCGGCAAAAGATCAAGATTAGCACACACCTCAACAAAACAGAATCTTACAAAATTAATAAGAAAAAAATTAGTGAAAAAAAGAGAAGAAAAAAGAGGAAGAAGAATCTTTCCTTACTACAGTGCAGACAGAAACGAGAAATTCATGAAGTACAAAAAGACACATAACCACCTCGAACTAATGGAATCAGGAGTAGTAGAATACATTGAAGAAAGAATTATGCCAAGGTGTATAGTCCTTTTTGGAAGTTATCAAAGGGGAGAAGACACTGAAAAAAGTGACATTGATCTTTTCATAGAGGCAAGACAAGAAGAGATTGAATTAAAAAAGTTTGAGAAAAAGCTCCAAAGAAAAATACAAGTACATTTCAAAGAAAGGTTCAACAAATACTCCCCAGAACTAAAGAACAACATCATAAACGGAACAGTTCTCCAAGGATTTTTGAAGGGGTACAAATGAGAACAAAAATAACAGCAGACAAAGAAAAGGCAAAGGCATTGAGAAAGATGGCAAAAATAACACTAGAGAGGCTAGAAAAAACCAACATAGAAAAATACCCTAGCAATACGCTTGTTGATTACTACGATATTATACACAAACTACTAGAGGCAACAACACTCCAAGAAGGAACAAAGATAAAAGGAGAGGGTGCACACAAAGAACTCATAGACTACTGCGCAAAAAAGATACCACTAACAGAACAAACTCGCCAATTCTTACAGAGATTACGAGATTACCGAAACAGGATAGCCTATGAAGGTTTTATGGTTCGAGCAGAATTTATTAAAACAAACAACAAAGAGATCAAGAAGATTATCAAAGAGATACTAGAAAAATGGTAACAAAGAGAACCATATGGTTTCCAAAAAGTTCAAATAGTCTTAAAAGGAAAAGAAAATAATGAAAAAAATACAACAAACTGCAATCGTGGCAAGCGCAATTATCGCAGCAGCGCTAGTCTTCATTCTCCTAGGACAAGGAGCAAGTACAGGATTCGCAGTAGTAGACACACAAGCACAACAAGCTTTACAGCAAATAGAACAAGATATTACAGAATTAGAGCAAGTAGGGCTAAGCACAGCATACGTAACAGACCTCTATGAAGAAGCACAAAGAGCGTTCCAAGGAGAAGATCTACAATCACTACAAATACGGGCAAAGTTTCTCAACAAGACAGACCCACAAACCGCGCAAGAACTCTTTACGCTTGCAGAAGAGTTAGCAAAAGGAGACAGTAAAGTTGGAGAAGACTACAACAAAGTTTTAGAGATCCAACAAGAGGTACGAGCACATAAAGAGCAAGCCTTAGCTCTTTTTGACGAACTCCACCTTGCAAAGGCACAGATTGAGGCAGTAAACGATTCACAAGTAAACTTAAGCAACGTTTGGGACATCTACCTCACAGAAGAAGAAAACTTTTACGGCGACCGGTTTGAGAACATTTCAGCCAACCTAGCAACAATTGAGGAAGAAATAATTCAAGCGCAACTAGAAGCCACACGTCTGCGAGTATTGTACAAAGCCTCACAACGAACATTAAAGGCATTCATAGCAAGAAATTGGGCATTTATACTCTTAAGTCTTATAATTTTAGCAGCAGCAGCAGCAATCATGAATAATGAATATATTATTAAAAAGCTAAAGAAAAAACAAAAAGAGAATCAACAAGAAGAGCGCATTCTACAAGAGCTACGCAAAAAAACACAAGAGGAGTACTACGGTAAAGGAACATTATCACGGAGAACCTATGAAGCAAGAAAAAAGAAGTACAAAGAACGTCAGCTACAAATAAAAGAGCAAGCACCAGTCATTGCAAGCAAGCTAGAAAAGAGAAGAACAAGTAGAAAATGGTACGCAAAAATAACAAAAAGCTTTATTAAACGAGAAAAAAAGAGCTAACAAATGGTAAACATCGCAGACATAACAAGCGAGATAAAAAAAGACCTCAAAAAGGGTGGAAAACTTGCCAAAGAACGCAAAAAACTAGTAAAAGCAGTCAACAAAGATAAAAAGAAAGGCAAAAAGTCGCGAGAATACATGTACACAGGCATTGAAGGATTCGATGCCCTTTTACACGACGGCATTCCAAAAAACGCAAGCATTGTAGTTGCAGGCGGTGCAGGTTCTGGCAAAACCATCATGTGCCTACAAATTATAAAAAATGCAATTGATGAGGGAAAACGCTGTTACTACATGAGTTTTGAAGAATCTCCAAAACACCTCAAAGAACATATGGAAGACTTTGGCTGGGACATAAAAAAAATAGAAAAAACAAAAAGGTTTTTAGTAGAACGAAAAAACCCGTATGAAATTACTCGCTCTGTTGAAGCAATGCTTGAGGAAGCTAAGGGAGATCTGTTAATTAAGGTAGACCCATTTATTTTGCCAAAAAGTTTTAAACCAGACATTGTAGTCATTGATTCCCTAACAGCGATAGCATCTGCATTTGTCGGTAAAGAAGACTCATACAGGATTTACATTGAGCAATTATTTAGGTTCTTAGAAAAGATGGATGCCACTTCATTTTTAATTTCAGAAACTGAACAAGTACCAAAAATATTTAGCACCACAGGCGTTGAAGAATTCTTAGCTGACGGAGTGGTAGTATTGTATAGCCTCAAGAGAGGAAACATCAGAGAAAACGCAATTGAGGTTCTAAAACTACGTGGCGCCAAACATGAAAAAAAGATTGTGGCCATGCAAATCACTGAAGACGGTGTCGTAATTTATCCTGAGCAGGAAGTCTTTGGCGGTATAGAATAATTAAGATCTTCCTCTAAACAATAGTTTTCGCAAAATTTGCGAAAAAATCTCCAAAAATGCTTTAAAGAAAATAGAACCAGTCTCATCATGGAAGTATACAAAGAGCTTAGAAAAGAAAAACTTAAATACATACACATACATACACAGACCATGGGAACAAAGACCATCTCAATCACAGAAGAAGCATATAGAATTTTACAATCCAAAAAAGAAAAAGAAGAAAGTTTCAGTAAAGTGATAGTTAGACTTTCAGGAAAGAAAAATCTAGCTTCTTTTTTTGGAGCATTAAGCGAAAAATCAGCTAAAGACCTCAAAAAAGAGGTAGAACTTGCAAGAAAAAGACATAAAAAAAGACACCTCAAAAGGATAAAAGAGCAATGATTCTAGACACCTCATTTTTGATAGACCTTCTAAGAGGCAAGGATCAAAAAGTAAAACAAAAAGCAGAAGAATTAGATAGAGTCTTTACAACAAGAGAAGTCTCAGCCATAACAGTCATGGAGCTCTGGAGAGGCGCATGTAAAGCAGCAAAAACAAAAAAAGAAAAAGAAAAGGTAGATACCCTTTTACAATCTTTAGTAATTCATAATTTTAACCAAACAACAGCAAAATATGCTGCAGAAATAGAAGTAGACCTAGAAAAAAGAGGAGAAATGATTGATCTAGAAGATATCATGATAGCAGCAACAGCAAGAGCAACAAACAAAAAAATTCTAACAAGAAATAACAAACATTTCAAAAGAATACAAAATATAACCATAGAAACATACTAAGTCTTTGGCGGCATTGTGCAAAACATTAACACGGCAGAATGTCTAGCACAAGCCATAAACAAAAACTACGAGTCGCTTAGGGTTGTAAGAAATTGGTTTAATTACTGGGGGGGGGGGTCAATAATCTTTAAATAAGTAATTAATAATAATTCTTTAATAATGAAACTAAGATTCCAATTATTGATATTGCTATTGGTTGTATCCATTATTCACATTATTTCTTTCACTTATCTTTCTTACACTGATACGGTTGATATATTGTTAGATGACAGTATCGAGGATCTAGAACGAGGTGTTTTTTCTAAGACCAAGGATGTAAACTTTTTTCTTTCTGGTGCTCAAGATGAGGTTTTGTTTCTAAGCCAATCTCCAATTCTTAATAAATTGGTTAATTCCAAAGACGAAAGTGATAAAGAATCACTAAAAGCAGATTTGGAGAAAGAATTTCTTTCGTTTCTAAAGAATAAGGATAAATACCTTCAAGTAAGATATATTGATGAAGATGGTCAGGAAACCGTACGTATTGATAGAGGTGGTGGAACACCACTTATTGTTGATGAAGGATTACAAAATAAAGGAGATAGGTACTATTTCACCGATTCAATTAGTCTTAAAGAAGGAGAGATTTTTATCTCCCCACTAGACCTTAATATAGAAGAAGGAGTTATAGAAAACAGAGGAACGGAGGAAGAACCAGCCTATGTTCCTGTTATAAGATATGCAACTCCCATTTTTGATAAAGCAGGGAAAAACAGAGGAATTGTCATCACTAATCTTCATGCAGATGAGATGTTAAGTAATTTACAAAAAGGAGTTGTTGGGGACTTATTTTTGTTGAATAAGGAAGGATTCTACTTAACCCATCCCGATTATTATAAACAGTGGGGGTTTATGTTTGATAACGATGAGAAATTACAAAAAGATCATCCAGTAATAGCAGACAAATTACTTACCTCCAGCAACTTTTTTGAGTCCGGAAAACTCGTTGTTGTTGAAAACATTGAAGTAAACGAAGAAACATCTTGGGTTTTAGCAAATATAATCTCCAAAGATATTATTATAAATCCTGTGAAAAAATCTGCTACCAAACTAATATGGATTGCAACAGTGCTAGCTGTTCTGATAACTATACTATCTCTTTATCTATCCCACACATTAACAAAACCAATAGAACTGATAGCAAAGTTAAGTAGAGGAGAAAAAGGAGTTGATATTAAGAAGTTTAAGAAGAAGAATGATGAAATTGGTGATATGGCAAGAGCATTTAGCAGGATGAGCGCTAGTATCAAGTTTTTATCACAAGATGAAAAGAGTAAGAAAAAATGACACTAAAAGATGAGATGATGAAAGTTGCAGTTGAATACATGGGACCAGCTGCAGAAAGGTTTATGAAAAGGCAGGTTAAGAGTCATTTAAACAAAACACTAACCACTATTTCTAAAGAAGATCTCCCTGAATTGGCGAAATGGATAGAAATTTCTGCGGGTTTGCTTATAGATAAAGAAGAGGCAAAACAATTCAAACAAGAAATTAAAGCATTAGCATAGATTTGTACCATCTGCGGATACGCCCCACCGATTATACTTCTTTCAGTTAAGTATTCTCATTGATGTTCCAAGAAGGAAGGAGAATACTTTGCATTTAAAATACCTCCTTCAAACGAGCCGCACAAAAGCCAAAAAGCTTAAATAAGAAAAAAAACAGAAAAGAAAAAGAGGTGAAACCATGACAATTATGGAAATTCTTCCAAACACAATAGCAGCACTAGCATCATTAATAGCAAGCGTGCTTTTGATAAAATTAGCCCTAGCAATGAAAGGAGGCTCACTAAGCAGTGTAATGAATTATACCGTCATAGGAATCATCCTAGCAGTATGTCTACACGCGTTTTTTGAGTTAGCAGCACAAACAGGCCTAGTAAACGAAGCCATAGTATTCCCTGTTATGGGAACGTTACTAACAGTAGGGTCTTTAAGCTTCATAGTGGCAGGGTACAAAGGACTAAGAGTGTTTAAGGAAAAATGACAAAAAAAGGGTACGAGGAGATCACACAAACCATTCTCAGTGAAAAGAGAGAAACGTTTGGAAATCTAGCGATAAAAGTAGCAAAAAGTGTAGATGGGCTACAAGTTAGCGAGCAGGGAAACCTCCAAGCAATCTCAGGCAATCCTAAAACCGTCTTAAACAAGTTACTAGATAGATTTGAGGAAATAGCAGGAAAACCATCCTCTACCGGCGCAAGATTAGCAATTGCAAAGATAAAAGCCAAGTACCCAAAACTAGACTTACCCAGAAGGTTGGCATAGTTATTTCAACTTACGTAATTCTTTTTTCTTTTCTTTAAGAATTTTTGAAGCTTCATCAATTTGATTTTCAAGAACAGAGATATAATACTTCAAGTACTTCTTACGACTCATGGCTTCAACTGCATCCACGTCACACTCTAAAGCCCGATGTCGAGAAGAAGAAACAGACTTCTTACGAGAAACCTTCTTTTTCACCTTCGTACGTTTTTGAGCAGCTTTTTTCTTCCGCTTCAATACCATAAGGCAAAAAGGAGCTCAGGGCTATTTAAAGCTATTTATATTCAACAACAGAATCAACGAAAAGCCCAATTTCCTTAAGCAAACCTTTCTCAGTATCTCCTTGCAAGGCGGTAAAGACAACAGTCATATCTTGTTTTTTAAGTTTGTTCACCAGACTATGCACAAACTTACTCACGGCATCTTTTTGATTGTATATCAAAAGTGTAGACAAAGAATCAAAAATCAACCCTTTAAACTTCCCAGTTTTTAGTGCCTTGGTAATCACAATGGAGAGCTCAGTAAGAGCACCAGACGACTGCACAAACAAACAATTCTCCGCATCCTCTCGTGCTTGACCAGCTGATTTTGAAATCCCATCAATAAACAGAAATTTGTTCAAATCAATGTTAGATTTTTTAAAATCGCGACAAAGAGAATCATAGAGTTTATTCAAACTAACATACAATAGCGGCTCACAGGAAGAACAGAGCTGTTTTGAGATGGCAAGAATTTCTTTAGTATAAGCTTTATTAGAAACAACCAAAACAACAATCTCTTCTTTAGCAACTACATCTTTCAAATTCATTGTAATTTATGCTTTATAGCCTCAACAACTTTAGTTAACGATTCAATAGCAATAAGTAAAATAAACTCACCCTCTACCTTCTGTCCAGGAACAGAAAAATGAGTCTTAAGCAAAATGGAATACTTTTCCTCAATACCAAGCAGTGCTAAATCAGCAAGAGATTCACCAAACGTTGAGACAATACGTTCTTCAGAAGAGTTAATAGAAAGTTCCAAAAATTCAGTAAGAGAATGTACATAATTTTTAGTTAGCACATTACCCACCTCTTTTAAACGAATTTGATCCTCAGCACTCAGTACCTTTGTTGTTCCAGGTTTACGACCATTGACAAGATCTACCAAAAACAAGGCATTTTCGGTAGTATAGACGATCAAAACGGTACCAGCAACATCACCGGTCAAAGAGGAATAGGTACCCACCACCATTTGCTGAGGACCACCAAGAACAGTAGGCAAATCCTTAACAGGCAACAAATAAATTTCAGGGGTAATAAGATTCACTTGTTGATCCAGCAAACGAGCAAGAGCCCCAGAAGCCTTACCCGCCCCAATGTTGGAAACTTCTTTTAAAGCATCTTGAAACTTATCCAGTTTAAAGCCTTTCAAAGCGAACCACCTCACTAAACATGATAAAACCTAAGGTGAAGTTCTCCTATTAAAGATTTACGATTAAAAAAAAGAGGAATGTTACCACTCAAAAAAACAACAAATAAACTAAGCAATATACTTAAAAAGACAAAACAAGAAGAACCACTCATGATTAAGGTACTCATTGTTGACGATTCTATGTTCATGCGCAAAATGATTGCCGACATTTTGGAAGAAGATCATAGAATAAAAGTTATAGCAACAGCAAAAAATGGTTTTGAAGCGTTAGACAAGATCCAACAGTTAAAGCCTGATGTAGTTACACTTGACCTTGAAATGCCAAAAATATCTGGCCTTGACACATTATACGAAATAATGCGTACCAACCCCACGCCAACAGTCATAATTTCTGCATATTCTCCGATGGGATCAAAAGAAGCAATCCTTGCACTACAATACGGAGCAATTGACATAGTAGAAAAACCATCAGGCCCCATTTCTATGAACATCAGCACGATCAAAGAACAAATACTTGCCGCAGTAAAAGCTGCAGCAAACGCTAACCCACAGCAAGTGCATAAATTTATCAAAAAAAAGATAGCAAGAAAAATAAAAGTAAAAAAAGAGATAATTCTCATTGCAGCATCGTCAGGGGGCCCACCAGCCATTGAAAGCATTTTAAAAACGTTTCCCAAACGATTTCCAATCCCCATCGTGATACTGCAACACATGCCAAGACATTTCACAAAAGCCTTTGCCGAACGCCTCAACCGTGTCTGCCATATAGCAGTAAAAGAAGCAGAGGACAACGAAAAACTCTGCAACGGCCAAGTATATATAGCCCCTGGTGGCAAGGATTTAACATTTGAAAAAAAAGTTACCTCGGTCCGGATAAGGTTAACAGAGGCAAAGCAGCAGCTGACACCGAATATTGATACAACATTCAATTCAGCAGCACAAATATACAGAGAAAAAGTACTTGCAATCATCCTCACTGGCATGGGTAGTGATGGAGCCCAAGGTGCACTACAACTAAAGAACAAAGGAGCACAAATACTCGCTCAAGATAAAAAAACAAGCACGGTGTTCGGTATGCCACAAGCAGTCGTCGCGTTAAACGCAGCTGACGAAGTAGTTTCTTTGCCAAACATGCCAGAAACAATGAATAAGTATTTATAAGAGAAAAGGAAGAAAAAGAAAGATGGAAATAGCAAAACTGTACAAAAAAGAGTGTGCAAATTGTCTGCAAGTCATCAAGGTCACAGTAACAAAAATAAAGAACAAAAAAGGCAACAAGCAAACATTCGCGAACTTACGCAGAGCAGCACATACCTTAAAGAGTAGTTCTCTACAAATGCAATATTATAGCATGGGGTACCTCGCGCAACAGTTAGAGGATATCGCAAGATTATTGGCAGAAAAAAAGATAAAACCAACAAAAAAGATAGTTGCATTTCTCCACGATTTTTCAACAACGATTGGGAAAGTAGAAAAAGCAATTCAAAGCAAAAAAACCCCTCAGATCAAGCCAGAACTCATCAAAAATTTAGACAGTATCCTTGGAAAAGCCCAAGAAAAGGGCTTCACAAAGGTTAAAAAGTTAAAAGAAACAGACGATTTAGAAAAAATTTACAAAGAAGAAACCAAAAAAGCAATTAACATGTTACTAACAGACATAGAAAGAGTAAAAAGAGAAAGCGACCTAGACCTCTTCATAGAAACAACCAACAAAGATTTAAAAAAAGAGATAGAAAGAATCGACGCAAAGATAAATTTAAAGATTGGCAAATACAACAAAGAAAACTTGGTAATAAAGGAAATAGAAAAAAACCATATTATCCTAAAAGGAGTAGATATATTTTATGAAAAAAATAAATTTTTTGACTAAAATCTATGCAAAATGCTCCAACAACACTAGACAAAATAAAGGCCTTAGAAAAAGTACCAAAAAACAGCTACAAGAGACCAAAGCGAAAACTATTTAAACAAGTGTCCAATAAAATAGACAAAGAAACAAAAAAATGGACAGCATAGCAAAACACTTCTACAAAGAACCTCAAAGAGAGTTCCACATAAGAGAATTAGCAAAAATAACAAAGAAATCCCCTTCAACAGTAGCAAAATACCTTCAAAAATGGGCAAAAGAAGGACTGTTAAAAGAAAAAAAGCAATACAACCACAAGATATACAGAGCAAACACAGAAAGCGAAATATTCAAAGAAAAAAAAAGACACAATAATCTGCTCAACATAAGAAAATCAAACCTAATAGAGCACCTCAACAAGACATACAATCATCCCGAAGCAATCATCCTTTTTGGTTCATACGCAAAAGCAGAAAATACACAAAGAAGTGACATAGATTTACTTATAATCACAGAAAAGAAGAATAAAGAAGACCTTAAAAAGTTCGAAAAAAAACTAGAACACAACATACAAGTATTTACAAAAACAAAAAAGGAAATAGAAAAAACGAAAAAAGAAAATAAAGAGTTACTAAACAACTGGGTAAACGGTATAACCTTAAGTGGTCATTGGGAGTTATTTGAATGAGATTCAAAAATTTTATAGAGAGTGGTCAAGTCAGAAAAGGACAAAAAGATATATCTCTAGCAAAATCACTTGTAAAAACTGCAAAACAAGATTTAGTATATTTACAAACAGTAAAAATAGATAAGGAATCTGCAAGAAAAACAGTTACAAATTACTATGACACTTTACGAAGTTTACTCGAGGCAGAAACTGCCCTGAAAGGATACAAGGTATATTCCCATGAAGCCTTTACGTATTATCTAAAAGAGAAAGGAGAAGAAAATTTTGCAATAAAATTTGACAGGTTTAGAAAAATTAGAAACAAAATAAATTATTATGGCCAAGAAATATCACCAGAGGAAGCAGAAGAATATTGTAAAAAAATCCAGAAATTTATTAAAGAAAAGATAGGACAAATAAACCTAGAAAGAAAAAATGCCCGTTAACCCAGGAATAGATTTCCAACTAGCCGAAGAAGAGTACAAAAACGCTTCAACGACCTTAGACAAGATTAAAGGCCTAGAAAAGATGTATAGGACTTGTCCCAAACATAAAGGTTCAGAAAAATTATTACAGCAAATAAAAACAAAACTCACTAAACTCAAAGCCCAAGTTGAAAAACAAAGACAAACCAAAAAAGGCGGCGGACATTCTATAACCGTTAAACGTGAAGGCGCAGCGCAAGTAATTTTTATGGGCACAACTAATGTAGGAAAAAGTACATTATTACAAGAACTCACTAACGCAAAACCAGACATTGCAGAGTACGAATTCACAACAACCATGCCAGAGGTGGGCAGCATGAACTACCACGGAATTCAAATCCAGTTAATAGAACTACCAGCGATTCATGAAGGCTACGCAGATAAAGGCAACGGGCCGGCGTTTATGGCCATTGCAAGAAACGCAAAACTCATAGTAATAATCTTAGATGGAGAAAAACCATTAGCAAAACAATTAAGATTAATAAAAAAAGAATGCGACAACAGCTTTCTCAACATTGACAAAGCAATCATTACGATAACAAAAAAGTTCAAACGACCAAAAACTAAACTACAGTTAGTTAAACCAAAACACCTCAAAGAAGCTATTTGGAAAAACCTCAACTTCATATACGTATTCACTAAACAACCACAAAAAGATAAAGACTGGCCACCGGTACATCTCAAAAAAGGAAGTACAATTAAAGACTTAGCAAGTATAGTCCATAAAGATTTTCTAAAAAAATTCAAATTTGCAAAAGTGTGGGGCAAAAGCGTCAAACACAACGGCACCAATGCAGGACTCGACCATGTGTTAAAGCAAGGTGACGTGATAGAACTACACCTCAAATAATGTTGTATAATACAACAAAAAATAAAAGGAGGAAGGAAGGCGTTGTACAGCACAACCAAAAAGCTTAAATATATGGATAACGTTGTAGGATATAACATGAACGAAAAAGAAGAAATTTTAAGAGAAAACATGGAAGAATACACGCAATCCGCAAATAAAGCGTACAAAGAAGAAAAGTACAATACCGCAGTAACCCTCTTCTTTAAAGCAATAGCAGCAGCAAGTGACCTATACATTCTCAAAAAAGAAGGCAGAGCCCCATCATCACACCAACAAAGATTCAGAATAGCACAAGAAAAACACCCCAAAATATACAACATACTAGATAAAGATTTTTCTTTCTATCAAGACAGTTATAGTAAAAGAATGAATAAAGAAGCAGCAGAGGTACTAAAAGAAGATGCTCAAGAAATTACAAAAGCAATTAAACAGCTATAAAAAAGATGAATCAATCTTTGATATAGTCATATACGGATCTGCTACAAAAGGAGAGAAAAAGCCAAACGACATTGACATAGTTATAATTTGCAACGAGGGAACACTCAGACAAAGACTAGAGAAGGCACAAGAAATAAAAAGAAAGATAGAAACAAACAAAAAGATAGATATAAAAACAATACTTTGGCAAGAATTATTTCAAAAAGAGTTTTTCGCACGAGCAGGAATCTTTACTGCCGGTATAAGTTGCTTTGAGAATAAACCTTTCGCGAATAAGATTGGTTGCACAGCAGCAACAATATTCACCTATAACCTAAAAAATAAAACACATACAGAAAAAATAAAGTTTAACTATATACTAAGAGGCAGAAATACAATAGGAATGATAAAAAGATTAAAGGGTACACATGTGGCACCAGGAGTAATCCAAATACCTACAGAAAACCAGAAAGAATTCGAAGAAGTACTTAAAAAAAATAAAATCCAATACAAAAAAAAGAATCACCTTATAGAAATGTGAAAAAAGGTAATAGAGTTACATTTAAAATAAAGCCTATTCTCGTGGGGGCAAGCCCAAAAATTGACAAATATCCTTCTTTTTTCGAGGATTCAAAGAAACATGCCACTCACCTGTTTTTTTTGCACGAAGTAAAAACTCTTTACGTAATAATTCCTTAATAGCCTTCTGCACAACTTTCTCTCCTCGAAGATGCATAGGCAGACTCTTCACAAGGTTCTTCTCCTCAGTGTGAGAAGCACCCCATTTAGGAGGCCTCATAGACATTAACTTACGAAGAATTTTTTCTTGAATAGCTCGCTTTTCCACAGAGCAAAAAAGAACAACGACTTCTTAAGTCTTTCCAAACAAAAAGGTATATCAACATACCAAAAAGAAAAGTTTAAATAGAGGTAGTCAGTACTTACTATCGATATGAAAACAACAACAGTATTTACCCAAGCACTAGGCAACTCACCAGTAATCCGAATATTAGATTTTCTCATAGAAGGCAGAGATTTAGATTATTCATTAACAGACATAGCAGAAAATGCGCACGTAAGCTGGAGCACATTACACAGGGTATGGAACAATCTAATACAAACAAAGATGGTGAAACCAACACGAGAAATAGGAAGAGCAAAGTTATTCAAACTCAACCAAGAAAATCCAGCAGTAAAAAAGCTAATCATACTCTACGATACACTACTCTATCAAGCCACTCAAGAAAACATGGAAGAGATGACAATACAAGTAAAATGAAAGCAGACAAATTTTGGGAAAAGGTATTGGCCATGGGAAGAATTCTTTCAGAGAAAGAAGCAGAAGAAACGCACAAAACATTATACGAGATGAAAAATGAAAAAGAGTCATTTTCACAAGCCGTGCTACGACTAACAAGAAAAAAGAAAAGTGTCATGTCTCTGGAGGGTATAGTAAAAAACAATCCTGCATTCACCAAAGGATTAAAAAAAGCCGTTAAAGAGCGAGACAAAGGGATCCTACGGACATACTAAAACAGCAACACTTTTCAAACAAACCAACCTCACAAAACCCATGAAAACAAGCATAATTGGCGCAGGACCTGCAGCAAACTGGTGTGCATACAATTTAGCAAAAAAAGGCCACGAAGTGCACGTCTACGAAGAACACAAAGAAATAGGCACACCGGTACAATGTACAGGAATACTAACCCACGCAATAAAAGACTTAATACCGCTAAAAAAAGAAGTGATTGTTAACGAATGTAAAACAGTCAAAGTCTTTGCACCAAACAAAAAATGTATAGAATTTAACCTGAAAAAACCAGATATTATAGTTTGCAGAACAAAACTGGACCAACACCTAGCAGAGCTAGCACAAAAGCAAGGCGCAGAGTATCATCTCAACCACAGGTTCATAAAAAATAACAAAAAAGAACTCACCTTCAACAATACAACGACCAAAACAGACATTGTAATCGGCGCCGACGGTCCAAATTCAACAGTAGCAAAACAAAACGGTTTCAAAAAAAACGACTTTTTAACAGGCATGCAAGTAACAGCAAAAATAGAGATGGATCCAAACACGTACGAAGTACATTTAGGCTACGGTACATTCGGTTGGGTCGTCCCAGAATCAGAAACGGTTGCAAGAATAGGTATTGTCACAAAAGAGCACCCAAAACAAAGCTTTGACGAATTTTTAAAAATGCGCGCAAAAAATAAAAAGATTCTAGCTAACCAATCAGGCCCAATTCCATTATTCAACATGTACAAAAAGACACATAAAGAGTTCATTTATTTATTAGGCGACGCAGCAGGCATGGTCAAAGCATCCACCCACGGCGGCATTGTGCAAAACATTAACGCGGCAGAATGTCTAGCACAGGCTATAGACCAAAACAAGAGTTACGAAACACTATGGAGAAAAAGAATCGGAAAAGATTTGTACATCCACAAAAAGATCTACCAAGTCATGCAAAACTTCAGCAAAGAGGACCACAACGAACTACTAAACTTACTAACAAAACAAAAAACAAAAGAAATCATAGAAAACCATAACAGAGACTACATTACAAAATTCATAACCAAAGCAATAATCTCGCAGCCAAAGTTACTAAAATTTCTCACAAAATTAGCATAATATACGGAAAAACACCCAAAAGACTTATATAACATTGTGCACATTGTAATACAATGATAATTAAGGATAGCATGGTATTAATTCACCTTGCAAAATTAGCCTTACTAGAAGAAAGTTGTAACCTCTTCAAGAAAGTGAGCATCCCAAAAGAAGTACACAAAGAGATAAAAAAAGGAAAACAAAGAGGCTACGCTGACGCACAAGTAACCCTTGATCTAATCGAAGAAGGGAAAATAAAAGTAAAGAAAGTAACAAAAAAAGACCTAATAAGAAGGGCATACCAATACAACATTCAAGGCGGAGAAGCCGAAGCAGTAGCCCTCTACTGGCAAGAAAATGCAAAAGCAATCGCAACAGATGATGACAATGTAAGAAAAAAGAGAAGAATTTTAAATTTAACAATCATAGGAACACCAGCAATCATAGCAAAACTAAAAGAAGAAAAGAAAATAAGTAAACAAAGATTCAAACAAAGCATACATGAATTAAGAAAAATAGGATGGTTTAGTCAAGGAGTACTAGATCAATTAGATGAATAGATAACATGGCCGAAGCAATAGGAATAAGACTTGAGGTAGACTTTTTAAAAAAAGTTGAACGTTTATGCAAAAAGGAAGTAGAAGATAGGAGCAGTACCCTTCGAAAATTATTGGAAAAAGGATACAGACAAAAGATAAAAGAAAATGCAACAGAAACATACAAAAAGGGATTAATAACAATTTCTAAAGCCGCACAAGAAGCAGAAATAACAGTATGGGAAATGCAAGAGCACCTCATAAACCAAGGAGTAGTTTCAAGTTACAATAAAGAAGATCTCAAAAGAGAAAAAGAGATACTTGATAAAATCGCAAAGTAAGAAAAGAGTGAAACTGCTTAAATTTCTCACCAAACTAGCATAATATACGAAAAAACAACCAAAAAGTATATAAAGATGTTTAAACATATGTATAAACATGGAAGCAAGAGTAACAAAATGGGGAAATTCAATGGGAGTCCTCTTATCAAAAAGGAAACTAGAAGAGTTAGGTATTAAAAAAGGAGATAAAATCGAAATCAACATAATCAGCAAAAAAAGAATAGATGGGTTCGGAATTTGTAAAGGGGCAAAGCCATTTAAAAGAGAAAAAGACGAACACGAAGATTTATGGTAAAATGGAATACATATTAGATAGCTATGCCTGGATTGAATATTTTAATGGGACAGAAGAGGGAAAAATAGTGAATAAACTCTTTAAAGATCCAAAAAAGAGATTCTACACAGTAATTTGTTGTCTTGCTGAAATACAAGGTTGGGCTTTGAAAAATAAAGGAAATTTTGAAAACCTTTTCAGACTAATAAAAAGCAATTCGACAATAATACAACTTACAGAGCAAGATTGGATTCAAGCAGCAAAAGAAAAGCACGAGCAAAGAAAAGCCTACAAAGATTTTGGATTAATAGATGCAACACTCATCACAATACAAAAACAGATAAAGGCAAAAATAGTTTCAGGTGACAAACATTTCAAAGAGCAAAAAGGAGTGATCTTTCTGGCATGAATGAGAAAAAAGAAAAACTGGGTTGGCTTATATTAGTAGAAAAAAATCTTGCAAAGGATTGGTTAAGCAAGGAAGAGGAAAAAGCATGGAAAGACCTTTAACCTAATCTATACCGCAACACACAAACAACCCCACCAAGCCCGTCAAGCTGCGCACCAGAATCAGAAGCACCAGAAACAATATGTACAGCACCAGATGATTTTTCACAATTTTCTAAAACAGCATCAAGTTCAGCGTATCGCTCATCTTCACGCAAAGAAGCAATAAACGTATCAGTAACTAACAAAACCTTAACAGCGCCCAAAGACACAGCAGAGCTAACATCAACAAGACCATAACACACCAAACCAGGATCAGTACGCAACACAGACAAAAATTCAGTAACTAAAGCAACATCTTGTTGCAAGCGAGCAAAAGATAATGCACGTTGCACTTCACTGCGACGCAACAACTCTTGTAAACCAACTTTTCCGGTGTGATGACAGGTAGCAAGAACAACTTTAAAGTTAACAGAACCAAGCCGTTTATAGATTTCATCCTTCCAAAACGCCGGACTACCAATAACAACAGTAGACAAACCGTACCGGTCAACATACGAGGAGATCTCAGCAACCACATCAGCATAAAAGTCACCAGAAGACATATGCCCCGCTCTCTTTTTAGCAACATTACCAGAAATTTCACCCAAAAAAGCAAGACCATAGCCTTGCAACAAACCAAAGGAAGCTACTTCCCGATCAAGAGCAACTAAAAGTACAGTTGACTTAGCAGAAGAACACGCATCATCTAAATGTTTTTTTTGAAAAGCAAGCAATTTAGATTTAGTAACAAAAAAAGTATCACCTACAGCAAAACGAAACGTATGGTAACTCCCTGATGCAACCTCATCAGACCCATCGACAACAGTACCAACAACTTCTAACACATCTTGAGCAAAAGTAACTCGCTCAACATTAACAGATAACGAAAACACTTTACGCACCACACGCGACTTAGCATCAGCATCACCTAAACGTACTTTACGCTCATCCTTGGCAATAACAACATCCCCAGCGGATAAAAAATGACTTAAGTGCCACAAATCATCAAGGGTAGCAACACGTAAACGAAACTCCTTTTTTTTCAGATCGCAAAAGACTAAATCCATAACACAACCAAGTACATAACCTTTATAAAGCATACGAGCTAAAATCAACACATGTTCAACAAAAGAGGTGCAGGTGAAGGCAAAGCGATAGCCTCCCTAATTATGGTCATTGCATTAGCAATCGCCTTATACGTAATTTTAATCCCCCCTGAAGAACGTCAAGCACTTTTAGAAGGGGACATCACAGACGAAATAAAAGACACAGTAAAAAGCCTAGAACTCCTCTCAGAAGCACCTGGACAACTTTCACCTAGGCAAGAGACAGGCACTGTTCATAGCATTAACGCAATCAACTTATTCATTAAAACCGAACCAGAGATAATCAGACTCGCAGACCATTTGCAAGTAAAAAGATCTTTAGTAACAAAATCATCCCCCACGTTAAGATTCGACGCAAACAACTTAAACAATTTAAACAAGGCAAGCCTGTACTTCACCACACAAGAACCGCAAGGCACATTAAAACTTAAAATTAACGGTGAACAGTTTTACAGTAAAGAGCTTACAGGTGGCGTAAAAGTTATTGACATACCAACCATATACATACAAGAAACAAACCAGATACAGCTCACTGCATCATCCCCAGGACTGGCATTTTGGAGAACAAACGAATTTAACTTACAAGACGTGGGAGTTCGGTTAGAATACGAAAGAATTAACGCAAAAGAAACACGCACGTTCCAAATTGCGCAGCAAGAGTTAGAATCATTAACAGAGGCAGACCTCAAGTATACCATGGTCTGTAATGCGCCGCTACAACAAAATACAGCAAACTTAAGAATTATCCTCAACGACTTAGAAATTATTGACAGCCAAATAAGATGTGTAAGCACAGAGCAAATAATTGAACTAGAAAAAAATCACTTAAGACAGGGCCAAAACGAGGTAACTTTCATCATTGATGACGGTGAGTTCGCATTCAACCAGCTCAAGTTAGAAACAAAGTCTGATGAGATAACCCATCCCACCTACTTCTTCACTGTAAGTAGCAAAGAAATGCAAAGAATAGAGGAGCTTAACAAAGAGGCAATCCTAGAAATTTTCTTAGAGGATAACAACAAAGCAAAAAACGCACGGCTAAACATTAACGACGAAACTATTTTCATGACCACACAAGAAAGCAAGTTCACCTACGATATAACAGACCTGCTAGATACAGGTACAAACTTCATCCGCATCCAACCAACAACGACATTCACGATGGTAGGATTGAAACTCACAATAGAATGAAACTTCTCCAAAACAAAAAAGGACAAAGTGCAACAGGGGCACTGAGTACACCAATGCGTACAGCCGAAGGTGAAGGCCTCATACCCACACCGATAAGGAAATTCTTCCAATTTCTAACAAAGATCATTCTCGGCACAGGAAAATACGCCATCGGCGTAGTACTCATCGCATCATTTATATGGGGCATATTTTACATGTACGGCATACAACAAACAGGTCTAACAGGAACCGCAATCGACCATGGGGCCGTCGCAGCAAAAGAGCAAGTACCAAAAGTAATAGAAGCAATAGGCTTACAAAACGCATATCAAACATTTTTCAACCCTGAAGCGTTAGTAATAGGCTATGGTTTTGAATCAGATATCGAAGAAAACGAAAACAATGAAAAGCTAGGTGTAAGAATAACAGACCTACGACCTACGAACAAATTCTTTGAAGGCGACAGTATTGCTTTAGACGGAACAATTAAAGCGCAAAGCATCCGAGAGCCATTAACGATCCAAGTGTACTGTGAACTTGAAGACTTCAACAACGAGCAAAAAATTCCTGCACAAATAGCAAGCGCAGAAGCACAAGGGAATCAAATAACCTTATACCCAGGAACAGAAGAAACCATCCTGGCAAGTTGTTTATTTGAAAACGCAGCAGAGTTTAGAGAGAACGAAGATGATAAAGTAATTACATCTCGTCAAGCAACTATGTCAGTAACCTACGACTTTCAAACGTTAGCCATGCACAAAACCTATTTTTTAAACCAAAAAGAAAGTAACGCACTCAAAAAACGTGGCCAAGATCCGTTTGACACCTACCAAATACAAGACCCGCAACTCAACTACGACAACACGATAAGGTCCCGTGCAACAGCAGGCCCACTCAAGGTAGCCATTGGTACGGTACAAAGTCAACCGTTCACCCAAAACCAACCTGCAGCGTTCGCCGTAACCATAGCAAACAACCCGCAATACGGCGGCAACGTAAAAACGCTGCAACAAATCACGCTACACACACCACCAAACACCATCCTGGAAAGCGACCCTGAATACGGATCACAAGCATTGATCGATCAGTGTGCCTTTGAAACAACCGGTGAAGTGGACCAGGAAGGATTCAAAGTGTACAGCGTCAAAGACAGTGAACTTGACCAAGTAAACCAAGACTGTAAAGATATCACCTTAGCAACAGCACACTTAACCACAGAACAATGCATCAAGTTTTACAAAGGCGAGATGAATTTTAGATGTAAATTTAAAGCAACCGAAGTCCCTGAAGAAGGTTTATTCTACGACATCATCCGTGCAGATGCAGAATATATTTATGAGACAAAGAAAAGTAAAGTAATAACGATTCTCAGACTTCCAGAATCCGGCGTCACGCAGAGAGGTGCAGCTTTTGCATAACATTTTTAAAAACAAAAAACAACAACCAAGTATGAAAATCTACCTGCTCTTGACACTAGTCTTTCTCACCGCATGTACAGGCGCACAGACAAGCTCCGGGCAAGACATCAAAATAGAATTCACAGAAATTCCAACAAGCGATTTGTATAACAACGACATTTTCAACGTGGGCATACAAATAACTAACAATGGTAACAGTCCAGTGCAAGGACAAGTATGTACAAGAGACTCTGTAAGCAATTATTACGAAGGTATCCCCGACGGTATCTGCGAAGGGGTAAGTTTGCAAGCAGCAGAACGATTCCAAGACGCAAGAGAACCTGAAGTACACCAAACAAATTTTGGACCATTCAAATACACAAAACTAGATCCAAACCATAAACTGACATCAACAATCACCGCCGTGTTTAGGTACGACGTGCAAACAAGCGCAGCAACAGAGATGTGCGTAAAACACCCAGCAGCAGACACAACCGACATCCCGTGCCAAAAAGAAGAAAATATACAACCAAGCCAGCAAAGCGAAACACCTCTGCAAGTAACCAACATTAAAAAAACAACACGTAGAGTCGGCCAAGACGAAATTAATGTGGTTCTAGATATCACAGTAGAAGTCACTGAAGATGGCACAGTCATTTCAGACATAAACAACCCGCTCGGCCAAGACATCCCAGAAGTAGAATACGAAGTAATCTATGACAACCAAAACATCGTATGTAGTAACGCACCGACAGGTACCATTGAGTGGAGAAAAGATAGAAACAAAAAAATGTTACACTGTCAACAACAAATGGCACTTAATCAAGAATTTCTTAACGCTCCACTAGAAGTAAAGTTAGCCTACGCATTTGAGAAAAGAATTTCATCAGGTTCAATTGATTTAGTCACCACATAATTCTAAAAAAACGAAAGGTATTTGCGAAAAAAAGTAACAAACACATATGAACAAAGAACATAAAGTTCTAATAATGAAAAAAGAGACAATAAAAACGCTTGCAAATGTTACAACGGCATTCACAACATGTATTGGCATAGGGTTAGCAAATGCATACTACATCAAAGAAATAAAAGAAATAAGTAACTACAGTATGACAATAATTGGAATAATTTATATATTAGCAATAATAGGTATTATTGCAATAACAATAAGGGAAATACACGATGGACTTTAGAAAAATAAAAGCAGAAATTAAGAGATACTGGTTATATGTCGCAGTTGCGACTCTTGTTTTCCTTTTATTTTATCTAAGCTTACGGTAGAGAGATAAAAACCTTTAAAAACAAGCAAATACAAAAAACCACTAGAATGAAAAGAGGCCTCATAATTCTCAGCATAGCAATGATACTCCTTATAGCTGGCTGTCAAGGAAAAACAGAGACCACAACAGGCTTTGGCGCATTTTTAGGCGGCACAGACGGACTTATATTCAGCTTCGTGCAAGACGAACCACCACTAACGGTACTCGACGATAACAACGAACCATTTTTCATTACCTTAGAGCTAGAAAACGCAGGAGAGTATCCTCTCCAAGAAAACGAAATCCTCACAACATTATCCGGCATATCCTACGACGCGTTTGATATAGAAAAGGCGTCACTAACAAACGCAAACGCATTAGAAAAAGGGTACCTTAACAAACAAACCGGCGAAATCGTGCAAGGTGGCGTTGATCAAATCACCTACGAGGCAGTCTACAAAGACGACTTAGAATACGACTTACCATTCACGATTGCAGCAAACGTGTGTTACCAATACCAGACCCAAGCAGTCGCACAAACCTGTTTATCAAAGCAACCGACACGACGCAGCCAACCGACTGACGTATGTATCATCACTGAAGAAAAGATTGTAGGCAACTCCGGCGGACCACTGCAAGTAACGTCATTTAGTGAGCGAACATCTGGCCAAAACGAAGTGACAATAACTTTCAAGGTAGAAAATGTAAACCTGGGTGAAAGTTACCCACAAGATTATTTAGCACAAAAAGATGACTGTATCGCTGATGATAAGCTAAGAAACCAAGTGCACATCGCTGTAGCAAGCCCACAATCAATCCAAATTAACTGTCCAAAGTTAGGCGGCACAGCAGGCAACGTACGTTTAATCAACGGCCAAACAACTGTAACCTGTCGCATGGGCACAGCAAACTTAGCTGAAGCAACACCATTCGCCGGCGCAATGGACATCAAGTTAGATTACGTCTACAAAGACTACATTACAACTGAACTTATCGTTGAAAACGCTCTTTAGAAAACTATTTTTAAGCACCTGTATACTCCTTCTGCTAAGTGGATGTACAATAAGTAACGAGACTATGGGAGAAAAAACAGCGATATTTGCAGGCGGCTGCTTTTGGTGCGTTGAAGCTGCCTTTGAAAAGGTAGACGGTGTTACAAAAGTCATTGCAGGCTACTCTGGAGGTACAGAGCAAAACCCTACATACAAAGATAACAAAGACCACAAAGAAGTAGTACAAATCCATTACGATCCAAAAAAAGTAAGCTACAAAGAGTTAGTTGACATATTCTGGAAACAAATTAATCCAACAGACGACACAGGGCAATTTAGCGATAAAGGTCCACAATACACCACAGCGATTTATTACACAACACAAGAAGAAAAACACATAGCAGAACAATCAAAAGAGCAAGTCAGCAGCCGTTACGATAAACCTATGGTAACACCAATCCTTCCAGCAACAACCTTTTACAAAGCTGAAGAATACCATCAAGATTATTATAAAAAAAATCCAATACGATACAAAACATACAGATATTTCTCCGGCCGCGACCAATACTTAAAAAAAATCTGGGAGAAGCAAGAGCTCACAGAATTACAGTATAAAGTCATAAAAGAGGACGGCACAGAACCAGCGTTTGACAACGAATACTGGGACAACAAAGAAGAAGGGATCTATGTGGACAGAATTTCTGGTACACCTTTATTCTCTTCTAAAGATAAATTTGACTCAGGCACCGGCTGGCCAAGCTTCACCAAACCAATTGATGAAGACAACATTATAGAGAAAAAAGATTACAAACTCATCATCCCACGAACAGAGGTACGAAGCACCTCAGGCCACTTAGGCCACGTGTTTAACGACGGACCGACAGGGAAGAGATATTGTATAAACTCAGCAAGTCTAAGGTTTATTGCAAAGCAGGATCTAAAAGAACAAGGGTATGAAGAATACGAAAAAGAATTTAGCTAACCGATATATGGCGCAAGCTCTTCAAACAACTCTCGACCTTTTTCAGCTTGATATTCAGTTAGCTGAGAAATCTTTTCAGAAATTTCCTTCTCCACTTGCGCAACATCAGAATCTAACTGCTTTAAACGCAGCCTAAAATTAAATTGTTGTTTTAAAAGCGATAGAATCTTTCGCGCTCCACCTAAACCTAAGTAGGTCGGATCAGCAAACGTTTCAGCAAGCACACAGACACCCTTCACGTTATAATGCAGCGCAAGACCAACTAACAACCCAGAAACTCCAATGATCGGCCCGGTTGCAACTGAACCGTAGGTAACTAAAGAGCTAGGTAAAGATTTTAATGTTTTAACATCAGTAGCAACAGCAAACAGTTGAGGATCAACAGGAACATCATCTAGCGCATACCCACCAAGCGTAACGATTAACGAACCACCTAGTGAAGAAAACAATGCCAACAATTCATGAGAAACTGAGTACGAGGCAGCTGAATCACTAGGTTGCACATCACCAGATAAAAATAAATAATCTACACCTTTCACTTTTTTATGAAAGATTTCCCATACAGGCACACTGGCAACCCCTTTTTCTGAGACAAACGCACAATTGGCAAACGAACAAGAAGTAATAGTATACAACTTGGTCGCCTTTAAATCATCAATAACAAAATCTACAGCAATCTTACCAACATTGCCAGCACCAGGCAAACCTTCTATTAAAATCGGTTTAGAAAGCTTAACTTTCTTATGCGTAAAAAGGCGCCAATCGTTCATAACAACATTAAGTAAGAGCTGCTTTTAAAGATACCGACGCTTATACGCACGCCGGTACTTACCGTACGCATCACCGACAGACCATTTAGCAGGCTTACAACTCACCGCCTTGCCACAACAAGAAGTCAAAACATACGAAGAACATTTCTGACACTGTAAAATTTCAACTTGTGCCACGAACAAACTCCACGCTACCAGAAAAAGAATCAGTCACATAGTCAACAACATCTAACAAAGCTGCTTCACCAGTTTTATAATCAGACGCAACTAAACTCACTTTATATTTTGGCGCGCTGACATACGTGATAGAGCAATCAAACTTTTTAGCTGCAGCAACTAAAACTGAACGAATTTGCGCAACACCGTCCGGTGCAAGAGAATGTAAATGTAAATGGCCAACTAAGGTGACTGAAGGCGCAGAGATTTTAGAAGTAATAATAGTGTACACATCATCAAGCTGTTTACCACTAAGACCAACAGAAGTTAACACTTCTTTACCATCAACAACAACAGCTTCAAAAAATGGCGTTAAACGTCCATATTCAGCAAGCGCAGCAGAGCCAAACAACTTGTACACAGAAGGTAAATCTTTACCTAACTTTTTCCCGATAAACCCAAGTAATTTTTCAGCCTTATCATCTTGCTTAACTTCATGCAACTTTTTGACACGTAAGCCAGTACCAACACGACGTAAAGATAAATCAATGTGCCCTTTTTTCTGATCAATTTTAAGCACTTTACACACGACACGTTTATCTTCTTTAACATAATCGCGAATGTTACGAATACGCCCAGGCGCAATTTCAGAAATATGAATAAGACCGTCTAAACGTTCAAACTCTTCAAGACGTGCAAAGACCGCATGCGGCAACACTTTGGTAACACGACACAACACAAGTTCACTCACATCAGGATATCCCTTGCGTTTATAATGCATTTTTTACAACACCTTGCCAAGAATTTTTGCTTTACCGCCACGGGGTACAGCTAAAGGCTCACCACACACAAGACAAGCAACTGATGTTGAAGCATGAGAAAAAAGCGTTTGCTCATTTTTACACTTCGCACAGCCAACTTTGATAAAATCACTGGTTGTTCGTTTAACACGCATCGTTATACCATCTCCACCTTTTTCGCGCGAATACCGCGCCTTTGCTGTGTCGCTTTTTTACAGACACTGCAACGGTATCGTGACGTTGTTTTTTTAGAAATTTTAGCACCGGTTCGTTTAAAGCCAGAAATAGCTTTTTTAGAAAATCGTCCTTGCGACCCAAAACCGGTATGTTTACCTCGCGCTTGGGTACGCTGTTTGGACCCCCGTGACAGCGGTCCACGCTTACCAGCACTCTTATACTGGTCCACTTTTTGCTCTGTGGACTTGTTACACTTCGGGCAAAACCGTTTCATAGTTTTAGGAATTTTCATCACTGGTGGGCACACAAAAGCACTATTAAAGCTTTTGGAACAAAACAGGATAAATCAAAAGCGAAAATCTGGACAAATCAGCGAGTGTAGAGCCAAATAACAAGATATTTAAGGATGCAGACCTAGTAAGAGAGTACTGTCTAGGGACGAAAATGGAAAGAGGACTTGAATATCTGTTGGCTGGCGCATTAGCGTTGACAGCCTGTGTTGATCCAGTAAATGACGACGATAGCTACAATGATGATGATGTCGTCAATGACGATGATATGGTAAACGATGACGATATCACAGCAAACGACGACGATGTTAGTAACGATGATGATACCACACCGACAAATAATGCACCCTACGCTGAAATTGCATCCCCTGAGACTGGGTCAGAAGTAATCCAAGGCATCGAAGTATTTTTTGATGCGTGTACGTCCTACGATAAAGACGGCGATAGTTTAAGCTACCACTGGTTTTTCGGTGACAGCAACACGTTGACCTTACAAGATGATTGTCTAGCAAGCCACGTCTATACAGCAGAACCTGGTTTGAAAGAAGTCGTGCTGCGTGTAGAAGATGAACATGGCGCCTACGATGAAGATACAATTGAACTCACCTTAAATGAGGACGTAAAAGAAAATCAACCACCAGTGGCGATTGCGGGTGGACCGTATGAAGTTGATTTAAGTGTTTCACCATATCTAGTAGTAGATTTTTCAGAAGGTGGTACAGGGTCCTACGATCCTGACGGAGAAATAGTTAATTATCATGTAAATTGGGGAAATAATGGAACAAATACCAATTCATCTGGTTCAATGGTACATCAATATCCAGCAATTGGAGAGTATACTCTCACGCTAACAGTTGAAGACAACCAAGGAAGTGAAGATACAAACACTACAACAGTCACAGTATACTAATAATCAATAAAGACTTCTACATCATCACCATCATACGAAAAAGACCCAGTAGCACTGGGATCTTCCGCCAAATTTTCTCTCAAAAAACCCGCAGGAACCTCTACCCCTTCAATTTGAATTTCAAGAAGATCCCAACTAGTATCTTCAAGATCAAGTGCAACTTGATTCGATTCATCATCATAATTTACCAAAGGAACCTCAACAGATTCTTCTAAGATTTGTCCCCCCACATCAAGTGCAATTGTTCCCACTGAACCAGTAGAAAGAGAAGCAACAGTTAATTGGACAACTTCTTCACCCGTTAAAGATTCTCCAGATAAAGTAATAGTCTTCCCATTAGATAAAAAATTCTGAATATAAATCACACCAGTATTCGGATCTTGATAAATTTGATAGAAGCCATAGTTAGGATCAACGGTACCTGAATACGCTGAAAATGTCGTCCCAAAGTTATCTAACTCTACAGCAACATCAGTCCCATCATAAATAGCCTTGTTAATCACCACATCTTGCTCATACGCAAAATTATCATTCAACTCTTCAAAATTCTCAATCTCCACCATCGACCATGCAGAATTATACGTAGCAGTCATCAAAAACAGAAAAAAGATTATCACAATCGCAAATACTAAAAAGAATTGACCTTTTTTATGCATACACAAACTAAGAAATAACAATTTATATACATTCCGAAAATGCAACAACAGGGTTATGATCCGAAACAGACGAAGAGACACATTCTACATCCTTCAAAAGAAACTTTTTCTTATGAACAAGGATATAATCTAAAGTAACGGGCTCAGAATCATGAGAATGATTCGTTGGATAAAAAGAAAAATATGGTTTAAGTTGATAAGAGATATGATAATCCTCCCCAGCAAGGTCAATCAAATCTGAAACAATGCTTAGATTAAAATCACCAGCAATAATCGGCGTAAGACCCCGCTCTGCACACCAGGCAAGAGTCTGTCGTAGATGTTGTCTTGCTCCAGCATCAGTATTCTCAAAATGAACATTAAGTACATCAAGATCCCCCTTTGGTGTTACAATTTTCAAATACAAGAAGCCAAATTTTTTTTGTTTCTCACAAGCTGGTAAAAAAACCATTTCTTTTTTGAGAAGAGGAAATTTACAAAGAAAGCCCAGGCCAAAAAACATTTCTTTCAAAAGAGGCTTTCCATGCCAGTGAGTCATTTTCATCATTTTAGAAAAAGCACATGCAGGGTAGTCAAGATGTTCATTAATTTCTGTCACTTGATCAGAAAAAGTACGCTCAGAGTCAAAAGCAACCTCCTGCAAAAAAACAAGATCAGCGTCTTGCTCTTCAAGAAAAGAAAGTAACTCTTCTTTACGTTTCTCCCACTCATAATATCTCCACACATTGAGGGTTAAAATTTTAAGTTGCATTTAGCCAAATTCCTCATAGATTATTTTTTCCCTAACACTTTCATCTTTATAGACTTTCCCCTAAACTCCTTCAGACAACTTAACAAAGTGTTTTTTCCAGATAAAAGGAAGAGTATGCGTGACAAGGAAAAAATAGTTTAAACTAAATGTTGAACAACATGACAAACAATAGCAAACGAATTGTGAGCTACTGTTGATTTAAACGTATTATAATCTGCTACAGCAGAACCATCAGCCTTATCAGAAACTGTACGGATAACAACATGAGGTACCTCATTCATAACACAAACTTGCGCAACAGCGGCACCTTCCATTTCGATACAATCTCCCGCAAGTTCCTCAGTTAAATAAGTATGTTGTTCTTTATCAGCTTGAGTAAAAAACTGATCACCAGTCAAAATTCTTCCTACAGCAATTTTATGATTTTCTAAAGGCGCTTTTGCCGCCAATGCAACAAGAGCTTTCTCCGCTTCAAAGAACCTGTAATCCGTATATGAAATCTGGCCACGTTTAAAACCAAGAGGTTGTGCATCAAAGTCATGATGAACAGTATCTTGCCCAACGATAACATCACCAATATCTAAGTCTTTGTTTAGCGAACCACCAACACCAGTGAAAAGAATTTGAGTAGTGTGAAAACGATCAATAAGGTGTTGACAGATCATCGCTGCAAAGACTTTTCCTACACCAGATTTAACTAATACAACTTCTTTATCATAGAGTTGACCTTCATAAAAAGTAAAGATTTTCCATTCAGTCTTCTGAAGGTTTTCAATCTTATCAAGGTACATGGCAATTTCATCATCCATGGCCCCTATAATACCCAGTTTCATGACATTGGTGAGCGCAAAAGGTTTATAAGTTCGAAGGATAGGAAAGCAGACACTATAAAAAGATTATATACGTTTGCAAACCTAAACCGCAACAGCACGCCCACGTTTAATCAACACGTCAGTTAATTCTTTGGGCAAACTAGCAATGTCAGACGCAACAAACGGCCCATACACCGATTCATCCACACCGACAAACGCAGGCACAGCGTGCAAAAACCGAATCAACACAACTTCAGAAGAGCTAGCCACAGCACCACCATACGACACAGCAGGTAAACTACACTGTAACAAATTACCCAACACGCCATGACGGTACGCATCAAACAAACTAACTAAATGCTCATACAACTCCCGCTCTTCCTTTAAGAGCAACCGCACGCCAGGCAAAGCGGTTTCTTGACGAGAACTAAGTAAAGCCAACTGCAAAATTTTATGCTCACGTTTCTCATACAAATCCCGCAAGATTTTATGCACCTGTTCAAGCTGCCGACGCGTTTTAGCAACTGACGACGAGGCAAAGATACTCTCCTTTTTCTCTTGGGATGCTAAAATAGCTTTTTTCTCAGAAACGTACCGCACAATTTGTGCGTACAAAAGGGGATCTAGCGGCTGAATCTCCGGCTTCGTCTTCTCCAAACGAAGTAACTCGTACAAACGATCATACGTGATAACGGCATCAGTCATACACACTAAAGAACAAAGATACATTTAACTATTTCGCGACAGCAAAGCACAGATTAAACTATTCAGAACAATTTTCATACAAATCTGAAGTTGTAGCAACATACACCATATCACCACCAGAAAAGTAAGGGTTCCATACAGCCAAAGTAGCAACATCACCACCTAAAAAAGAAGCAACATCAGAAAGCTCATCACCAACAAAACTTTGATAACACGCAACAGGAGGCGGATCCTCAGCATCTTCTGAAAGTACACCAGCAGTAAGACCACCTGCTACAACAGAGTACAATATTAATCGTCGAAGTGGGATCACAGATAAAAAGTAAAACTCAAAGTTAAAAAAGGTTACTCGAATCCAACTTTCTGCAAAACATCACGACCAAGCATTTCACCTAACGATCCATCAACACAAGTCAACTCAGAAAAAGAATCAAGACCATCCGCACGAGTCCCGTTATAAAACAACACAGGCACTAAGTCAGCAGAATGCGCACGTAAAGAACACGGTGTCGCATGATCCCCGGTAACGACTAAAGATAAATCAGTTTTACGTTTCCACAACCATTTGAAAAACTTCTTATCTAGTAACTCAAGCAACTCTTGTTTTAAAGCAAAATCCCCATCATGCCCAGCAACATCAATCGGTTTAAAGTGTATATAGTAAGAATCAAAATACGCTTTTTTTAGATGCGTTTTAGCAGCAGCAATTTCAGCCAACAATTGTTTACGTGCACGTTTAGCCAAATCAGCAACTAAAGCAGGGTACTCGATAGTGAGCACCCGCATACCGGCACACCGCGCAAGACCTTTCTCAAGAGGCATACCCACAACCGCCGCCCAATCCTTTTTTTTAGCAAACGTAGGCAAAGCAACACCCGCATCGCGCGGTAATACAACATTCGCCGGCAACAATTTTCTATCCAACCGCCCAAGATTTACCGAATGATCTTTAAGCACACGATAGGACTCTTTGACAAACGCATTCACAGCTGCTGCAGCAAGCTGCGATTTACTCGACGAATCAAGCGGCCGCGCTTGAAAGACTTTAGTAGATTTAGCAGACGAAGAAACACTAAACGTTCCTTCACGTCTATACGCTGGATCCACGTTAGAAATCTGATCAGAAAAATTCCCTTTAATCACTAAAACCCCCCGATGTTCGGTGGTGGACACAAACGAAAAAGGGTAATCTAGTTTAACAGAAGCATTCAACACCTCAGCAAGCTTATGCGCTTCAGGCGTAGAAAGGCTTCGACCAGCACGTCGATCAACTAATTTACCATCTAAAAGCGTACCAAAGTTACAACGCAACACCAAATCACCAGTATCAAAGGCAACCCGTGCACCAAACGCTTCTAAAGGCCCACGCCCGGTGTAAGACGTATACGGATCATACCCAAGTAAGGCGGTAACAGCAACATCACTTTCAGGAGCAAGACCTGCCCCGACAGGATAGTGATACCCTTGGCAACCATGCGATGCAAAGAGATCTAAAAAGGGCGTAGCAGCAGCAGATAAAGGAGTTGTATCACCAACATCAGCTAAACCATCAATGATAACTAAGACACGCATACAAGCAAAAGAAACAACGATATTTTAAAGGTTATCGAAACTAGAACAGGCATCATAACAAGGGAAGAGTTCTACAACTTCAGCATCACCATGCTCACGAGCAGAATATTTCGCAACAACGCGTTTAGCCAAAGGCAAGCAACGATCATCAGAAACAAGAACCGGGACAGACCCTTCATGTGCAGCAAGTGCCTCAACGCAAGCCGGTGAAAAAAGAAGGTCATCAACAACAGCACCAAGTTTACGCATATCCCACGTGGAGCCTGCATATACGTGAGGCGTACGACCGGGAGTTACTAAACGAATAAAGGGTACAGGTTTAGGCCAAGGACCACGTTCAGTGGTCAAATGCAGGTAAAGAGAAGAGGTAGGAGGAGTTTGCGTTACAGAAAGGCCAGAATCAAGAAGGGCACGTCGTTGAGCTATTTTCACATCCATACCAGTGAGAACACCTAAAAGTATATAAAAATGTCCTGCAAAAAAGCCCCATGATCATAAAAGAGCAACCAGAAGACTTCATTGTTAATGAGAAAATAGAGCTTAAAATAGAGAAAGGCCCGTATACCTACCTCAAAATCACCAAAATCAACAGAAATACGCTGGATATAGTCAAATTCTTAGAAAACAAGTTCAGAACCAAAGTCGGTTTTGCCGGGACAAAAGACAAAAAAGCGGTAACCAGCCAAGTTCTTTCACTCAAGAACGTCCAACCAGAACAGCTCAAACATCTAAAAATTGACCAAACCACGTTAGAAGTTTTGGGTACAGGAAAAACACCTATCTCGTTAGGAGACCACAAGGGCAACGAATTTATCATCATGGTAAAAGACATAGATAAAAAAGCGCAAGAATACACCCAAGTAGAAAACTATTTTGACGAGCAAAGATTCAGTACACATAATGTAAGCATAGGCCGAGCGTTAATAAAAAAAGAGCTAGAAAAAGCGTGTAAATTAATCCAAGATAAAAAAATGAACGAATACCTACAAAAAAGACCTAAAGATTTCATCGGCGCCTTGCAGACCTTACACAAAAAACAACTACAGTTTTATCTGCACGCGTATCAAAGTTATTTGTTCAATGAAGCACTCAAAAGTTACGTGCAGCAGCAAACAGAAAACACAGTAGAAGTATCCTACAGCAAAGGAACATTTAGTTTTACAAAAAAACAGATTAAAGAGACAGAGCTACCTTTAGCAACTTTTGACATGCCAGAATGTACATACTACAATGACATCTTCAAAAAAGAGGAGCTAACACAAAGAGACTTTGCAACAAGACACTTACCGCAACTCATCAGCACGACAACAACCAGGCCAACACATGTAGAGGTAGAAAACCTCAAGATAGACTACAAGAAAGGCCAAGCCAAATGTGCATTTTTCTTAAAGAAAGGCAGCTACGCCACAATTGTTATAAAAAAGCTCTTTGCATAACAAGTATATTTATTAAGATAAAGGATAGGAAAAAACACATGGGTTTACCAATATACACAGAGATAAAAAGACAAATAGAATCTGGATTATTAGTAAAGACAGAAGGGTGTTCAAAAGAAGGGTTAGAATTTTGTATAAGAGGTTTTACATCCTCAGATCCAATCCCAACACTAACAATTGTAAGAAGAAACATAGTATATGGCAGAGGGTTTCAAACAATGATGTTAGATCTAGGAAGAGAGTTAGCAACACCAGTAGAATATTTTGAAAAAATAACCACTTACAAAAAGGGAGATCTTGAACATGCAACAAGAGAGCCATTAAAAGCAGAGATTAGATTTTGGCAATATGGAAACAGTGATTTAGGAACTGTAAGTATCAAAATGGATCTCCTAACGCAGAGAGGAGAATTCATAAGAGCCCCCCACCTAAATATTATCGCAGGGATTGAATCAAGCATAGCAAATTACACACAAGAATAAGATGAACAAGGAAGAACTAAACCTAATTGAGAAATTAATCAAAGTAAGCGACAAAAGAGACCTTTACAAAACCGAAGAAGAGCTCTTTAGAGCATTAATTAAAGAAACAGAATAACAAGCCTTTTAAAACCAAAGACCACACCATTCCCATGTTCAAATTCATCAAAGATAAGCTCAAAGACGCTGTAGACAAGATTTCTGAAAAGATAGCTGAGGAAGCACCAGAAGAGGTTGCAGAGGAAAAAAAGGTTGAAGAAAAACCAAAAGAAAAGAAGAAAAAAGAACCTAAAAAAGAAAAGCCTAAGAAAAAACCTAAAGTAGAAGAATCTGTAAAAGAAGAGCCAACTGAAGAAAAAGGGTTCTTTACAAAAGTAAAAGAAAAATTAACTAAAGAAGAACCAGAAGAAAAAGAATCTATTCTAACAAAACTTAAAACAAAGGTAACAACAAAAAAGGTAACCCAAGACCTATTCCAAGAAATATTTTGGGAATTAGAATTGGTACTGTTAGAAAGCAATGTTGCCATAGAAGTCATTGAAAAAATAAAAGAAGATTTACAAAAAAACATAGTAGACAAGCAAATTAAAAGAGCAGAGATAGAACAAACAATCCAAGATACCTTAAGAGAATCAATTGACGAAATTCTCACACAAGAACCTATTGACTTACTCAAACAAGCAAAAACAAAAAAACCGTACGTGATTTGCTTCGTCGGCATAAACGGCACAGGTAAAACAACAAGCATAGGTAAAGTCGCACAATACCTCAAAGACAACAACCTTTCAAGCATAATGATCGCAGCAGACACATTTAGAGCAGCAGCAATCGAACAGTTAGAAGAGTGGGGAAAACGGACAAAAACAAAAGTGATTAAACATGATTACGGCTCAGACGCAGCGGCAGTAGCGTTTGACGGGATAAAACATGCAAAAGCAAAAGACATTGACGTAGTACTCATAGACACCGCAGGAAGATTGCACTCCAACACAGACTTAATGAACGAGCTACATAAGATAATAAAAATTGCAACACCAGATTTAAAAATATTCGTTGGTGAGGCAACCACAGGAAATGATTGTGTTGAACAAATTAAAGAGTTCAACGAAAAGGTAAATATAGACGGCATAATCCTAACTAAACTTGACGTAGACGAGAAAGGCGGCGCAGCATTATCAACAAGTTATGTGACAAAAAAACCAATCATCTTTGTAGGGACAGGACAAAACGCAAAAGATTTACAACCGTTTGACAAAAAAACAATGATAAAAAATTTAGGGTTTGACTAATGGTACTTGAAAAGCTAGGCTCATCACTCAAAAACACAGTAGACAAAGTAACAAGAGCCATGTTCGTCGATGATAGAGTCATCAACGAACTCGTAAAAGACATACAAAGGGCACTCTTACAAGCTGATGTGAATGTACAACTCGTCTTCACACTCTCAAACGACATTAAAGAACGATACAAAAAAGAACCTACTCCAAAAGCAGTCACACAAAAAGAACACCTCATAAAAATAGTATATGAAGAACTGGTAAAATTCTTAGGTGGCGAGGAGACAAAACGGCCAAAGATTGAAAAAAAACCACACAAGATTATGTTGGTAGGGCTTTTAGGTAATGGTAAGACAACCACAGCAGCAAAGCTTGCAAAGTATTATTACACAAGAGGAAAAAAGGTAGCCTGTATCCAAACAGACACTTACAGGCCTGCGGCATTTACCCAACTAGAAACTCAAACAAAAAAATTCAATATCAAAACCTTTGGAGATCCAGAAAACAAAGACGCAATAGACATCTACACTACATATGAAAAAGAACTAGAAAATTACGATATAGTCATCATTGATACAGCAGGAAGAGATGCACTCGCACAAGAGTTAATCAAAGAAATAGAGAGTTTACACAAACGAGCACAACCTGACGAAACATTCCTCGTCTTAGCAGCAGACTTAGGCCAGACAGCACAAATGCAAGCAGAACAGTTCCACAAAAGTTGCCACATTACAGGCATTATAGCAACAAAAATGGACGGTACAGCAAAAGCAGGTGGCGCAATTACTGCATGTGCAGCAACCGACGCACCACTTACATTCATCGGCATAGGTGAAAAGATTGACGACTTAGAAGAATTCAACGCAAAAAGGTTCGTCGGAAAAATGCTTGGCATGGGCGATTTAGAATCTTTATTAGAAAAAGCACGTTTAGCAATATCAGAAGATGAAGCTGAAGATTTATCAAAAAAATTCCTGAAAGGAGAATTTAATTTTCTAGATTTATATGAGCAAATGGAAGCAGTAAAAAAAATGGGGCCACTCAGTAAAGTCTTAGAAATGATCCCAGGCATGAGTAAAGCACAAATCCCAAAAGAAGCACTCACAGGTCAAGAAGACAAAATGAAAAAGTGGAAATTTGCCCTGCAGAGTATGACCAAAAAAGAGCTAGAAGAACCAGAGACCTTAAACAATGAAAGAATTAAAAGAATAGCAACAGGTTCAGGCACAGATGAAAAAACAGTAAGAGAATTATTAAAACAATACAAGCAAGCAAAAAAAATGATGAAGTTAATGAAAGGCAAAGATCCAGAGAAAATGATGAAAAAATTCAAAGGCAAAATGCCAGGGCTGTAACCTCACCCAGAAAGCTTTATAAGCTCCCCACACCCTCCAAAGGCACCATGATGCGTATAGGCGGCTTTAGACGAAAAACAAGACACAAGTTAAGCAAAAACATCAGAAAAAAAGGTAAAGTAAGCTTAACCCAGTTTTTCCAGAAACTACAGCAAGGCGACAAAGTACTCCTAAAGGCAGAACCTGCGATCCAAACAGGCATGTACTTTCCTCGCTTCCACGGCAAAACAGGCACGGTAGTAGGCAAAATAGGCAAATGTTACCAAGTCTTAATCCAAGACAAAAACAAACAAAAGCTCCAAACGATTCACCCGGTACACTTACGAAAATGGCAGAACTAGAAATAATAAACAAAACAGCGTTAAGCATGAGTGAGGTAAAGATGAGACTAGAAACATTCAAAGAAAAAAAAGAGCTCAATTACAGATCAAACAAAGTGCTTGACCACATCCAACAGTTCCCCACGATTAAACAAGAGGCAATCAAGGCAGTTACTGAAGAGCTAGCTAGCCTAGGCATCACCCGACTCAAAGAAAAGCAAATCACTAAGCTCATTGATACCCTGCCAACGACTGAAGAACAGGTAAAAGCAACCTTAGCAGGAGAAAACATCACCGTCAAAGCAGATGACTTAAAACGCATCGCTGAAGCAATCATAAAAACACAATGATAGGAAAGACCCATGATAACAAAAAAAGAACAATTTGCCATAATTCTAGACTTTTTGCCACATGGGTATCCCTTCGATAAAAGACCAATCCACAGAAAAACAGCAGTAGCACAAGCTATAGGTAAAGAAACATTAGTATTGTTAGAACTAATCCCAAAAAAAGATGTCTTCTTACAACCACACCAAGAGGTGTACATTGGCTCAGAAAAACGTGAAGAGATCCACCACATCCAAAATAGAATACTACCAAAAAAACTCACCACCACAGCAAAAGCCGAGTTAGTACACGTGCTAGAAAAAATTATCAATGACAACGAGCAAAAGTTTGTAGAATTTTTTAGCAAGGCAGGCCCTATTAACATGCGCAGACATCAAGTAGAACTTTTACCAGGTATAGGAAAAAGACATATGCGAGAAATTCTAGATGTACGAAGAGATGGAGATTTCACCAGTTTTGAAAATATAAAAGAGCGCGTAAAATTGATGCCAGACCCGCAAAAGGCTATTCTTAGACGAATTCTTTTAGAGCTTGAAGGCAACGAGAAATACAACTTATTTGTCAAAGCCCAGAGCTGAAGAAAGCTTTATAAAAGACCCAAAAATCGCAAATATATATAAAATGGCTGAATTAGAACACTTTGTACGCATCGCAAACACTGACCTACTGGGCAAAAAACAGATGGCACAAGCCCTAACAAAAATTAAAGGCATTGGCCAAAATTATGCATTTACACTGTGTAAAGCACTCAAATTAGACCCAAAAAAGCTGATGGGCTACGCAACTAAAGAAGAGGTAGAAAAATTTGAAAAAGCGATTCAAGAAAGTCCGCTACCCACCTGGATGCAAAACCGAAGAAAAGATATGACAACAGGAAAAGATGTACACCTAACCGGTGCAGACCTCAAAATAAAAGTTGATAATGAGAAGAAAGTCCAAAAACGACTCAAAAGTTATCGGGGAACAAGATATTCTGCAAATCTCCCGGTACGTGGGCAAAAGACAAAAAGTAATTTTAGACGATCTAAAGGAAAAGCCGTTGGTGTAAAACGGAAGAAAAAATAAAATGGGCGACCCGAGAAAACAAAAAAAGAAATATGCAACGCCACGTCACCCATGGATTAAAACAAGAATTGAGCAAGAAAAAAAATTAGTTGAAGAATACGGCTTAAAAAACAAAAAAGAAATTTACAGAGCAAACACCGAGTTAAAGCGATACACCAATGCAACAAAAGCATTAACAAAGTTAGGCGAAGATAAACAGGCTCAAAAAGAAGCGCAAGAAATTGTTACAAGGCTCAAAAGATACAACATCCTACAAGAAGATCAGGGCACAGAAGACATTCTCGGATTAAGCACAACCAATTTTTTAGATCGAAGATTACAAACCATTGTTGCACGAAGGGGCCTAGCATTAACCATGAAACAAGCACGACAGTTAATTACACACGGCCACATTAGAGTTAATGGAAGAAAAATTAGCGCACCGAGTTATTTAGTAAAAAAAGACGACGAAATTACTTTCACAGAGAAATCATCTTTTGCAAACGACGAGCAACCTGAACGTGCAAAAAAGATTCAGACAGATAAAAAAGAAATTGAACAGGCAGCAAAAGAGGTCACAGAACAGGTAACAGAAGAACCACCCAAAGAGAAGGTACAAGCATAATGGTAGAGCAAGCAAAAAAGGCAGAAGAAAAAAAGCCAGCTAAAGTTGAGACTAAAAAAGCTACAGAGAAAAAACATGAACAAAGACCCCATAAAAAAAGACAAGAAACACGTTGGGCAGTAGCACACATTTACGCATCATACAATAACACCATTATTCATATCACAGATGTTACAGGAACTGAAACCTTAGCAAAAGCATCTGGCGGGATGGTCGTTAAAGCACACCGTATGGAAAGCTCCCCTGGGGCAGCTATGGCTGCAGCAAAGCTAGCAGCAGAACAAGCAAGAGAAAAAGGCATCAACGGCCTACACATTAAAATCAGAGCACCAGGCGGCCACAATGGACCAATGAACGCAGGCCCTGGCGCAAACGCTGCAGTACGAACACTTTCACGTTTAGGTTTTAGAATTGGCGTTTTAGAAGATGTGACACCAGTACCGCACGATTCTTGCCGTAAACGTGGCGGCAAACGCGGAAGAAGAGTTTAATCACGATAAAAGTCTTCTATAAATGTTGCTGGATCAAAACCAGCAGGTGCTAAAGTTACAGAAATATACGCTAAAGTAGCAGCTACATCTGAACAGGTAGCTTCTGGTGCAAGGTCAAGACAATAGCGAGCCAACTGCAAATCTGAAGGATACGCCCGATCACCTTTTCTTTCTAAAACATCAGCATGTAACCGTTCAGCCAAATGGATAATTTCATCTAGAGAAAGCCGAGCAAAAACAGTTTCACGGTCAGCCCGCTCATCAAAAAACAAGAGAGCTTCAGCATCATCATATTGCCAAGGCATAAAATTGCTAAAGAACAAAAAGGTAATAAAGTTACCTAAAACAAAAGCGGTGTTATATATACTTCAACAAACGCGCCAACAACAAGCAAAGATACAGCAATAAACATTAAGCTTAACGCATCAACAAAGACTTTTTTAAACATGCCATCTTTAAGCCCCTTTTGCATAACAACTAAAGATAAGATACCGCCAGCCAATCCACCGATAAAATAAGAAACAATTTCAAAAACGCCATGCAGCATAAAGCGCATAATACTCATCGAATATAAGTGAAAGTAGGAAGCAAGAGAAGACCAGCCAAAACTCAACGCATAATATTCAAGCCCACGACGAAAGTATGTCCCGACAGCTGCAGAAATAACTGAGGCGTTCCACACTAAAATAAACAAAGCTCCAGCGCCAAAAAAGAAGGCAAAAAACAAACAAAAGACAAACACCTTAATATTGTTCAATAAAATAGCAAAAAACGTATCGACAGACCCAGAAACAGCAATGTTACCGGTAAAGGTAACGTGCGAGTTGATAGCAGAAATGGTATCAAGTTGCGACATAAAAAGAGCAGAGACCAGATCACTAGGCAAAACTAAGTACCACAAAGAAAAAGCAACCACATAGCCCATAAAAAGTAACGTAAGAAATGATAATGCAACGCTATGCTTTTGCAACAGAGTAAGCTCAGACAACCCCGTTAAATCTAAAGCTTCCTGTTCTCGTAGAGTAGAATACATTAAAGGAATCGAGATCACCACAGTCAAAAACACCATAACTAAGGAAGCTTGCGGGCGAAAAATCCACAAACTAAACAATACAGCAAATGAAGCAAACAACCCACCCATCAAAAAAGTCCGCAAAGGATGATGAATAGCATTTTTCGGATTAACTAAAGATTCAAGAACCATACAAATAATAATTTAAAAACATCCTTTAAAAAGGTTATCGTAGCCTATTTCTAAACGATCGACGAATAAATATCTCAATCAAATAGACAATTAACGCAAGCAACAAAAACGGCCACGCGTAATAGGTTCGCTCATACACCGCCTTCTGAGAAGCAGAACGCAAGAACACTTCAATACCATCAACATCAGCAGGATCAAACATATGCCCACCAGTACCTTCAACAATACGAGATAAATCCTTGTTAAAGCCGACACGCTTATACTCCGTTGGCCCATTGATAGCATACGTCGCACCTAAAAGCGTATGAAACCCAACATCTTCAGCGACAAGCACACCTTCATATAAATTATCAGCAAACTTGACAAAAGAAACAGAGTCAGAGACAGGCTGCGAAGAAGACTTCACACGAACGGTGATGGTATCACCAACAGCAGCATCACTGATATCAACAAAATATTCATTCTTTCGTTCAGGATCGCCAATAGCCCAATTCACCATACGAGTAAGAACCTGCGAATTACCACGACTCAAAATTTCAGGCGCATACGCGGTCCCATCATCTAAGGTAAAGCTAGCAACACGACCAAGTCCGTACCGCCAAACCGTTAATGCAGGATCCCCTTGTGACGTAGTCAGAAGTAAATGCGCAGCAGCCTTAGGCACAACGGTGTTAAAACCATACACAGCAGCAGAAATGTCACCTAAATCTTGCGTGATAAAATGATGTTCATTTAAAACAGTTAAATGTTGCACCGCAGCACCAGAATCGTCCGGGTCACCAAACAATAATTTAATACGCTCCTTCTCTGCAGCCTTAAAATACGCACCATGCCCATAATCCGCGATACGTTGCATCACATCATCGTTGGTCCGCCCACCAACACCGATGGTGTAAATACGCACACCCGCATCAGCAGCCCGAGCAGCGGCACGCAGAGCTTCATCATACCCCTGCGTTTTCCCATCAGAAATTAAAATAATATTTTTATCACCAGAAACCGAAGAAAGCATCTCCACACCAGCCATGATACCGACATCAATTTTTGTACCACCCAAATCACTCAACGCAGCAACATCATCAACTAAGTCCACTTGCTCAAGTAACATCTTCATTTCAGCGATAGTGTACGGCACCGTATTAAAGGCAATAAAACCCACACGGTTGAGCACACCAATGTCACTTAACACCCCTAAAGCAATTGCTTTTTCCACATCAACTGCTTTATCACCAGCAACTAAAGAACCGGTACTACCTGAGATATCCATAACAACAACAATGTTAATGTCACCTTGCTTTTTTCCGGCCTGCGCAACATACACAGGCAACACCTGCTCAAAGACAGAACCTTTGTAATCGCTTGCATCATACGCCTGTGGTCCACCAAAAACAACTAAACCGTTACCATCAGCAACAAAGCTAGACACTGAAGACACTGAAGGGTCAACTAAAGCAGCAGGCGTGTTTGAGACAACTAAAGCGGTGTATGGATCTAAAGCATCTAAAGATTCAAGCTCAACTAAATCATAGATAGGAGAAAAGAGTTCAACCAAAGGTGACGTGCCAAGGCTATACAAGCCAACCTTCGGCTTGGGTACAACTTTCACGGTTTTGTAAAAGACATTATTCGATGCAAAAGTATCTTGTACGGGTAGAGTCGCAACAATTTCGTGATACCCGCTTGAAAACGTTGCAGAAAACTGCCACCCAGAATCAACAGCACGTAAAGCAACAGGCATACCATCTAAGGTAACAGTAGGTGCAGCGACACCACGATCAAGACTTTCATCGACAAAAATACCAAACGTGTTTTCCACATTCGCGGTAGTTTTCCCGGGACCAACGACACGCACAGCAGCATCATACTCATCAGCAACAAGTTGCACAGCAGAAATGGTCGCGTTTAAAGAGGTAGCATACGTGGCAATATCTTCAAGAGACGAACCACTAGTGGTATACCCATCACTAACAAGTAAAAGGTTATCATGCTCACGCAAATGTGACAAAACACCATCACCTAAATCCGATACCGTGGCAAACCCAACAGGATTATATTCAACCCGTACACGTTCCGTTAAAGCGTCACGCAAAGTTGGCGCAACGTTTGCATCAAAAAGGGTAAACGAATCTGACGCATCAGCCAAAATATGTACACGCGGATCACCAGAAACCGTATGCGTATCATAGGTGTACGGCAAAGAAAGTGCAATAAGCAGTAAAAAGAAAATTAAGCTACGAGAGAACAAAAAGAAAACACGTAACCGTGAACGATATTTTGCTAAACGTTCTGAAGTAAACGTTTTATGTTTAGCTTCATCTTGCAAATAAAAATATAAAAAGATAAAGAGCGGAACAATGGCAAGCATAAACAGGGGCTTTTCAAAAAACTGATACAAGACCGTTAACAAATCAGCAAGAACCACCTAAAACGCCCCCCGTCGTCGTAAAAAGAAAAGTTCAGCAAGTAGCAACACAAAAGCACACAGAGCAAGTAAAAACAAAAACGGTTGACGTACAGATTTTCGCACAACTGAAAATTCATATTGCGCTGAAGAAACAGCATCAGCCGCAGGCGTAGCAACAAGATGCGATTCACGCTCATCAGCTAAGTTTACAGCAACCTTGTGCCCACCGACGGTAAAGATACCAACTTTATCAAGTAACGTCAAATCAAGCAACCCCTGCGCACCAGGCGCAGACACAGAATCACCGGTACGCAAATTTACAGCAGACAACTCCGGCCACCCGCCAAGATATTTTACCACACGTGACCAAAAGATCGGATACGAAGGAGAGAGCATAAAGTCACTTGAAGCAGCAGAAATACCAGAGTACAACACTTGGCCACCTGCAATATCAGACAACACGATGATAGGCGTAGCATCAGCAGTTGCAAGCACAACAGCATCACCACCAAGAGTAGTGTTCACATAACTGGTTACAGCACCAAACTCAACATCTTGTGTTAAACGGTTCCCGCTATGTACAGAAACAACTCCATGTCCAGAGGTAGGACCAAAATCTACAGGAAGATATGTATCAAATCCAGCAACATTTCCTGAAAAAATAATACCGCCTCCATCAGTAGCAATACTTTCTAAGATTTCATCAACAGTACCATGCAAAACATCATCTAAAGTAATGTCAGCAAACACATACACATCATACCCAGAGGTAGGAACAATCGGCGGCTCAGCCACACGCACAGAAACAACACCGGACGCTTCAAGAGCAGCACGCATGTACCGCGCATCCCCTGAAGTCACCAAAAGGACATCTAAAAAATCTTTATCAGGTACTGAAACAAACGCTTCATTGTCAACAGTAAAATCATCAGCAACATCTAAAGCAATTTTCGTCACACCAGGTAAAGTAGAAAAGAGGTAGGGCTCAACCGCACCAGCAGATAAAGACAATTTAGTTTGTTCTACATCATTAACAAGGATAGGCACTTGTACAGGCGCATCCAAATAATTCTTTACATAGATAGACGTGGTACGCTCATCAACAGCAACATCTACAATACCTATGTTAGCCAAATCAGACTCAGCGTAAGAGATAAAGTCAACAACAATCTCGCGAGATTCTAAAAGACCTTTAGCAACATCAGGGTGCATACCTTTCGTTGAAATAAAATCACTAAGCACATACACGCGTCCAGGCTCACCAGCTAACAACTCCCCCGCAAGAAGCACCGCATCACCGATAGCAGATTCAGTATCTGTTGCCTGTACAGAACGCAACAACCGTTGCGCAGCACCACGATCTGCATCTTCTAGTGCAAGCAACGGCGTCGACCCGGCTAAAATAATAGTTGTGGAATCAGAAACCAAAGATAAAGCACGCTCTTGCATAGAGGCAAAGATCTCTTCACCAGAAACTTCTGCTTGCGTACTTGCAGACACATCAAGCACAATCACGGTATGATCAGCGGCAACATCCCGAGGTACATCCATCCACGGATCCGTGATAGCAAGGGCAAGTAAAATAAAAATAAGAAACTGTAGCCAAAAAAGAGGATCTGAGACAAATTTACGAAAAAACGTTTGATGATGCGCTTTGTGAATATCCTTCATAAAAAACATAAGCGAAGGTACCTTTAGCTTTTCCGGACGCGGTTTAATTAAATATAAAATAATTAAAGGAATCAAAAACAAAAAAGCAGCAAACCCTGCTGCATGTAACACCCCAAAAGCCATAGAAGGTTTCTACAAAATCTGCTTTAAAAGACTTTTGCTAAAGGTAAACGCCGCGGGCAGGATTTGAACCTACATATCCGTGAGGAAACCGGCTCTCTCGAACTCCGTTGGGAGTAGAAAGCTAAGCTTTCGTATTCAAGGCCGGCGCAATACCAGATTATGCGACCGCGGCACAAGTAATGAAAAAAGAACCCAGCTTAAAAAAGTAACGAAAAAAAGAAAAAAATTATTTTTTCCAGGCGTACTTGCCAGGACCAAAGCTTGCCAAAGTTAAAGCCATCGCTACAATAAGCAAATCCCTCTCAAGACCAGCAACCACACCTTGTGGCAACTGTACAAAGACAATTGCAACAACAATAATCGCAGCCAAGATAAGATTCGCCCACATATGCCAAAGACCAACTAAGATGGCTAAAGCACACAGCACTTCAACAACACCAACGATAGGACCTAAAAATGCAGGAAAGCCCATCGCAGCAAACTTGTCCATCGCCATGGAAGGGTTCAGCGCTTTAGGTACACCGTGCCATAAAAAAATAAAAACAAGCACAAGGCGGCTTAAAAGCAAACCGCCATCTTTGTACTTCGCAAGATCCACGTTCATAGCTCCGCCTCGATGATTTGTTGGAACACAGCAAACGGTTGCGCACCACTAACCAGCTTTCCATTTACTAAGAAACCCGGCGTACCTTGTACACCACCAGCCTGACCAGCTTGCATGTCAGCTAAGATCCGAGGTTCATGTTTACCTGATTCTACACAGGAATCAAAGTCAGCTCTGTTCAAACCAAGTTCGTCAGCCCAAATGCCAAAGGAAAACGCATTCATACCAGACTGCTGCTCAAAAATTTTGTCATGATACTCCCAAAACTTCCCCTGCTCACCTGCACACTCAGCGGCAACCGCCGCAGGCATTGCTAATTGGTGAAAACTTAGTGGAAAGTGGTGGAATTCTAAACGAACTTTCCCCGTATCTATATACTGCGTCTTAATTTGTTGATACGCATCACTGTAAAACCGTCCACAGAACGGACACTCAAAATCCGACCATTCCTGGATTAATACAGGCGCATCCTCTGAACCAATTGCGTGCGCGTCACCATCAGCAACAACACTAGGCCCAGAAGGTCTATTCTCTGCGTGCAAAAATGCAAAGCCCTGCGTTGCAATAGATGCAACAAGCAACACTAAAAGCACGACAGTTGCCGCTTGCCACTTCTTTTCGGCAAGCTCTTGAAAAAACGTATTTTCTGCCATATAATATATCAACTCCCTATATATTTTTGATAGAAGCACAAAGGAAGTACCCATTAAATAAGGTTGTGGCAAAAACCATCAAAAAAAAAGAGGAGAAAAGAAGAAAAAAAGAAGAAAAAAAGCTTCTTAACGTTCACAAAGCCTAAATTTCCTTTTTCAAAAATAAGGCATACGACTTTCCTTTAGGCGTGCGAGCAATAAGACCTTTCTTTTCAAAAGAACTAACAATTTGACTGACCTTCGCCTTTGAAAGATCACAACGCACACCAACCATATGTTGTGTAATCCCCTCTGCAGCAACTATAGTTGAAAGCACCTTACGCTCCGAAGGGTCTAACACTAAAGACAAGGTATCTAAACGTATTTTACGAACATCCATTCGTTGAGCAGCATCCAAACGAGAAAGAATATCATCAGAACCCCGGTGAAAAAGAAGAAGATAAAAAGAGAAGCTTAAAAGAGCAACCACAAGCCCCACAGCAATGTGAGAAAGATTCAAACTTTGACTAATTTGGATACAATCTGCAGAAATACTACACCCTAAAGACATACTTTGCGATTGCAACTGTGCAACAACAAAATAAAGAAAAAGAGCAAAGAAGAGGCTAAAACCAAGTAAAATGAGACCTAACTTTTTACGTTCCACAAATAAAACAGTAAAAGGCAGCTTTAAATAAATTGCGAAAAGCAAAAGATCATGTCCTACGAATTAATCATTGCCGAAAAACCATCTGCAGCAAAAAAAATCGCAGAAAGCCTAGCAGACAAAAAACCTAAAGCAACAAAGGTTGGCAAAGTAAAATATTACAAAATTACACACGAAAAAAAAGATATTATTGTCTGCTCTGCAGTAGGACACTTGTTTGGATTAAAAGAAAAAGACAAGAAAGGTTGGACATACCCCACATTTTCCTACGAATGGCAACCCACATTCATCATAGATAAAAAGGCAGGCTACACAAAAGAATACTATGATGTGTTAGTAAAGCTAGTAAAAGATGCAAAAAAGTTCACGGTCGCAACAGACTACGACGCTGAGGGCGAAGTAATAGGCTACAACATCATCAAATACATAGCTAAGAAAAAAGACGCAAAGAGAATGAAATTCTCAACCATGACCAAAGATGAGTTAAGAGAAAGTTATCAAAAGGCACAAAAACACCTAGATCACGCACAAGCACAGGCGGGTTTAACAAGACACCAGCTAGACTGGTTATGGGGCATTAACCTTTCTCGCGCACTTACACTTTCCATAAAAAACGCAACAAACAGATTCAAGATACTTTCTACAGGCCGTGTGCAAGGCCCCGCACTCCACTTACTAGCTGAAAAAGAAAAAGAGATTCAAAAATTCAAGCCAACACTGTACTGGGAGTTACCCACAACAGGTGTAGTAAGAAAAACAGCAATTGAAGCTGAACATAAAAAAGGGAAATTTACAGATAAAAAACAGGCACAAAAGATCTACAAAAAGGTGCAAGGAAAAAATGGTGAGGTAACCCAGATCAAAGCCACGAATAAAAAGATTCCACCCCCCCACCCGTTCGATTTAACTAGCCTACAGATCGAAGCCTATAGAGTTGGCGGCATCACACCAAAGAAAACGCTAGAATACGCCCAGAGCCTATACAGCGATGGATATATTTCTTATCCAAGAACATCATCACAAAAGTTACCCGCTTCTATTAACTACAAAAAGATTCTCAAAAAGCTAGCAAAACAGTTCCCTAAAGAAGCAGAGTTTGTGTTAAACACAAAACTACAACCCAACGAAGGAAAAAAACAAGACGCAGCCCACCCGGCAATATACCCGACAGGCAACGTGCCCGCAAAAAAAGTGCAAGGCCAAGAAAAGAAAGTATACGAGCTAATCGTAAGAAGATTTTTTGCAACATTTGGGCAAGCGGCAACACGGCAAACAATTACAATAACAATAGACATCGCAAAAGAACCTTTTATTACAAAAGGAACCAGAACAATAGAGCAAGGGTGGTACGATTTATACTCTAAAAAATTCACCAAGGCAACTGAAGAAGAACTGCCCAAGGTAGAAAAAGGCGACAAAGTAACAAAAATAAAGGTAAAGTTGGAAGAAAAAGAAACGCAACCTCCAAGAAGATACTCTGAAGCATCGATCATTAAAGCGCTTGAAAAAGAAAATTTGGGAACAAAATCTACGCGCGCAAATGTGATCCAAAACCTCTACGATCGAAGTTACATTGAAGGAAAATCAATTAAAGTAACAGACCTAGGCATGACCACAGTAAAAACGCTCAACAAATACTGCCCAGAGATTTTAGACGAAGAATTAACAAGAGATTTCGAAGTGGACATGGAAAAAATTATTGAAGAAAAAAGAAAACCCGAGAACATTCTTAAAAACGCAGAAAAGTTTTTGAAAAAAACATTAAAGAACTTTAAAGAACATGAAACCAAAATTGGCAAGGTATTAGGAAAATCTCACCAAGAGACACAAGAAAAACAAAGTTATCTAGGCCCATGCCCAGTGTGTAAAAAGGCAGACTTACAGATTAGAAGAGGGCGTTTTGGTTTTTTTGCTGCATGCAAAGGCTATCCTAAATGTGAAACAACCGCATCGTTACCTAAAGCAAAAATTGAAAGTTTACATAAAGCGTGCGAAAGTTGCAAATGGCCAATGGTAAAAATAATTAAAGCAAAATCACGACCGTTTGACACATGTTTAAATTTAAAGTGTAAAACAAAAGAAGTAGACAAAAAGATAGCTAAACAAAAAAAGTTCTGTCCAAAATGTGAATCACAGTTGGTGTTAAGAAAAACATTAAATGGCGCATTCTGGGCCTGCCCAGGCTTTCCTAAATGTAGACACATTGAGGCAATTGATAAGCCTAAAGCAAAAGCGTAATTCCTTCTTGCACAATTTCCATGGGACATTTCTTCCCATCAGGCTCTTCTAAAGCAAACTCACGAGGGTTTGTAGAGAGTAAAATAATATAACGACAAAATGTACGAAGAAGATTTCCACCAACATTTTTCACGCCCCCAGTGGCAAAGTCAGCATAGACTTGGTTGATTAACAACACAGGAATAGATTGTTGGTTTAAACGAGACAAATGTTGTAATTGAGCAATCATAGATTGATTAGCAGCATCAGCATCTTCACGTAAAGCCATTCTATACAAATGACCGATGGTATCAACAACAACCAACGAAACATTGGTCGGCAAAGACAAAATTATTTTTTCTTGCTCCAAAAAACTACGACAGGGCAAAACAAAGAGGTTAGATAAATAAGAATCACATTCAGGGTCCAATTGGCGTAACCGGTCAAGAGAAAACCCTTCTTCGGTATCAATATAGATAACTTTACGGCCATACTTAGCTGCAATCAACGCAGCATGCATACCCAAAGTGGTTTTGCCTGAAGCAGGCTCACCGTAAATCATGGTTAAGACAGAATCAGGGTACCCACCAATAAAACGATCAACCGTATCTGACCCAGAACTAATTTTTGGCATACAACATCATAAGAAGAGGTATATAAATAGACATCGAAAAAGACAGATTTAAAAGTTTTACGCAACTCCAAAGCAGATTATGAACGATAAAGCGCGTGGACTCGAAGATGTGTCGTTAGACGAAGCAGCAGAAATAGTAAAAGGACTTCTAGAGAGAAGAACCCGCGATTTAGCAGAAGCTGAAGCAGAAATAGCAGCATTCAAAGAAAAAATAAACGGCTCAAAACCTTCACTAACCTTCACAGAGCCAATGATAAGCGCTATCGCCGAATATCGAATAAGAGTAGAGCAAGAAGAAGAAACCTGCCGACCCCTACTTGAAAAGTACGATAAGTACGTAGAAAGCCAGACCTACGGGAAATAAAAAGGCTTATATACAAGTATACACACAAAGATGTATACACAATGGAAGATATATTCAGCGCAACCATACTTTGTACCGAATGTAACCAGCCAACACAACGAAAAATAGAACAAAAAGACGGCTTTGAGTTACGCTCAGCACAGTGTAAGCGTTGTAACAAAGTATTCTATCATCCAGTAGACCTCCAGAGATTCCAAAAATTCAAAAATCTCAAAGAAAAGGAATTTACCGTCAAACTCCGGATGGTAGGCAACTCCCATTGTATATCTATTCCAAAAGAAGTACTTTTATTTAGACAATTAGAACAACAACTAGATCAGTTAGTCAACCTTTCATTACAAGGCCCAGATCAAATGATCATAACCTTTAAAAAAATCCAAAAACGGTGGTAAGAAATGAAACCTGAAGAGAACAGAGACGTAAAACTAAAAGTGCTTGAGGCACTCCAAGAAGAAGCGTATAAAGGTATTGTGAGAATAGACTCACAAACCATGCGCGGCATTAACGTACGCCCAGGTGACATTGTTGAAATTGAAGGTAAAAGAAAAACAGTCGGTGTAGTTGACAGAGCTTACCCAACCGACGTTGGCCGTGCAGTCATTCGCATGGACGGAATTCTCAGACGTAACGCACGAACATCTTTAGGTGAAGACGTAAAGGTGCGAAAAGCTGATGTAAAAGAAGCAACAAAAATTACCTTAGCGCCAGCACAACAAGGTGTAACTATTCAGGCAGATCCATTACTATTCAAAAGAGGATTACTCGCAAGAGCCGTGATGGTCGGCGACCAGTTAGCTTTAGGTGGAACACGCAGACGTAAGCGAACCATGGTAGGTTCCCCGTTTGAAGACATGTTCGACATTTTTGAAGATTTTAACAGCGGGTTCGGGTTTGGTTCATTAAAATTCATCGTGGTAAAATCAGAACCAAAAGGTCCTGTCATTATCACAGAAAATACAACTATTAACATTAATCCAAAAGCAACTGAAGTAACTGAAGAACATGCAATCGATGTAACCTATGAAGACATCGGTGGGTTAACTGAAGAGGTTAAAAAAATAAGAGAGATGGTAGAGTTACCATTAAAACATCCTGAAATTTTTGAAAGATTAGGTGTACAACCACCACGAGGAGTTTTATTACACGGCCCACCAGGTACAGGTAAAACATTGCTAGCAAAAGCTGTAGCTAATGAAACAAACGCACATTTCATCCATTTAGACGCACCGGCAATTATGAGTAAATTTGTCGGTGAAGCAGAAAAGAAAATTCGAGAAATTTTCGAAGACGCAGAAAAAAACGCACCAGCAATCATTTTCTTAGACGAAATTGACGCGGTGGCAACCAAACGTGAAGAAAGTTACGGTGAAGTGGAAAAACGAGTAGTAGCACAACTCTTAGCAACCATGGACGGATTAAGGTCACGAGGAAGAGTGGTAGTCATTGCGGCAACCAACAGACCAAACTCAATTGATCCTGCATTAAGACGCCCAGGACGTTTTGACAGGGAAGTAGAAATTGGCGCACCAAAAAAAGAAGGACGATTACAAATTTTAAAAATCCATACAAGAAATATGCCGTTAGATAAAAGTGTAGACTTAGAAGAAATTGCACGCGTAACACACGGCTTTGTCGGTGCAGACTTAGAAGCATTATGTAAAGAAGCGGCAATGGTGGTATTAAGAAAAGTTTTACCAGAGTTGCAAATGCAAAAAGATGAACCAATCCCAAAAGAAATTTTAGAAAGGCTAAGAATTACGTACGGTGACTTTAGAGAAAGCCTCAAACTAGTAAGACCATCAGCCATGCGTGAAGTGTTAGTTGAAGCACCCAACGTAAACTGGAGTGACGTGGGTGGACTAGAAAACATCAAACAAGAACTTAAAGAAGCAGTAGAATGGCCACTCAAAAAGCCACACATTTTCAGACGCCTAGGGATCAGACCGCCAAGAGGAATCATTTTATACGGCCCACCGGGAACAGGTAAAACCCTTTTAGCAAAAGCGGTAGCAAACGAATCTGAAGCAAACTTCATTTTAGTTAAAGGTCCTGAACTCTTATCAAAGTTTGTCGGCGAATCAGAAAAAGGCATTAGAAAAATTTTCAAAAAAGCAAGACAAACAGCACCAACGATCATTTTCTTTGACGAAATTGACGCAATAGCACCGCAACGTGGACGTAACATGGACACAAACGTAACAGAACGCGTAGTCAACCAACTGCTAACAGAGATTGACGGCCTAGAAGAATTAAATGATGTAGTAGTTATCGGTGCGACAAACAGACCAGATATTATGGATCCCGCATTATTAAGACCAGGACGTTTCGACAGAGTAATTTTAGCACCAGTACCAGATAAAGAGTCAAGACAAAAGATTCTACAAATTCATTCAGCAAAAATGCCACTAGCAGAAAGTGTGAACATCCAAACCTTAGCTGAAAAAACGCAAGGGTACGTCGGTGCAGATATTGAAGGGCTATGTCGTGAAGCAGCAATGATCGCATTACGTGACAACGAAAGCACAGAAATTGTTGAGATGCAACATTTCCAAAAAGCATTAGAAAAAGTACACCCATCTGTTCGCGAAGAAGATATGAAAAAGTACGAAGAAATCGAAGAAAGTTACTTAAGAACAGCTCGCGCACAAGCAATGTCTAAAGCACAAACAAACTATTTTGGTTGATAAAAAGAGTACCCTTCTCGATAAGCAGCTAAATGAAAAAGCGCAAAACGATCCTCAGATTCTAAACAAACGATGGCACGTGCAAGCCCATCAATCATATCAGTAACTGCAACAGATCCATCATTCGAAAAGATATAAGAATCACGTAATGCCATAAGACCATCTACCGAAACATCCAAAAAGGCATCAGCAACACCACAAGCAAAAGGACTTCGTTCCATAAAAAAAACAACACACAAAAACATATAAAGCTTACAGATGTTTAAACGGTGTCGTGATCACATGTCCGGTTTTCGTCACAAAAAATGAATTCTCATGCTGCGTAACTAACTGACCATCACGATCAGGTAACTGTGCGTAGCCATAAATCACCCGGGCACGGTCAAGCATCATAAGACCTCGCGTAGCTTTTTGCACACCAAACTCATTAGCAATCGCTAATTTAGAAAAAGGCAGAGTCTTAAACTCAGCCAAAATAAAATTCAACACATCACGAGCAACTCTATCACGTACAGGCGCTTTACGATCAAACCGATAGATAGTAGAATGTGCTCCTTCTTTAACAAAACCACTGCCTGCAGTAACAAAAGGCTCAATAGCAATCATCTGTCCTGCTTTAAGCTGCGTCTCATCACCGTTATCATAATTAGGAATAGTCATACCAGCGTGAACCTTCCAACGAGCAACCCCATGCCCAGATAAATTACGCACTGGATTAAACCCTGCATCTTTAGCAACATCATGTACAGCAGCACCAATTTCACGCACAGCGGTTCCAGGTTTCACAAGTTTAGTCGCCGCTTGTAAACAATGCAAAGAAGCATCAAGAATATCACTAGACCCACCACCAACCAGAACAGTTCGCGCATTGTCAGCGATGTAGCCATCAACATGCACACCAACATCAATTTTGACTAAATCACCTTTGGCAAACACTTTAGGATCATTTGGTGCAGGCGTATAATGTGCAGCCATATCATTGACAGACAAACCAACAGGAAAAGCTAAACGTCCACCTTTACTACGAACAAACGCTTCAACCTTGTTGGCAACATCCAAAAGTAAAACGCCCTCTTTAATCAAATGAGCACCATAATACAGAGCTTCAGACGCAATCACGCCAGGTTTTTGCCATAAAGCTAAATCATCCATAAAGCAGGGAACCAAAACCATTTTATAAAGCTTTATTAGAGCAAAAACCATGGGCATCAACTTAGCAAGTATCATTCCAAAAGAAGAAATCAAGTTTGAAGATCTTAAAGGCAAAAAGGTAGCAGTAGACTTCTCCAATATGGCCTATCAATTCCTAGCAAGCATTAGGCAACCAGACGGCACTCCTTTACAAAACAGCCAAGGAAAAACAACATCACATTTGCAAGGAATATTGTCACGAGTGAGCAATTTAACAGAAAAAGAAATTAAACTTGCTTTTGTCTTTGACGGCAAACCGCCATTACTTAAAGTAAAAGAACTTGAAGCACGTGCACACAGAAAAGTGCTCGCAAAACAAAAGTATGACACAGCAATGCAAGAAGATAATGTAGACGACGCATACAAGTACAGTAAGCAAACCATCAGATTAACAAAAGAGATGAAAGAAGAATCGCAAGAACTCCTAGAAGCTATGGGGTTTCCCTGTATACAAGCCCCCCAAGAAGCTGAAGCACAAACAGCATACATGACCAAAAAAAATGATGTCTTCGCAGCAGCATCTTCTGATTACGACAGTTTACTGTTTGGCTGTCCAAGAAGTATTCGAAACTTAACACTGGCACAAAAAAGAAGACTACGGGGTGGAAAATATGTATACACGTTTTTAGAACTCATGAAACTTGAAAAAATAAAAAAAGAACTAGTCATTAACCAAGAACAACTAATAGCAATTGGGATATTAACAGGGACAGATTTTAACAGAGGCGGCATAAAAGGGATTGGCCCAAAAAAAGCAATAAAGTTAGTTAAAGAGAAAAAAACGATAAAAAACATCTTCAAAGATCTTGAGTGCGACTTTGATCCAGAAGAAATTTACAACATTTTCACCAAAATGCCCATTGAAGAAAAATACAAACTAGTATGGAAACAACCAAACGAAAAAAGGTTGTTAAATTTATTGGTAGACAAAAATGAGTTTAACCAAGCAAGAGTCGAAGGGTACATAAAAAGACTCAGCAAAAGAGAAAAAACCCAAAAAGGGTTAAGCGACTTTTAAAGCGTTTCAACTTCTTCTGTATCAACATCTTCTAACTCAGAAAAACTACGTTCACCTTCACCAACTTCAACAGTGTCTTCTTCTAAAGAAAGTTCAGGTAAACGCTCATCAGTTACATCCAACCAATCATCTGGTTTTTGCAACTGCATGGCATATCGATCAAGAAATTCATGGCGCAGATAATAAAGACTAGTAGCATCTTTATCTGTACTACCAGTAAAGTTTTGAATAGTTTTTAGAGCAAGCCCATATTTAGCCATTGAAAAAACATGTACAAACGAATCCATAAGCGTCTTAAAACGTGGAGTCAACAAAGAATCAAGGTCAAGACCATACATGACAGAAAGATCAACAAATGAGGAAAGATGCTCAAAAGCCTCAACAACGGCACTTTCTACTGAAGAGATTTGTAAAAGAACAGTATCCACTGCACGATGTTGTTCATCAGTAAGTGCAACACCATCTGTATAGCGCTTAAGCAGACGTCGCAACTTCAAAAACAAAACCTTTTCCTCATCCAAAAGATGTGCAGCATCTAAGATAGGCGCTGGAGATGTAGAAAGGCGCACATCAAACGGCAAAGAAAGAGCAAGTTCTGCACCAGAAGAATCAAAACCTCTCGCAATAAACGAAAGGACAAGTTCATCTGAAGGTTTGTAATGCAATTCTAAACCTTCACCAACTTTTTCAACAAAATGCTCCGAATCTGTAGTCCACCATTCCACACGAGCAACATTTTTCGGAACACCAGTAACATACAAATAGATTTCATCTAAAAGCGAAGCATAAGGTTTACCAGCAACAACCAATTCGGGCAAAGTCACAGCAATAGGACTAACAGAAAAAAGTAATCGAGTAAAAACTTTTTCACCTAATGAATCTTGCCCCCGGACAAGAAGCTCTTTACGACCAGGCACATGCGGCGTATACAAAAAATCAGCACCAACAGTCAGATTTTGAGGAAAAGAAAAGTCACTTGTACGAGAAGCAACATCATAAATATCAACAGAAACAAGGTTTTCCACAAGAGGTCGAGAAGAGCTAACAGAAAAAACAACAGATTCATCAACAGCTAAACTTGCAGGAAAATTATGTACAACCAAATCAGCAACAGGCGCAGCGCCAACAGTAACCGCCCCCACAGCAGAACCTAGAAAAGCACCAGACACATGGTACGCCTCAGCACGTAACGTGACCTGTTGACCAGTTAAAGAATCAGCAAATTGATAGACAGCAACAAGATCTCCTGCAACAGCAGCATCCTCTGGCAAAGCAGCAACTTCTCCTGAAGCATCAACATACGACCATGTAACAAACGCAGGTGCAGGCCCAGATTTCACTAAAAGGTGTACAGACAACTCCTCTCCTGCAGCAACAGCATCCTCAGAAACAAGATGATAGATAGGAAGTTCATCAACGGCAGTTAGAATTTGACGCGCAATCATAAAATACTGTCCAGCATAACGAACATAGACATACAACGTGTACCTTCCTTCATCATGCAAGCGAAAAGAAACAGGAGAAGAAACTTGCACAGGGCCAACAGCATCAGCCACAGCAAACTTTGAAGCAACAAGTTCATCAAAAGTAGACGAGCTCACTGCATAGTAAACATCATACAACGCCGTCGTGTCCACTGCATAAGAGACATCTGTGTTACAAGCAACAACAGCAGGCCCTTCTATGGTAACAGCAATATCTGCAGGGTGACGTAAAACTGTAATAGGAAACGAAAGTTCATCAACAATACCATCCAAGGTATGCAATCGTGCAACTAAACGGTTTGCAGCTAAAGCTTCACCACCCAAAACAAGATCTACAACTATGCCGGCAACATCTTGCGCAACAACATCATCTAAATCAATAAAGTGTCCAGAAATTTCATATCCCCACAAAACATGCTGTACAGCAAAAGGATCGCCAAAAAAATCTACTGACCAACGTGAAGGTGAACCAACAAACAAAATGTTAGACCCATCATCCGGCGTTACAGAGAGTAAGAAAGGTACAAAAACAAGCGGCAATTCAATAGCAGAGTCATAAAGTGGGTGTGTTGCATCAACACAGGGAACTAAACGCACAGAGGTATAATCAACAAGTGCAGAGCGAGAAAAAGTAACAGCACCGTCTCCAACAGGGTAAGTCATTGCAGAACTCGTAAAGGATCCATCACTAGACAAAAAATCTACGCGAATAAAAGCAACATCAGAATCCGCAAAGGACTGATAAGCTAAAGTAACTTCTTCACGGTCAACACGCAACTCCTGCTCATCAACAAACAGATGAAACCGCCGCTCATAAGAAAAATCGCGAGAAACTGAAGCTAAAACCACATCACCACGAGAAAGAACTTCAACAACAATTTGTCCAGAACTTCCAACAACAGCAGTAGGTTTCCAAACTAAAACAACGTCACGCTGTGGGCGATCTAAAGGCAAAAGTTGCATAAGGGTACGTTTATTAGCAACGACCTGATACAAAGCAACAGAGGCAACATCTTTAAGCGAACCTGCTAAATGAATAGGGATAGAGATTTGATCACGACTCATAATCTGGTAGGTTTCATCTGTAGCTGCAAAGGAAGCATCAATAGTAACAACTAAAGGCGCAGAAACAGTAGGCGCAGAAACAGGCTGCGGTTCCTCACGAGGAAAGTGTAAAGCAATGGGAGTAATTTTAACTAAAGATGCATCAGATTTTTTTTTAGCAATTAAAAAAAGAGTTGCATCATCATACTGGTTATAAAAGTCAGTAACATCACAAGCTAAAGCAGGAAGCACATCAGAACCAAATCGATGCGGCTCAAGTTTATCTTCAGTAATAGCAATAGCTTTGTCCAAGTCAGCATCAACATCAAAACGATCAAGGTCCCCGGGCAAAACCAAATAAAAAAAATCAAGGTCAGAATGTAAACGTATAGAACGGTAATATATTTTAGGATTCATCTAAACCAATCATCCTCCGAATCACCAGAAAAGTTTACATCTTCTTTGCCCGCAAAAATATCGGCATACGGATCCGCAGAGACTGCAGGTTCAGGTGAAAGTTCAGCAGGAGCAGTTGCAACTTCAGGCTCAGCTGCAAGCTCACTTTCACCAACTTTTACCTTAGGCTCATCAGTAATAGTAAACGTGTAACTGCGATGTGCAAGATCTTTTCGTTCCCCAGAAGAAGAGATTCGTGAAAGGTAAACATCCAAAGTGACCTCTGAAAACTCAGCAAAGAGATCGAAATGATCAAAAAGCGAAGGGTTCTCATTATCAAAAAGAGACAAAACATCGCCTGTTGCAGAACTTTTCCAACTAAATTGTAAGTCTGGAGCAAGTACTGCCCGCTCAACATCCGTAAGACCTTGTATGGAGAAATAAAGCCAAGCATCAGCAAGATCAGATCGGGCAACAGTATATTGCATATGTTTACGCAAACCTTTACGAACCATACGACCATCAACATGACGCATAGAGCTTAAAGAAAAGTCCAGCTTTAGTTTCGGCGCTGCAAACCTAAGCGAATATTGTTCAAAGAAAAGTTCATCAGAATGATCAACATACTCTTTTTTATCTTTAGGTAAAACAACAAGATAAAGCTTGGGTGAATCAATAGAACTAAAATGCACATCAAGACCTGTCTTAGCAAAAGAGCGCTGCAGATCAGAAGAAGAGACATAGTAAAGAACATCATCACGTGAACGTGTACAAGCAACATAAGAGGATGAATGGCTAGTAGAGCTTTGAATACGAACAAAAACAGAGTAATCTTTAGGTTTAGCTTTAACAAACTTAAAGGCAATGCGAAAATCTTCAGGGTTTGTAACAGTAAAAGATACAGCTTTACGCCAGTTAGGCTCAGCAGAAACATTCTTAGAATATTTTTTAATAAAATTCAAGCCAAACCCATCAGGCAAGGTTGGTTTTTCTTGAGCAGGAGACTTTAAAGAAGAAAGTTCTTCATCATCAAGAATTTTTTCTCGAGCAGGTGCATGAGTAGACTCATCTATAAGTTCCTCAGGTTTTTCAGGACGCGTAGCAGCAACATAAAAATAATCATAAAAAGCCCGACCACTCTCTTTATCTTGCAGTAACACACACACTGTCGCCATAGGGTAGTCCTTAAATGCTAGAGCAGAACAAGTAGAGGCATCAAAGTCAAAAATATAAACAGTTTTCCGAATTCTATAAGCAAAAAAAGAGGGATACTTTTTTTCTGCAAAAATTTTAGGAATTCTTGAAGCAACAAGAAATCCAGGGTAAATACAATAAGAGACAGAATCAGGAGCAACAACATCCTTAGGAATAGCCAAACGGATATATCGCCAGCTCATTTTTTCTCGTCCTCCAACAAATATGCAATATCAGCTGACTCAGGCTCATCTAAAAATACAAAACGGTTTTCATCAACACCTAAAACCGCAAAATCTTCAGCACGACCAACAGGCGGAGAATCAATAGATTCGCGATCAGCTTCAGACTCATCAACAACTGGCGGTTCAACTTCCTCTTCAGGAATTAAAGAAGAAAAGTCAGGACTCTTGGAAAAATCAAATCTAAAAAAAGCAGAGTTCTCATCACAAGAATAACGAATCGACTTAGGCATCGCTCCCGACTTCGTTGCAATAGGACCTAAAGCAATAGGGGTTTGAAAACGGTCAGGCCTTCTTTCAGGGCCAGAGGTACCTTTAGCAAAGGGCAAACGCCAAAAAGAGATTGTTTTTCCCTCAAAAGCAGGATAAAAACTAAGACGAGTAGAACGGTATGAAGAAAAAAGATCAGTAACAAACCGAGAGGTAAAAAGAAACCTTCCATCTTCAGAAAAAGGTTCTCCTGAGTAGGAATTTCCAGCATAAAGATTGCAGGAAAAACCAACAGGAAAATCAGAAAGATTCGCAATAGTTGCAACAACGGGTTGTGAAGAGTACGGTTTATTTAATAGGACATAGTAATAATAAATTTTTGGATCAGGACCACTAAGAAGTCTATCCAATAAAGAATCTCTCGGAGCAAGTGTTTTCACAACTGGATAGTTCAGCAAGATTTTCATCACAGGCATCTTCGGCATAGGGTCAGTTAACACCAAATAGTTCCAACCAACAATATCACCATGAGTTTTCTCACGGCCACTCACCACAACACAAAGTAACGTAAACGTTTTAGGGTAAGGTTTTTTAAGCCGTTCACGATAATTACAATCCCACTCCAAAGAAGTTCCAAGACCCACAGGTTTACGTTTACCACGATACACTTTTGCAACATCCTTAAGCGTCAACGCCTTTTTGCCACGCACAACATACCACAAGACTGTCGCTTTCAAAGGTACATCACGCGCAGCAACCTCTAAAGTTGTATCGGTTAAAGGCAACAGCCCCTTGTGCAAATCAGAACCCACAAACGCAGCAGTATCAACAGGAGACATAATATGCACACGGGAAACTCCACGGGAAACTTCTTCTCCAGGTACTTCTTCAGTTGGAGGTTCAGGCGTAGAAAGAGGAAGTAACGGGTCAAATCTAAACAAGAACTCAGAGGTAGTCAAAAGATGTTTATCAGAGTAACGAAGAAGTGAAGCATCTAAGCGAACAACATCTGCACCATCTCCAAGTTCATCACAGATAAAATGGCTCAGCACAAGTAAAAAAGAACCATCTTCTTGAGCAACCAAAGTATGTGCAGCAAGAACAGCGCTGGTAAAAAGAAATGCACGGCCATCTTCAGTAACAAGAGAAACCTCCAATTCATAGTCTTGAAGCCGTTCCCCAGAAAGTTTAAAGGCAATCTTGGCATCATCCACACGAGTTCCATCAAAAAGCAGTACATCTTTGCGAAAACCAAAGGCACCTTCCTTGGCAAAACGCAGGTGAGCACAAAAGTTAGGATCAATATCAACTCCAAGAGATTCAGCAATCTCCTCTTCATCCACAATTTCAACAGGCACTTCTACAGGCACGTGAAACGAAAACAACACAGGCGCAGTAACAGCAATTTGTTCACCACCCACATCATAAAGTTCAGCAGAAATCTCATACTCTCCAGAAGATACCATCTTACTTAAAGCAACAAACTCAGAGGTAAAATCATAGGTAAAGTCATCACCCGCAGCAGGTTCCAAGATAAATCCTTTCTTAAACTTCTTCATGGACGTTTTCCCCCAAAAGGCCACCAACCCTTTTTTTTCTTGGCAGGTCGCACATGCCACACAATGCGATCAACACGGTCAGCCACTTCACCAGGCTCTAAGCGAGCAACAACGGGACCTCCAGCAGTTACTTCAGCAGGCATATCCAAATGAACAACAGGCAAAGGTGTAGCTTCATCAGAGGTTTCTGCAAGTATAGACAAAAAATAATCCTCTGAAGACAAAATGGAGCGATCGTACTCAACATCCGCATCAGGCGCAAAGACTTTGAAAAAGAAAAGATAAGGTTTCCCAAAAGCAGGCGGATATTCAGAAGAAAAATGGCGGCGAAGTTGAGAAAGATCAAAAAGATAGGATCCATCATCCTCCATAAACATACCGGGAAAAAGAGTGGTACCATCCTGAGATCTAAAGAGAAGTGAAAGTTGATAAGGTATAAAATCCTTTTTTTGCAACTGTAGTCCAAGATGTAGTGGTACAGATGAATGAAAATCAGCAAAAGAGATTCTAAATTCATAAGGGGTACGCCAAGAAGGTGTAGAAATACCCGAGGATTTATTTTTCAAAAAGCGAAATTTAAAATCCTTTGGTAGAGTAGGAGGTCCATCCGCTTCAGGCTCTTCAGGACTAACTCCTTCACCTACAACTTCAACAAAAATAAGGTCATAATTAACACGCTCACCAGCATCATCATAACCTGCAACAGCAACCGTGTAAAGGTTCGAATCAAGCGGAGGAGTAGAAAAAGTAGTTAAGACTCCTCTTGCAGAGGGTCTAACAGAAATATGATCAAAAGAAACATATCCTGGTACAATACTCCAACCAGAAGAAACAACTGAAGAACCAAATAGTGCACTAAAAGTCAACTCAGTATTTGCCGGAACTTGCACAAAGTTTTTATCTTTTCTAACTTTTATTTTAAACTCTTTCCAATCAGATCGCGCAGCAACAATCCTCACAGAAGTAGCTCGAGCAGCTTCACCCAGTTCAGCATCTTCATCTTTGCCTCGCCGCCACTTTCGCTTTAAACGTTCCCACCAATTAAGACCTTCATCCTCAGGCTTAACCTCTTCAGGTTCAGGAAGAATAGGAGCAACAGTATCATTAACAATTTGAACACCATGCACACCTGATGACGCTTTTGCGCCAGTCTCAGTATCGGTACAGGTTACTTCTAAACCAAGGTTCATGCGTTGCCCAGGCCGCAACCCATAACGTGCAAGATCTAAGGTAATCGAATCTAAGTTCGGACCAGCAAAACGTTGTGGATAATTTTTCACACGCCACTTAAACTGATAAATACGGCCAGGTTCTCCACCTTGCACATGAGCAATGAGACGCAACGTAGGACTAGCTGAAATTCGTACAGGGTCAATGGCAGGCTCATGATGAAGTATAACAGTAAATGAAGCACGTGGCGTTGATCTAAAAAGCCCACCGAATTTTTTAAACGGCCAAAGAGCAAGACCACCAAGTCCTTTTGCAGCACCCCAGCCAAGACCACCAACACCTTTAGCAGCGCCCCAACCTTTATCGCCAGTCCACTTAGCAGCTCCCCAACCTTTATCGCCAGTCCACTTAGCAGCACCAACACCTTTATCTTTTCCAGAAGAAGAAAGGCGACCAAGACCGTGCCAAAAACCTTCCTTAGCACCATCTTCACCAGCACCATACGCAGCAACACGATCTTTAGTACCACGTAAGATATGAATTAATAATAGCAACCCTAAGAGTAAAGCTACAGGAAGCAAAAATTCTGCAGGGATAGGTATCCAATAAAACAACTGCGGGTACCACAGATAGCCAACAAGTAAAGCAGCAAGTAAAATGCCAATAAGGTACATCCCCGACCCATGCGTTTTATCTTTAACCAAGTGATACAAAAACCCAACAGCAATGATACCTAAGAAAACTAACACAAACGGACCAATGCTAAAAAGTGAAAACCCTTGATAAATTTCCCAGGTAACAAGTGCAAGTGAACATACTAGCCCAAGTGCAAAAGCAAGGTTCTTTGAAGTTTTACCATCACCACCCACTAACGGTTTGAGGGCAACATCAAAAAGTAAAGACAAAACAAGAAAGGCAACAAAAAAATCGAGCCAACCGTAATAATCATAATACAAATCTAGAGGAGTAAAAACAACAGCAGAAACTAAAGGTAAACAAAGTAGCAACAGAGCAAAAACTAGCAAAAACCTACCTCTTTTTAGCACAAACATGTCTAAATGCAAAATCGGCGAAATGGTTATATAAAGCTTGTGATAACATAAACAGATGAAAGCAGCTAAAATCCCACTAAGCAAGGCACAAGAAGAAAAAAAACGCCTTTTTGACAAAGGGGTAATAAACAAAGAATATAAAGCAAAAAGAGACAAAAAATTTTTGTACATTCCTCTCATAAAAGAAATAAAAGGCATTAAAATGGTCAACAAAGTGTTTGAAAAAAAACAACGTATAACAGCAAAAACAATATTAAAAAAAGTGTTAACAAAAGAACAATTAAAACTCCTCCCATCTGCCTACGATGTGATAGGTAGCATCTTAATTTTCGAACTTAAAAGTGAGTTAACAAAAAAGGAAAAGGTTATTGCACAAGCATATTTGCAAGCAAACAAAAATGTAGAGACCGTAGCAAAAAAGCAAGGCATCCACCACGGCGTGTACAGAACACAAAACATCAAAATTTTAGCAGGAAAAAACACGAAGGTAACCACACATAAAGAGAACGGGATTCAAATTGAACTCAACGTAGAAAAGGTCTATTTTTCACCGAGAACAGCAACAGAAAGGCTAAGAATAGCAAAATTGACAAAAAAAGGTGAAGAAATTTTAGTACCATTTGCTGGCTGTGCCCCATTTCCATTAGTGATGAAAAAGCAAAACCCGACCGTAAAAATAACAGCAATTGAACTCAATCCAACAGCATGTAGATACGCTAAAAAAAATTGTAAAAAAACAGACATAGAAGTCATCTGCGGTGATGTGAAAAAAGCAATCCCAAAAAAGACTTACGACCGAATCATCATGCCCTTACCTAAATCCGCTGAAGAGTTCTTGCCCACGATAAAAAAACATGTCAAAAAAGGCACAAATATCCACGTGTACGCATTTAATCTAGAGCAAACCGCACAAGACATCAAAAAGCGCCTAGAAAAGGAGCATACATGGCTTAAAGTGCAAAAAACCGTCAAATGCGGCGACTATGGCCCAAACATCCACAGGTACTGTTTTGACTGTAAAGCGAAAGGTATTTAAAGAAACTACTACTAACAAAGAGTAACAATGCCTTTAACAGATATCACTCAAGGACTTTTAGGAACCGCAATGATTGCTAGCGCAATTACAGCAGCAGTATTCGCATATCAAGGCTGTAATAGAAGTGAAGCCGAAGAGCTAGGCATCACAGTATGTCCAAACGGCATTTATTTAGCAAACGGTCACTGGGATCCACAATCCGACTATTTTGAAGTACGAGACGTAGGTATCGACATCAATGGTAACCCGGTTGAGCAAGGAACATACCAATTTCCAAAAGACAACGTCTTAGTTGGTCTTGACCTTGAACGTTGTGAATTTCGAAGTGCTGAAGATATGTACGAAGGACACTTAACACCGTTCGTTTTACAAGCACAACCAGACGGTTCATTGCAAAAAATAACAAGACCTTAAAAACTAAAACAACTTCTAATCATCGAGGGATGATTTAGTGAACACCCGCGGATCCTTTCAGGAGATGACGGACGGTAGTAGCTGATGACCTCACAATCCTAATTTTTCAAAGGCAGAACCTTTTGCTTTAACAGCAACAGGAGCATCAGCACCATGCCACGTTTTTCGAGGATGAATTTGCAGTGGATACATTTTCTCAGCAGTATCATCTAAGACCAAAGCAGCCCCTTTCATACGCGGCAACATATCAAAATATTTCTGAATCTGCCCTGGCAAATATGAATGCATCATCGCATTCAAAGCAGCAATGTCACGTTTAGAAGTTAAACGGTGTGACAACACTATGTCAGTTTGCGTAATAACATCGGTATGAATCTCACCGGGCTGTTGAGTCGCTAAAACTAAACTCACACCAGGCTGACGCCCTTCACGAAGCACCTGTACTAACGCATCCGTTGCAGGCGTCACCGCATCTTTAGGTAAAAACTCATGGGCTTCATCGACAAGCAACCAGACCAAAGGCATCTGCGAACCTACAGCCCCCATTTGTGAAGAAAAATACGAATGACCACGTTGCACATCATCAAGTTCTTCAACTTTACGATGCGCCATACGCTGTTGCATTAACTTACGAGTTAAAAGCCCAACGACCAAACTTTTTATGTTCCAATCAGCATAACAACTCACATCAAGAATACTCACCTTACCGCCAGCAACAATCTCAACTAAAGGCGTAGCATCAACAGAAAAAATTCCCCAAGACGCAGCTGCAGAAAATCTGTTTTCACAGGCTAAACGCAGCGAAGCAGTTAATCGCGTGTCAGCACGAACAGCGGCAAGTAAATCACTTAAATCATACACATCTTTTCGAGAAGAAACGCTTCGTACAACACGATCAAGCGCAATACCCAAATCAGAGAACAGCGTTACACCAAACACCCCACACCAGTCGGAGCTAGATAGTTCACTTGGTAAAATCGTAAAAGGCGCATCAACAGGAATCCCTGCCTCTTTTTGTGAAGTAAACGCACCTGCAGGGGTATACAACGTCACATCAAGACCCTGCGCACGTAACCCCCACTCATCAAGCAAATCTTCTTGTTTGACGTTAGGATACTTCATGGTCCAAAACACCCCCATGGTATCAAAAATTAACACGGCAATTTTTTCTTTAATCTCAGCATCTAGAGAAGAGATTTCTTCAGCTATTGCAGCTAAGGTGTAAGAATTATGAACAATAATATCATTTGCAACAAAGTTATGAGTCTCAGGAACACAAAAATCATAAACCTCAAATTCACCGTCAAGATATTCTAAAGAGACAATCTCATCCCAAAAAATGTCTGATTGAGCAAGCTGTGCGATCGCAGGTTGGTTATCAGCAAGAGCAATTTGTAGCAACGTTTGCCTATGTGGTGCATAGCGAATTCTTTCACGCATGGCCTTGGGGTGCGCATAACCCATAGCACGTCCAACTGCAGCCCAATTAGCAGGCCTATACAAATCCCAAATACCTTTCGGAATAGTGTCAATATTTGAATTAGAAGCAATTTTAGCTAAATCAGCCAGACAACGTTGAGCTTTCTGCTTTTTGGCACCATAAAACCCGATTTCTTCAATAAACTTCTCACGACTTTCGGACCCAACAAGAACAATGTAGGTATCCCTATACTTACCCTTATATTTCACTTTTTTAGACCTGAGTCTAGAAAGAATACCAAACCTTAGTAGAAGGTGGTGAACAGTAGAAGCAATAGCTTTAGAAGAAGACCCATAGTCAATCTCCCAATGTCCATTTGTTTGATAGATACTGCCATCACAGCTAAACAAACGATTCAAAAAAAGAGAGAGTTGATTTTTAGGTAATCTGAAAATTTCTTGAGGGATAAACTTTTCAGGTGCATACAAGCCATAAAGATTAAAGGATTTCAACCATGATTTTACTTTATTTTCTCTAAAGCTATAACGATTATCCTTATTGACAACACGATATGTATGAGAGTCACTGTGAAAACGAACAGCAAGTTCTGGATCAAAACAGCGAATCGCTTCTTTAAAGTCTGCAAAGATAACAGGATCAGAGTTACTAAAAAGAACCCAACTAGTACGACAATGACCTTCAGCTATGAGATAGGCAAGGAGTTTAACAAAATGTTCATTCAAAGAATCAGCACCAAAGACATCTTGCCTGCGAGGAGTTGCAATACGAGAACCTAGTCGCAAATCTTCAACAGGTTGCCAACCCTTAATAGTCAATAAAGGATGCTCAGGTGTTAATTTTATCTCCTTTCCACTACGCAAGCGAAGGGAGACTAAACGTTGAACCTTCCGCTTAAAAAACTCAGATTTCTTCATTTTTTTAATTTTAAGCGAATCATCAAGACTTAAAATTTCAGAGGTATCATGCTCAAGATCTTTTATAGGCCTAACAGAACCATCAGATAAGGTAATCAAAGTGTCCCCATGTAAGCATTTTCCAGATCCTCTCTTCCCACTCACAAGCACAACATGGCTACGCGAAACATCCATATAGATCTCAGTAGATAGAGAGGTAGTAGACCCCATAGAGACATAATGTTTACCTAAAAAGACAGTACCTCGCAAGCCCAAACGTTTACGATCTGACGCTGAACGACCAACAACAATTTCATACATAAGCCAACCAAAAGATTTTAAAGATATAAACGTTTGCAAAACAAAGTGAAAATCGAAAAAAACAAAATCATTGCAGGAATCCTCATAATTGTCCTCGCAGTACTCGTCTATAAAGCGGTAGCTCCGCAAGAACAGCAATATGATGTCACATTAGACTACTTCCTCAAAATTAACGACGGTACAGTTATTGACACCACATTAGAACACATTGCAAAAGAGGCAGACATTTACGCAGCAGGTAAAACCTACGAGCCACTAAAATTCAGAACAGGCACAGGACAGGTAATTGAGGCCGTTGAAATTGCAGTAAAAGAGATGGAGATAGGCGATGAAAAAATAATCATAGCTCCACCAGAGCAAGCATACGGAACATATCAACCGGATTTATTCAACGAAGAGGTAGAAAAGGTAATTTCAGTTGACGAAATTACAACCGTAAAAAAAGAAGAATACATCCAAATTTTCAGACAAGAGCCACAAAAAGGGCAAGTGATCCAATTACCTAACTTCGATTGGGAGCTTGAAGTAACCGAAGTTGGTGAAACAACAGTCGCATTCAAAAACTTACTCAATGTGGGCGACACGGTAAGTTTAAGCGGTACCAGTTGGCAAAGCACAGTAGAAAAAATAGAAGAAGGGAGAATCTTCATCAGACAAAACCCGCAATTGTACAACCAACTAATCATTCCAGTAAATAATGTACCAATAACATTCAGAGTGGTACGAGTAAAAGGCAACACGTTTGACATTGACGGCAACCACCCACTTGCAGGAGAAACCTTAACATTCCAAATTTACATGCGAGATAAACAACCAGCACAATGATAAATCAAGTAAAGACAGCTGCATTATTAGGACTCCTAACAGGACTACTCTTAGCTATTGGGTATTACTTTGCAGGACCATCAGGCTTAACGATTGCATTAGTATTTGCAGGGGTGATGAACTTCATCACGTTTTTTTTCTCAGACAAGTTAGTACTACGTATGTATAGAGCAAAAGAGGCTGATAAAGAAGAAGACAAAGAGTTGTATGCAACCATAAGAAACATTGCAGACTTAGCAAACTTGCCTATGCCTAAAGTCTACATTGTCCCATCAAAAACACCAAACGCGTTTGCCACAGGAAGAAACCCAAAAAATGCAGCAGTTGCTGTAACACAAGGAATTAAAGAGTTGTTAACAGACAGGGAACTCAAAGGCGTGTTAGCACACGAAATGGCCCACATTAAAAACAGAGACATTTTAATTTCAACAATAGCGGCAATGGTCGCAGGCGCAATTTCCTATTTAGCAACCATGGCCCAATGGGCGGCAATTTTTGGCGGTTTTTCAAGAGACAACGACGGACCAAACATACTCAGCGTACTCGCATTAGCAATTCTTACACCGGTGTTAGCAACATTAATCCACATGGCCATTTCACGAACACGTGAATACCAGGCAGACAAAATTGGCGCAACAATTATACGAGACCCACACAGTTTAGCTGACGCACTGCAAAAGCTCCACACAGGCGTAAAACACAGACCCATGCGTATGGGCAACGAATCAACAGCACATTTATTTATTGTTAATCCTTTTAAAGGCGGTGCAATTATGAACTTACTTTCAACCCATCCTCCCATGGATGAGCGAATTAAAAAATTAAAAGATATGCAAATTTAAGCTTGCACAACTTCTAAAGAACCAAAGCGACCTGCAGTTAACTGCTTCTCACCTTGCCACTCGTTAACATAGCCATTCGAGATACGTACACGCACGCCAACTTTCACACGATCAATCTCTTCATTCCAAAGAGTTAACTTAATTTTTCCAGAATCATCCTTTATTGTGGCATTAGCGACACGTCCCGTTTTACCAAATTTAGAAAACTCCCGTGGCTGACCCATTTCAACAACATCAGCCTCCACGTCAACTTTCCCTTGTTTTGGTTGTAAACTTCCAATTTTATCCATTTCAATACACCTCATAAATGTTAATAGAAGAACAAAAAAAAAGCAGTATATAAATTTTTACGTACTAAGCCAACTAGTTTCGTCATCACTGAGTTCAAGTACCAAAGCAAGCGAAGGCAAAAAGCTCCGATAATAAGCAAAATCTCGAAAGACTGCTTTGGTTGATTGGTGAGAAAACAAAGCAAGTTTAGAAGAAATAGACTTACGTTTCTGGTTTTGCATGTTCGATCGCCAAATCATAAGTAACCGCCGCATCTGTTTAAGACGAAACGCACCGCTATACTTCTCACGCTTAGCAAACGCAACACCACACGTCATAAAAAAACGTTGATACACTAAGAATCGCCAATACTGCCAGCGGCGGATACGGCGCCGAAAAATGTCAGCTGAACATAGAGCAAGCAACGCAGCATGTAAATCAACAGGCTCTTGATACTCATAAGGTAAATTTTCTTCAAGCCACAAAAAACAGGTATCAAGATCATACGGCACATCATCAAAAGCACTTGAAACTATAGCAGTCCGCCTCCCTTTCAAAACTAAAGTTAGAGCTGATGTAATGTCTCCCTCAGGCCGCCTATCACAAACACCTGAAAGATCAAACACGCCAGACGCGCTATGCACTTGCAAATCAAGTAATGCTGCGCGAACATCCCCGTTACTCATACGACAAAGCTGTTGTAAATCAGTATGGTTGTACACGACACCTTCTTTCTCACAAATAGACGTTAAAACAGGAACAAGCAAAGTTGAAGAAACAGCAGTAAAAGCAAGAGGCGTCAACTTCTTACGTAATGGTTTAATTTTTTTAGACGCAACATCGGTAGTCGTCACCACGACAGGAAACTTCACCTGGTCAAGCAATTTTGCAAGAGCAGCCATACCGCCACGATCCTTAACGCCGCTAAGACCATCAGCCTCATCAATTAAAATTAATTTATGTTGAGAAAAAAGACTCATCTGTACACCTGCGGTCCCCACTAAAGATTCTATGGCAGCTTTGTTACGCACATCCGACGAATTCAGCTCAAACACATCCCAATTATGTTCAGCTGCAAACGCATAGACAGCAGACGTCTTGCCACAGCCAACAGGTCCAGAAAGAAGTACATGTTGCTTAGCAAGCAAAGCAGAAGCAAGAGAAGACGCTTCCTCTTGTAACACACAAGACAAACTCTGTGGTGCATACTTAGTAGGCCAAACCGTCATGCTCCAAAAACTCCGTTAAAGTTGATGTGTAATGCGAAAAGATCTCATCTACCGTATGCCAGACAAGACCGATGGGTAAAGAATAATCTTTTTTTTGTTGAGCTAAAAAAAACTTTTTACCAAACACAGAAGTAACAACTTTCTTTTGCAGCAGCAAAACAGGGATATGGTGACGAAACTCAAGATCATGGGTTGCAAACATAGTATCAACAAACAAAGCAACTTTTTCTTTATTCTGTGCAAGCAACTCATGTGCAAGTTCATGCACCAAAATGTACAACAACCGATCATGATCTTTTTGATAACGTAACGTTAAAGGTGAAGATATAGCAAGCTCAGGTAAATGAGAAACCAAAAAGCAAGGCACATCAAAGCGAAATTGCAACCCACTATATTTTTCTAAAGCAGCAATAATTTTCACAGAACGCTTCTTCCACACAGCAGCAAAGGAAGCTACAGGAAGTTTAGAAACAACAGTCTCACCCATCAAAGAGCAAAGCATTTTATCATACGCAGAAGAATACACAACAGGAACATTCATGGCAAAGCACAAAAGGCTAGAAACGCAGCAAGTTGCACAACATCATCTGAACCTTCAACTAAGCGAAACTCTACCTCACCACAGCGAGAAATCAAAGCCAATTTCTTTTCTTCAGCAACATCCAAAGCCCACACCTCCTTTTGCATCTGTTTTATGATTTCAAGACCTGATAAACCTTGCGTATACAAAAGAGCAAGAAGTTGCTTACGTGCATCTAGAAAATTCCCAGAAACAGCGGTAGTTAAAAGCCCCAAAACTTCACGAGGCTCAACCTGCGCAACAACCTGGGTAACAACATCCGGCGTAATGTCGCCTGGAGATGCAGCACAAGACTGCAACAAATTAGTTAACTTACGCACATCTCCACCAGAGAACTTGCAGAGTAAATTTCGAGCTTCAGGCAACACAGTTAAACGTTCACAAGAAGCGATATGATCAACTAACGCAGCTAAAGCATCTTCTTCAAGGGGAGCAAACTTAAACAAGGTACATCGGCTCTTGATAGGGTCAATGAGCTTAGAAGGAAAGTTACAACTTAAAATAAAACGGCAGGTGGCAGAATAGGTTTCCATCGTTCGGCGTAAAGCTTGCTGCGCTTCACGGGTCAGAGCATCAGACTCATCTAAAAAGATAATTTTAAACGGTGCATCTTGAATAGATTTCGTGCGAGAAAAATCTTTAACTTCGTTACGAATAACATCGATACCCCGCGCATCAGACGCATTCAATTCAAGCAAATTCTGCCGCCAAGAATCCCCATACATCAAACGAGCAACAAGCAAAGCTAAAGTGGTTTTACCAACACCCGCAGGACCGGAAAAAAGCAAGTGAGGCACGTTACGTTTAGCGACAAGCGCACGCAAGCGTTTCACCGTTTCTTCTTGGCCAAACACTTCATCAAAAGTCATAGGACGATATTTTTCAATCCAAATTGTTGAAGAATCAGCCATACAGCACCAACAAAAAGATGCTATATAAAGATAGTGCAAACTAGGTCAGAGAGTAAATTTCTCGGCGAATCAAAGAGATTTGCGAAAAAGAATACAAAAAAGATTTAAAGGAGAAAAATAATTGTATGGACATGATAAAGACAAAAGCGTCCATAACAATTGAGGAAGGAATTGTTAGACAAAAATACAAGTGGAAATCAAAGAAAAAAACAAGCAAGTATACAAGCAGAAGTAGAAGAGCAGTCATTCGAATAAGTAACAACGAGCTTGCAAAAAAACTAAAAGAAGAGAGAAAAGAAAGAAAACAGGTAAATTGCACATTCAGGAAGGAGGAAGGTCAATGGGTTGTCAAGATAGAAAGAACAAAGAAAGGATCAACCCTTCAAAGTTATATTGGCTCACACCCTTATCTTCAATTAGTAGTAAACAAAAATCTACCTGAAGAAATTTGGGAGATACACAAGAAATCGAGAAAAAAGAGCATAACAATACCTGTCCAAATGGAATTTAATATGATCGAGTGGGCAAACTTAAAGATAGGCCCTGAAAGTTTCCTATTATCAGTAGAAAAGGAAGCTAAAACACTTCTAAAAAGTGCATTAAAAGAAGGGTTCAAAGTAAACTTCGTGCCAAAGGGAAGAGAATACGATCTCGAACTAACAGGACCAAAGGGAAAAAAATTCATAATAGCAATATCATCACACAACTCCAAAGAGAAAAGTAGGAACAAAGAAAACAGAAAACAGAAAATAATGATGGATATTGCAAAAATTTTAACAGTCTTGAAAGAGAAAAATGCGACACCAGTAATAATCTCAGAAAGCTTAAACTTCAAAAATTCATGGTCCCATACAACCGACAAATATTTTAATTTTTATAAGGAAGAACACGGATTCAGGTTCTTAACCCTAAACTTTTGCGTTTTTGACCAACACCACCTGATTAAGAATTTTCCTGGTTTC
>CAYFPK010000002.1:0-49992 GCA_964344975.1 Candidatus Woesearchaeota archaeon
TTCAAAATTATAGTAAACATCCGGTGAAATATGGTGGACAGGATTTTACCATACCTGAACATCTTGACATGCTCAAAACGTTGTTAGGTATTACGCCAAACAAATTAAACGCGGCGTTTTTGATTAACTCTGGGGCTGAAGCTGTTGAAAATGCAATTAAAGTTGCCCTACATAATCAACCTGCTGCACGCTTTGGTGTCTCGTTTATGGGCGGGTTTCATGGACGCACGTTAGGTGCACTTTCTTGCACTGATTCAAAAGCGGTGCAGAAAAAAGATTTTTGGACGTTTCCCATGCACCGATTACCGTTTAATGAAGATGCTGTGTGTTCTTTTGAGCGTTTGTTACTTCAAGAAGCGGATGCGTCTAACATTGGGTTTGTGATTGTTGAAGCTGTGCAAGGTGAAGGTGGGTACCGTGTTGCTAATAAAAAATGGTATAGTAAGGTTCGCAAGATGTGTGCAAAAAATAACATACCTTTTATTGCTGATGAAGTACAGGCTGGCGTTGGTCGTACAGGTAAATGGTGGGCGCATCAACATATGGGTGTTGTGCCCGACATTATGAGTTGCGCTAAAGCTCTGCAGGTCGGTGCAACAGTTTCAAAAAGATCTTGGTTTCCTGCAAGTGGTGCAATGTCGTCTACCTGGGGCGCTGGGCATAGTTTAGATCTTGCGATGGGTATGGCTACTGTTAATATTATTAAAAAAGAAAGGTTGCTTGCGCGTAACACTAAGATGGGCAAGTACTTACGTTCACGTTTAGTAGATGCTGGTTTTTTAGGGGTGCGTGGCCTTGGTCTGATGTGTGCGTTTGATTTGCTTTCTGTTAAAATTCGTGATGATTTTATTGGGGGTATGTTGCAAGCAGGCGTTGTGGTTTTAGGTTGCGGTATGCGAAGCGTTAGAGTTATTCCGCCGTATGTTGTTAGCTCAAAAGATATCGATGTGTTTGTTGAGGTTGCGCGGGCTGTTTTTAGAAAAGTTTCTTCGAGGGGTTTTTCTCATAAAGGGGAAATTTGTAAATATGCAGACTGTGGCCGTGTACGTAATTAAAGAAGCCTTATTGTTTCAGAATTTTGTAACCATGTTGCCCTTGCTTTTCTGGTAATATTGTTTACAGCATCCTTGTTATTGCGAATAATTTTGCGAATTCTTCTTTGCTTTCTTCTTAGAGCTCTTTTTTTTGTTGCGTTGAGATTCTTACGAAGGAATTTTCCTCGTTCTACTGCACCTTTTAATTGTTTGCTTCTCCCGGACTCACACAGATCAATTGCCTCGGTGATCTCTCGGTCAAAAGTGTAGATTTCTCGCTCTAATTGCCTTGGCGTGTGTGCCCCACCAAAAAATCTTGTTAAAAAGCCCATTCTACCTAGCCCATGAATAAAGCATGCCCCCAACGGCATCCCACATTTCTGCTTCCTCTTTATTTAGTTGTTTTATTAATGAAGGGTTTTGTTTTGCAGATACTAAAAGTTCTTTAAATTTTCTAACAATCCTATCTAATTTTCTTTGAGGGACGTTTTCTTTAACTGCCTGAGCCATGAGAGGTACACCGGGCACTACCCTTTTTCCTTTGGAAAGCCTTGCGCGTAATTCGACTTCGTCTAGCGCTCCTTGCAAGGTTGTGTAGATTTCTAAAACCCCTTGCACAAACTTCTCTTTATCCATCTTTTTATTTTTGTTTTTTAACTTATTAAAGATTTCGCTCAAACTAAACATTTTGTTTGTTTTGTACTTAACAATTTTAGTAGAACTTTGGTTGCTTGGTGCATGTCTTTAATGGATGCGACACTTACCGTTGAGTGTAAGTTACGTACACCTATTGAGAAACTCGTTGAAGGTACGCCTGCTTTTGATGCCATCATGGATGCTGCGTCGGTTGCCCCTTCTTCTTCGACTTTATGTTGCAGCTTTATGTTTGCTTTTTTTGCTGCTTGTGTTATCCATTGATTTAAACACGTGTTTGAAATGACTTCTGCGTCCATGTGTACTAAGATTGGCCCTTTACCTAACGCCACACCTGGATTTTTATCGTGCGCGTCTTCAGTGTTTGTCGTGTCCACTGCGATTGCCCAGTCCGGGTCAATTTGGTATGTTGCAAATTTTGCACCATAGAGTCCAATCTCTTCTTGTACGGTGAAGACAAAGTAGAGGTCGTATGGCGCTTTTTTAATCTGTTTGAGTGTTTCAATCAGAATGTAGCATCCGGCACGATTGTCGATTGCTTTTCCTGAAACTATATCTTTTGCACCTAATGTCGTTGCTTCGTGTTTTGCCACAATGTAATCACCAATAGTGATCCCAATTTTTTCTACACCTTTTTTGTCTAGGCCAATATCCACATAGAATTCGTGAAACTCAGGGATCTCGTCTAACGCGTAATCGTCCTGCATCGCTTTACAGGTAATGATGCCCTGTGCTAAACATACATTTGTTTTTCCTAAAATGCATACTGATTGTCCTGCTAACGTAATTGGTTCAATGCCGCCGACCGCTGCAAAGTGAATGTGGCCCTCCTCAGAGATACCTTTGACCATTAACCCAATTTCGTCCATGTGTGATGCGAGCATAACTTTTGGCCCTTTACCTTTTTTTCTTGCAATTAAGTTGCCAAACTTGTCTACCTTGATTTCGTCAACGTGTTTTTTAATTTGCTTGTGAATAATTGCGCGAACTTGCTGTTCACGTCCGCTTGGCCCGTAGGCGTTTAGTAAGTCAAGTAAAAGTTTACTCATTTTCCTTTAAAGTACCTGCTTGTTCCTGTTGCTTCGTCAGTTTCTGCAATACGTTTAAGTGCAACTATGAAGGCCGCTGTTCTATAATTTACCTTATGTCTTTTTGTCTCGCGGTGTACCGCTTTAAACGCTTGTGTCATTTTTTCTTTTAATTTATCTAAGACTTCTTTTTCGCTCCAGTACAATCCTTGCCTGTTTTGCACCCATTCAAAGTAACTTGTAGTGACCCCTCCTGCGTTTGTTAAAATATCGGGAATGATTATTGTTTTTTTAAGGATCTTGTCAGCCTGGGGTGTTGTTGGGCCGTTGGCAATTTCTAAGATGAGTTTTGCTTTAATGTTTTTTGCGTTAGCTTTAGTAATTTGGTTTTCTAACGCTGCTGGGATGAGCACATCTACTTTAAGTTCTAATAATTCTTTATTAGTTATTTTTTTTGCACTTTTATCGTCTTTTACTGAACCTAGGCTGTAACAGTCTGCGACCATACCTTTTTTTTGTTTACACATGCGTAACTTTACCGGGTCAAGTCCTTTAGGGTTGTACACGGCAGATTTTGAATCTGAAACCGCAACGATTTTGTGTCCTGCTTCGTGTAAAAGTCGTGCTATGTTAAAACCGGCGTTACCAAACCCTTGCACAGCAATAGTGAGTTTTTTCTTGAGTTTGAGTTGTTTTTGTGCTGCTTGTAGCACATACCATGCGCCCATAGCTGTCGCCTGGTCGCGACCTTGCGACCCTCCTAAGGGAATAGGTTTTCCGGTGATACATTCTGGGATGTGTTCTCGCGCAATTGCCGCGTATTCGTCTGCCATCCAGCCCATGATCATCGCGTTGGTGTACACGTCCGGTGCTGGAATGTCAACGTTGGGTCCGACGTTTTGATAAATTGCGCGCATGTAGCCGCGACTGAGCCGTTCCAACTCTAAGCGAGAAAGTTTTTTAGGATCTAGCGTGATTCCTCCTTTTCCACCGCCCAGCGGTAAGTTGAGTACGGCACATTTGAATGTCATTAAGAATGCGAGTGCTTTGACTTCATCCACATCTGCTTTAGGGTGGTACCGTATTCCACCCTTGTACGGGCCTCGTAAATTGTTATATTGTACCCTGTATCCTTCAACAATTTCTAAATCGCCGTTATCTTTTCGCAACGGAATGCTTACTTGGTGCACTTTTTGCGGGTTTTTGAGCATTTCTTTGGTATCTTTTGTGAGGTCTACATACTTGCACGCGTTGTGAAAGTTCTGTTTTGCATTCTCGAAAAAAGTCATCCATACACCTCTCATATTTTTTATTATCCTGTGTTTTTAAGCCTTTTGCACAGAAAATGGCTTGTAGAAAGCTTTTTAAAGAAAATTTTCCAGAATATCTGTATTCCAAAAGGAGGTATGCTTATTATGGCAAAAAAATGTAATTGGCTGGACTGCACAACAGATGTGCTTGTACTTGTAGGAGCACTTAACTGGGGTCTTGTTGGTCTTGGCGGCTGGAACGTTGTAAATATGGTTCTTGGTGGCTGGCCTGGGCTTGAGCGTCTTGTTTACGTTTTAGTTGGTTTATCCGCACTATGGGTAGGCTGGAAAAAGTGGGGCAAATAAGCCCTTCTTTACTTTTTTATAAACATTGTATCTTTTTTTGATTCTATTTTTTTTGTTTTGAAGGCTTTTGTGATTTCATTTTTGATCTCTTGAAAGTTATTTGCCTTGTTAAGAACAGTAAGTGCTATTTGTGCTGTAGGTTTTGCTACTCTTTTTATTTCTTTTATTGCCTGCTTGATATCTGTGTGGTGTAGGGCTGTAACAGAGAGAACAATATCAAAGCTGTTGTCTTTAAATGGTAACTTTTCAGCAGGAGCTTGCACAAGATTTCCTTCTCCTTGCTCAATCATTTCTTTGCACGGGTCAACGCCTGTTGTTTGGCAAGAAAAAAAGGTTGTTGAAATGCCTGTACCGCAACCAACGTCTAGTAACTTGTCCGTTGGTTTAATTTTTAGATGTTTTTTTATTTCTTCTAATTTTTCAATTTGCTCATCTTTGTACAACTCATTATACCCTTTAGCTAGTTTTGCATACATTTTCTAGTCCTAACTCGTCTAAGAGTTTACATGCTTGACATTGTGTTTGAGAACATGGTTCAGTGCACGTGACACATTCGTTAATAGTTGCTTGTGGTTGGTTTTGTTTTAATGCTGGTAAGATGTTTAAAAACGCTTTGACGATGTTGTGTTTTGTTCCCGGATATTTTTTTTCTAGATCGTTTATGGTTTCTCGCACATCTGCTCTAAATGAAAACCTTTCATTAGGACATTGTGTCCAGGCGTCCATGAGCCCTTTAGTGAATGCATAGGTAGCAATTTCTTTTTCTGTTAAAAGATAAAGGGGTTTTATTCTACGAATGAACCTGGGGTCGTCTCTGATACCTGTTTTTGGACCTAACCGTGCTTGCAATTTTGTGTTTTGCTTAAATTGGTTCATCAAGATGGTTTGCGCTTCATCGTCTAAATTATGCCCGGTTGCCATTTTTGTTGCTTTAAGTTCTCGCGCGTAGAAGTTCATTAAGTACCTTCTTAAGACGCCGCATACCGAGCATGGTTTTTGACCTTTAAGCATTTCTGTGAGTTTTTTTTGAAAATTATGTTCAAATGACTGGATTTCTAAGGTTATGTTGTTGTCTGTGCAAAACTTTTGTAAGAATTCTAACGATTTATCTCTGTACCCGTCAATGCCTTCATCAATTGCCAATGCGGTTAAGGTGAAGGGAAGTTTGCTTTGCATACGTTTTAGCACATATAATAAAACAGTGGAATCTTTACCGCCTGATGCTCCAACTACAATATGGTCGTCTCTTTGTATTAATTTGTACTTGCTGATTGTTTTTGCAACTTTTTTTTCTACATACTTTGCAAAACAAGAGGCGCATTGGTCAATATTGCTGTTGGGTAACGTTATGACTGGTTTTGTTGCACAGTTTTTACAGGCCATGTTACCCGCCTGAGATGACAGGAAGTAATTCAATTTTGTCATCGTCGCTTAATTCTGCTTTTTGTGTTAACAAAGTTTTGTTACGTACCACTAAGACTGTTGTATGGTTAATATTGAGTTTTTCTAACAATTCTTCGACTGTTTTTGCTTTTTCTTCTACCACTTTGTTTTCTTTGATTATGCTTACTTTCATACGATAACCTCTTTACATGATGTAAGGATCTCTTTTATTAGTTCATCTTTGTTGTATTTTTCTTCTTCGCGTATAATTGTTGCTACCTTTGCTTTTGTTGCAGGACTTTTTGGTCCTAATGCGTCGCATACTTCTGGTCCTGTTGCCACGTCGTACGTGTCTATTGCTTTTGCAATTTTTATAATTTCTAACTTATCTCTTGTTAACAGTGGCCTTAAGATTGGCATCTTTGCGTCGTGGGTGATTGCTTTTAAGTTTGCTAGCGTTTGGCTAGACACTTGCCCTAAACTTTCTCCAGTAATTAGTGCATCGTAGCCTTTTTGTTGTGCAAACGTTTGTGCTGCGTGTAACATTAAACGTTTAGTGAGTACAAAATAGTATTTGTGTTCAGCCTCTTTTGCAATGATTGCTGCTGCTTTTGCTATGTTTGCTGTATACACTTTTTTTAGTTTTAACTTTTTTGCGCAGGCGAGACTTTTTTTCTCTGGGCCGTCATCAGTGATTGGTTCTAGTGAAAAGTGGATTGCATCCACTGTGTAGCCTTGCTGTTGCATAAGGTACCCGGCAACAGGACTATCAAGCCCGCCAGAGAGTAATAATAGTGCTTTCATGGGTATAAGATGTAAGAAGAAAATATAAAAGGCTTAAGCTTTTGCAGCTGCTTTTGCCGCTTTTGCTTCTTTTGCTGCTTTTTCAGCTTCACGTTCTTTTTTGACTTGCGCGACTTTTAGTTGTAGTTCGTCTTGCAATTTTTTGTTTGCTGCTGCTTTTTCTGCTGGCACTTCAGTAGTTCCTGCATCAATAAGCGCTTGGTGTTTGCCAGCCCGTACCTCTTCAATGACTTCGTGCGCTTCTTTGCCATCTACTAAGATACCTGCAGATTGGCAGGAGCCAAGAATTGTGTTTACCGCTGAGGATAAATTGTTGACAAATAAGTTGCCTTGTTTCATTTTTGCCACTTTAATCACCTGTTCCATCGCAATAACGCCTGCTTTAAGCTTATTTGGCTCTCCAGAGGCTGATTTTAGCCCGATTTCTTGTTTAATGAGGGCTGCAGCAGGCGGTGTACCTATTTCAATTTCGTATTCTTTGGTTTCTGTGTCAACAATGACTTTTACCGGGACTTTCATGCCCTTAAAATCTGCAGTCTTTGTGTTAATATCTTTAACAATTTGGCCAATGTTGACTTTCAGCGGTCCTAGGGATGATCCTAACGGTGGCGCAGCTGAGGCTTTGCCCCCTTCAATTAAGACGTCAACGGTTTCTTTTTTGCCCATATTGTGCTTTGGCATCTGGAAAGTGTTTATAAAACTTGCGAGAGATGGGTCTTGAGGCGTCTTCTTTTGAAAAGAAACCTTTATAAATCATACAAGAATCACGTTGATACTCATAATTAGGGAGAGAAATACAAAATATGGCTAAAGAAAAACCACACGTAAATATCGTATTCGTTGGTCACGTAGACCACGGAAAAAGTACCACAGTTGGACGTCTTTTCTTTGACTCCGGTAATGTGGATGAACAGACTATGCGTAAGCTTAAAGAAAAAGCACAGCAGCTTGGAAAGGCTGGATTTGAGTTTGCGTTTGTTATGGACAACTTAAAAGAGGAGCAAGAGCGTGGCGTTACCATTGATCTTTCTCACAAAAAGTTTATGTCTAAAAAATTTGAATATACCGTTATTGATGCGCCTGGGCACAAAGATTTCATTAAAAATATGATTACCGGTGCTTCACAAGCTGACGTTGGTGTCTTAGTTGTTGCTGCTAACGATGGTGTTATGGCACAGACTAAAGAGCATGTCTTCTTGTGTAAAACCATGGGTGTTTCTCAGTTAGCTGTTCTTGTGAACAAAATGGATGTAGTCAAGTATGATGAAGCTAAGTTTAACGATGTAAAAACACAGGTTGGCAACTTGCTGAAATCTGTTGGATACAAGGCTGACGAGATTCCTTTCATCCCTGCTTCATCTTTGCAAGGCGACAACATTGCTAAAAAGTCAGAGAATATGGCTTGGTACACTGGTCCAACGTTAAACGATCAGTTAGACGTTTTCACAGAGCCTGAGCGTCCAACAACCTTACCGCTTCGTTTACCTATCCAAGACGTCTACAACATTACCGGTATCGGTGTTGTTCCTGTAGGTCGTGTTGAAACTGGTGTTATGAAAGTTGGTGACAAAGTTGTTGTTATGCCTGCTCGAAGTGGAACTGGTGTTACTGGTGAAGTAAAAACTATCGAGATGCACCACGAACAAGTACAGGAAGCTGTCCCAAGTGACAACATTGGTTTTTCTGTACGAGGTATCGGTAAAAAAGATATCGCACGTGGTGATGTTCTTGGTCATCCCACCAATCCGCCAAGTGTTGTGAGCGAATTTACCGCGCAAGTGGTTGTCCTTAACCACCCGAGCGTGTTAACTGTTGGTTACACACCGGTATTCCATATTCACACCGCACAAGTTGCTTGTCAGTTTGTTGAGCTTGTCAAAAAGCTTAACCCGGCAAGCGGTGAAGTGCTTGAAGAGAACCCAGACATGTTACGCAATGGTGATGTTGCTATTGTGAAACTGCGGCCGACTAAACCACTAGTTATTGAAACGCAAAAAGAGATCCCACAAATGTCTCGTTTCGCGATTCGTGACGCTGGTCAAACTGTTGCTGCAGGTATGTGTATGGAATCTGTTAAGAAATAGACCTTTTTTTTCTTTTTTTATAACTACATGAAAAAATGGCAAACAAAGTAGGTTCAGCAGGGCGCTTCGGCCCACGATATGGAAAGACAATTCGTCAGAAAGTTTCTCGTATAGAAGCACGTATGCGTTCGACACATGGATGCCCCTATTGTCTAACCCGCAAAGTGAAACGTGTTTTTGTTGGTGTCTGGAAATGTCATAAATGTCAAGCTAAATTTGCGGGACGTGCGTATGTCCCTAGTGAGCGTCGTTAGAAATGGTTGTGTATAGATGTTATCAATGTCAAAAGGATGTACCCGCAGACCTTGTTCGCCGACGAATCCGTTGCGCGTATTGTGACAGTAAAATAATTTTTAAGCCGCGTACGACAACGACTGTGGTTGAGGCGGTATAAGTGTCTCATGGAGCAGACGTCTGTTGAACAATTGCAGCGTATCGAACAAAGTTTAGCGAGTTTTGCGTCTCAAAAACAAGTTCTTTCAGCACAGCAAGTTGAGCTTGCGAACGCTTTGTCTGAATTAGGTAAATCTACTGGTGCCACGTATCGCATTGTTGGTCAAATTATGGTCGCTGCACAAAAGGATGATTTAGTTACAGATCTTTCTGCACAAAAAGAAACGGTCGCTGTACGTTTATCTGCTCTTGAGAAACAAGAAGCGTCGCTTCGTGAAAAAGCTGTTGCCTTGCAACAAACATTGTCCAAGGAGCGTGAGAATGGACAGTGATCTTGTTGCTATAAGCGAAGAGCTTGCAATGATTCAGGAAGATAATTCTATTCCGCGTAGTGTGCGTGACCGTGTCGGTGATGTTATGCAGATTTTGTCTGCTGAAGGTGATGTAGGTGTACGTGTTGATAAGTCTCTTGAACAACTGAGTTCAGTTGCCGAAGATCCTAACATTCCTTCGTATGTGCGTATGCAGTTGTGGAGCCTTCTGAGTTCTCTTGAAGCTTCTGAGCGTAATTAACTTTATTAACTTCTTTGATCTTTAGATTTTTTATGGGTGATTTAGAAACTAAAGTTGGTTTTGTTGCTGTTGCGTTATGCGCAGCAGGATCTGTGGCTGGTGGTCTTTTACAAGGATACACGCATGGCATGGATGAGAGTTTTCGCTTTACCCCTGTCGAGCTAGGTAGTTTTGTTGCTGCTACCGGCTTTATTGGTGGAGCGGCATTAGGTTTGCCGGATAACGAGCTTGAACCAATCAAAGATGGAACTACTTATGCTGTTATTTCTACTGTAGCTTATGGTGTTTGCTATGCTATTGGTTATGGTGCCTCTAAGGTTCTTACTAATTAGCCTTAATATCACGGAAATCTTTATAAGTTATTGCTATTCTAGATAGATCTAGAATGGGTGTACTTGATAAATTTCGTGACAAATTATCTTCTCGAGAGCAATATGATGGCTTTTCTGCTGATTTTGAAGATGAGTATGTGGAAATTGATGCGCCTGCTGAAGGTGCTGCACGAAAGGCGCGCGTGATGGTACGTTCGTTTATCGTTGAAGAGTTCGTTGATATTAAACCTGCGCTTGATTCTTTACGAGAAGGTTACACTGTTGCTCTAATTAACATTCGACCTTTACGAGAGAAAGATATTGTTGAACTTAAACGAGCTGTGAGTAAGCTGAAAAAAACTTGCCAGGCCATAGATGGTGACATTGCTGGGTTTGGAGAGGATTGGATTTGTGTGACGCCTTCTTTTGCTCGTGTGTATCGCCAAAGTAAGGTCGATGAGCTTATGAAGGAGTAGCTTTTTAATTGTTTATTATGAAATTGTCTGAAAGACTTGCCCTGGCGAGACGTGAAAAGCAGAGCTTTGTTAGGCAATTTCGCCAGAGGCTTGCTAGAAGCCAACGATCTGGTAAAACTTTTGTTAAAACCTTAGAAGGTGCGTCAGAGCCCTTTCTTTTTGGTAGGAATTTAGAAGCTTACTCTCACTCGCTTGGTGTTAACTTGTTTGAAAAAATAGAATCTAAGATTATTCTTTCTCAAGACAAAAGACCAATCGTTGTTAGTGATATTGGTTGTGGACGAGGAGATGCCTTGCGTCAGATAAAAAAGGAGTATGGGGCTTTTGTTCAAACGATGGGTTTTGATTTAGTGGAGCTTGAGGCTCAACAAGATTTGGATTCAATTGTCGTTGGGGATTTTGAAGAGATGGATTTGTCAGCAGAATATGTCGGTACTTCGGATATTGTTATAAGCTCACATGCTGCATATTATATGGCCGATTTCTTTTCAAATGCCTACCCTAAAATCCATGATATGTTACGGCCAGACGGGGATGCATTCATTTATGTAAGGGGTGTGCCAGGTCTTCCGCCTCCTGAGCTAAGTGATGGTGGTTCTAGATCAGGTGTTGCACAGAAATTATTACATGAGCAGGGCACGTTACATATTACAAAAGATATGCCTCGTGAACTTGCTTGTGATGATGATTTCTATCTGCTTGAGTGAATACATTTTTTAAGATCTCCTCTTTATCTTTTTTATGTTTGACCAACCTACACTCTTGCTTTCTCCAAGACCTGCTGCAAAAACTGGGTTTGGTTTGTTTGCCTTACATGAAGATGAAATTTCTGCTCTTATTGATATTGATGTTGCAAGATATGATGAGCTCTCTGAGCTTGGTTACCGTGTCTGTATGCTTGGTCCAAAAGAGTTCAACTCAGGGTATGCTCATCTGTGGAGGTATGTGCAACAAATAGAAGAGAAAAGGCCAGGGGTAGCTCTTCTTGTTGATATTTCTTCGGTAGAAGAAGCTAAAAAACTTCTCTGGTCACGAGATATTTTCCAAGCCTATGGAGGCCTTGTGTTTACACCAAAAGATAATGCGCCTCTTACCAAAAAAATTTTTTTTGCTTTGGGTGTTTCTGCAGATGATGTGGACCTTCATTTCTCTTCGTTAGGAGAAGGAGGCTGTATTGTAAGAAGCGAGGATCACTTGTTTTTTTCTGAAAGATTAACAGATTTATCTGGTCTTGATCTTCTTGTTGAGCGGGGGTATCAACCATACTCTTTGCCAGGATTGCATTATCGCGAAAAAGCTCAGGACCTTGTACAACGCACCCAAGAAACTCTTGTTCAAGGCTATCTAAAAACCCTTTCTCGATGCCAAAGATTGAAGAGATTTCTTGTCCCGGGAGTTAAACAAGATAAAAATTTACGAATGGAGATTGTAGCAGAAGGCCTAGTTAGTAAAGTGGGCACACGTATGGGGGATGGACAACATCTTGACACCAGTCTTAATGTTGTTTTGTCTCCAGAAGGAAATTTTGCTATTTGTGTTGCTGATTACTATTATCTTGTTTTTCAAGAGGAAGTTGATGCGCTTGTTGCACAGTTAGATGCTACCCTGGGAATTATTGTTGACTATGAGGAAGTTAAGAAATATTCTGTGAATTTCGTTACCCTGACTGACTCACGAGTCATTGTTGGCGAAGAATTTCGTTCTACACGGAACTTTTTAGCATATGTCTTGGGTGAGGATAGGGTTCTTACGGCCCCTGTGCAAGATAGTGATTGGGCCATGTGGGGCGGTATGCGTTGTCGGACGAATTTCATTGAATGAAGTGCTTTTTGGGGGCTCCCACGAAACCCTTAAATAGATTTTTTTGTAGCTTATCTTATGGATGTTTTACATGATCAGCCGTGCCCGATGTGTGTGCAAGCCAAAGCGACGCTCGTTGAAGATGAGCGTGATATTGCGTACTTTGGCAAAGTGTTTTTGTTTAGTTTAACCTGTAAAGGCTGCGGGTATCACACCAGTGATGTGGAATCTGCTGAGCGAAAAGACCCTTTGAAATGTACGTTTGTTGTTAGCTGTAAAGATGATTTAAACGCACGTGTGGTGAAAAGCTCGTCTGCAACGGTAAAAGTTCCCACCTTACGTATGAGTGTTGAGCCAGGTACAGTATCCAAAGGTTATGTATCTAATGTTGAAGGTCTTTTGAACCGTTTTAAAAAAATTCTTGAAGGACAACGGGACAGTGCTGCTGATGCTGATGCGCGCAAAAAAGCTAAGAACTTGCTTAAAAAAATGCGTAAGATTGAAAACGGTGATATTGAATGTAAAATTGTTCTTGAAGATCCCACAGGCAACTCAGCAATCATTTCTGAGAAGGCACAAGTTGCCACGTTGAAGGTTAAGAAAAAATGAAAAAAGTGTTTATTGAAGTTACAGCGGCAAAAGATGTTGCTGATGTTGTACTCAACCCAGCCATGACTGGCAAGGTTGGTTTAGTTGCCTCTATTCAGTACCTTGATCTTTTAGAGAAGTTACAACAAAAGATTCCTAATTCTGTTGTTGGTGGGCAAGTGTTAGGATGTAATGCAACTAACGCTTTGCGTATTAACAAAGAGGTTGATTGTTATTTGTTTGTAGGTGAAGGTCGGTTCCACCCTATACGTATCGCGCAGGAAACAAAGAAGCCTGTTTTCATTGCTTCAGGTGATCAGATTACGCAAGAGGAAGTTGCACAATACGTTAAACGAAAAACTGGACGTCAACTTAAATATCTTAACGCAAAAAAAGTGGGTATTTTGGAAACGTTGAAACCAGGACAGAAGTTTGGTTCTGTTACTCGTGTAAAAAAACGTATTGAGGATGCTGGCAAAAAAGCCTACATATTTTTAGATGACACGTATGATTTGGCTTCTCTTGAAAATTTTAACGATATTGAGATTTTTGTCAACACTGCGTGCCCTCGTTTAGAAGGGTCTATGCTTATTGCTGCTGAGGAGTTGCCGCGATGATTTCTATTGAAGATATGGCCACGTTTTGTAAGCGCAAGGGTTTTGTCTATCCGAGCTCTGAGATGTACGGTGGCCTTGCAGGTATGTATGATTATGGGCCGTACGGTGCGCAGATGAAGCGCAACCTGATGCAGTCGTGGTGGCGGATGCATGTTGAGCAGCGTGACGATGTCGTTGGTATCGATGGGGCTATTCTTTCTCCTCGAAAGGTATGGGAAGCGTCTGGGCATTTGTCTAGTTTAAATGATCCTGTCTTGCATTGTAGCAAGTGTAAAGCGAAGTTTCGTGCAGATACCTTTATTGAAGAAAAAGCAAAGGTTGTTTGTGATGGGTTGTCTGTTGCTGAACTTAACAGTTTAGTTGCAGAATATAAATTAACGTGTGCCAAGTGTAACGGTTCATTTTCTGAAATAAACGATTTTAACTTAATGTTTCCTGTACACATTGGTGTTGATAAGTCGAACGTTGCGTATCTGCGTGGTGAAACTGCGCAGATGATTTTTACCAACTTTAAACTGGTTGTTGACAACGCGCGTATGAAAGTGCCGTTTGGTATTGCGCAGATGGGTAAGGCGTTTCGTAACGAGATTTCTCCGCGGAATTTTTTGTTTCGTATGCGCGAGTTTGAGCAAATGGAAATAGAATATTTTGTACATCCTAATCATGTTAATAATTGTCCCTTCTTTGCGGATGTTGCAGATCATAAAATTTTAGTGTACTCGACTGCCATGCAGCAAGAAAAAAAAGAGGCTGTACTTATGACGTTGCGACAAGCTGTTGATAAAAATATTATTCAAACTATCTGGCATGCATATTGGCTTGCCTTTGAACATCAATGGTTTTGCTCTTTAGGTGCACGCCCAGATAAGTTTCGTATCAGGCAACATTTACCTACTGAAAAAAGCCATTATGCATGTGACACGTGGGACCTTGAATACGAGTTTCCGTTTGGCTGGAAAGAGTTGCAAGGTATGGCTAACCGTGGTGATTATGATTTACGTCAACATGCGGAGCATGGGGGTAAAGAGATTATGCTCTTTGATGATGCGTCAGGTAAGAAGTTTATCCCACACGTGGTTGCTGAGCCATCGCAAGGAGTTGACCGTGCCTTTTTAGTCTTCATGTATGACGCCTATTTGGATGATAAGGAACGAGGTAACGTTGTTTTAAAGTTACATCCCGATCTTGCGCCAGTGAAATTTGGTGTGTTTCCTTTGATGAATAAGTTAAAGGATGAAGCATATAGTTTGTATAAGGACTTAAAAAAGGACTTTATGTGTAGCTTTGATGCTTCAGGCTCTATCGGACGGCGGTATGCGCGCGCGGATGAGTTGGCGTATGTTTATTGTGTTACCTATGACTTTGATTCTCGCGAGCATAAAGTTGTTACTATACGTGATCGAGATTCGTGCAAACAGATTCGTGTTGCCCTTGAAGATTTAAAAGATGTGTTATCAGATCTGTTAGCTGGGCGTAAATCGTTTTTAGATTGCGGCGAGCTTGTTGCGTAAGCTATAAAAGTTATTTTCTTCTCCCCTTACCTATGCTTCCTCACTTTAGATCACCCGTTTTTTTAGCGCCGATGGCTGCGGTTACCAATGTTGCTTTTCGACTCCTCTGTCAGCGGTATGGCGCGGGTTTAACCGGCACTGAATTTATCTCTGCTCGTGCAATTCTCAATGAGAATGAAAAAACGATGCGGATGATTGATGTTTCGCATGATGAGCGGCCGGTGTTTATCCAGCTCTTTGGTGATGACTCAACGTATCTTTCTTCTGCTTTAGACTATGTCCAAAACCGTTGCGATATTATTGATCTGAACATGGGCTGCCCTGCTAAAAAAATTTACGACTCAGGGTGTGGATCTGCCTTAATGGGTAATCCGGCAAAAGTTAAAGAGATTGTTTCTTCTTTAGTTTCTACTTCATCAAAACCGGTTACCGTGAAAATACGAACAGGTATTACAGCAAAATCGGTTAACGCTGTAAACATTGCAAAAATTTGTGAAAATGCAGGAGCTGCCATGGTTACTGTGCATGGACGTACACGTGAGCAAGGGTATTCGGGAAAAGCAAATTTAGATCATATTAAGGCGGTGGTTGATGCTGTGAGTATTCCTGTTGCTGGCAATGGGGATATTTTTTGTGGTGCTGATGCAGCGCATATGATGGAGTACACCGGTTGCTCGTATGTGGTAGTTGGTCGTGGTGCTTTAGGTGATCCGCATATCTTTTCTCGGATTAATCATTATTTACGCACGGGGGAGGAATTACCTGTCTTAGCGCTTGAAGAAAAAATGAAATTGTTGCGAGAATATTTTACGCTGTGTGCACGGTTTGAGTTGGACTCTGTTGCTCATTTGAAAATGGCGACGCAACAATTCTTAAGAGGATTTGCCGGTGCTAAAAAGATTCGTGGACAGATGAATCCGCTGCAAGATAAAGAGAGTATTTTAGCTTTGTTACCCTAAAGTTCTTTGTTGTAAAAATCCTTTGAGTTTTTCTAAATCTTTTTGCATTTCTGGAATGAGTTTTCTGTTGTAAATTAATGCTGCGGGGTGGAATAGGGGGAATACTTTATATGATTTGTTTCTAAATATGATTTCTGTTTGTTTACCGTGTGTTTGTGTAATACCTGGCATGCTTTTTATTTTTTCTGGATCACAATGTGCTAGGATAAATTTAGACGCGTAGTTGCCTAGCGGACAAATAAATTTTGGATTAATTGTTTCAATTTGGTCCATCAACCATTTTTGCGTACAGGTTGTGTATTCGTCTGGTTGCGGATCTCTGTTGTTTGGAGGTCTGCATTTGACGATGTTGGTGATGTAGACCTCTTCTCTTTTGAGTCCTGCGTCTTTGAGATGTTGTGTTAAATTCTGTCCTGCTTTGCCAACAAACGGTAGGCCTTGTTCGTCTTCGTTTTTTCCAGGTCCTTCACCAATGATGAGAATGTCAGCGTTGGATGGTCCTTGGCCAAACACGACGTTGGTTCTTTGTTCATGGAGTTTACAGGCTGTGCATGTTTGTGCTTGTTGTTGTATGATTTGTAGTTGCATGACTTTTTTGTTCGTTAACTTTTTATAACTCTTTTTGTTGCTGCCCGTATGGGCTCGTAGTTCAGCTCGGTAGAACGCATGGGTGGCACCCATGAGGCCGTGGGTTCAAATCCCGCCGGGTCCACTTCTATTCTATTAATAAGTGAGCGTGTTCCGCCCAAAGATCAACTAAGGCAAGCAGTCTTCGTTGTTGGTGTAGCGTATCTATGTTGTGTGAATGAAATTCTATAGGTCCTTCTCTGTGGCTTTTACCAATCATCTCTGCAAGAGATGTCTCTGTTGATAACCATACTCCATTTCCGCCAAGGTGAAACCTTCTTACAAATGCCGTATCTTCCATAAAATCATAGGGAGTTCTATTGATGCCACCAAGTCGCAGTAATGTCTCATATCCGTTTCTTTGCATCTGTCCTTGTCGCCCAGGGTCGAGCTTTGCGTCAAACATCTCCTGTGCGAAATCTCGATCAAGATATATGCCAAAATCACAGCTAGGTTGGTACAATGCAAACGGTTGCCATATGACTCTTTTCATAGATTTTTCTGTTTACTGATTGTTTAAAAAGGTGGTTAAACTTTATAAAGGAGACCTCTTTTTGAAAGGTATGGCTGATTGTGTCTTTTGCAAAATTATCTCAGGGGAGGTGCCTTGTGATAAAGTCTATGAAGATGATGCTACGTTTGCTTTTTTAGACATCTCCCCTGCCTCTAAAGGACATACATTAGTTATTTCAAAAGCGCATGCTGAACGTTTGGGAGACCTTCCTTTAGCTGATGCTGTCGCTTTGATGAGTACCTTGCAAAAAGTTGGCACCGCAGTAGGTTCTTTAGGTGATGGGTATAACGTTTTGCAAAACAATGGGCATGCTGCAGGACAACTTGTTATGCACATCCATTTTCATTTAATCCCCCGATATACTGATGATGGTGTTCGTTTACTTACTTCACCTGATAAGTTCTCGTATACTGATGGTGAAAAAGAAGATGTCAAAGCGCAACTTACAGCTTTCTTGCAAAAATGAGAAATGCTGTATGTCCTTGCATTTGTGATTTTGGTCTTACCTTTCGTCCTTGCACAAACCACTCACGTTCTAGCAACTCACAGACCTTTTCGATATTAAATTTATTTTGTGCTGCATTTACAAATGCGCTGACTTGGGTTGTTGATGGCACATAGACTGCTATGTACCCTCCTTGCTTGAGTGCTTTGTATGCATTTTCTGCTACTTTATCCGGGTTTGGTAAATCAAGAATGATGATGTCTACTTCTTTTTCATCAATTTGCTCTTCAACGCTTCCCAGTTTTAGCTCAACGTTTCTGATGCCTAGATATTCTAAGTTTTTTTGTGCTAACTTATGATGGGATTCGTTGTTGTCGTAGGAAATGACTTTTTTGGCATGTTTTGCAAGGTATGCTGTTAACAAACCGGATCCTGTTCCTGCTTCTACAACTACTTTTTTGTTATCGCAGGCTGTTTCAATGAGAATTACACCCACATCTTTTCTTAGCAAAGTTTGTGGACCGCGTTTGGCCTTATCCATGTTATCGTTAAATGACGCTGGCATGACTTGTAACTCTTTGCCGCTATGCGCCTTAACAACCCAGTTATCAGTTGTAAGGTCAGCTTCTTTAACCACGCCTGCATCAGTGTGCAAATCGCCAGATCTCCACATGTACTTCTTGTTGTTTCTTAAGAGTATTTTTTTAATGGGTTGCATGTAGATCTGGATAGGAGAAAATAATATAAAGCTTTACTTAGCTTTTTTCTTGGCTTTTTTCTTTTTTGTTTTCTTCTTCTTTTTTGCTTTTTTCTTTGGCTTTTCTTCGACGACTTTGGCACCTTTCACCGCAACCTTTGTTTGCGCAATCTGACTATCTTTAGGTTCCTCAGTTAGAATTGACATAACCGGTACCTGGGGTTGGATTGGTTTTTTTTCAATAGTTCCTGAAACGTAGACATCTTCTTCGTTAAAATGCTCTTTTACTGAAGGCATCTCAATACGCTCTTCTTTCTTTTTTGGATTTCTTTTCCAGACAATGAGCAAGATGATGAATAACAGTACGATTGCACCTAGAAGGTAGCCCATGAATGGATCATTTTCTGCTGTTTCTGCGACACTGTGCCCTGTTGCATAATTTACTGATTTTCCGCTTTGTGTGGTGTAGGCGTAATTGTTAAACTCTAAAACGACTGCACGTTTTGCTACATCGTCGTTGTTTTTTACTAGTTTTGGTGTTATATCAATCTCTGAGAGGTCAGCGCCGCCAAGGTCAATGCCGAATGCTTCGCTTGTTTTTAAGGTGACTTTTTTTGCCTTTGCCCCTTTAATACCTAACTTTGCCTCTGTCTTGGTTGTTGCAATGTCTAGGATTTCTAGCGTGTTTGTTGCATCTTGATACCTGAATGTTAGTGTTGAGCCTTCACTTATTTTTAGATTTACTAAGGACCCTGGAATTAAAGTAATGTCAGCGTCTTCACCAAACGGTACCACAATGTCTGCCTGTTTATCAGCTGCTAGAGCTAGCGGTAGTACAAGTGCTATACAGAGGAATACATAGAGCTTTTTCATGGTTTTTTGGACAGGGTCTGCTTTATAAAGATTTCTTCAATCAACTGTGTAGGTAATAAAAACGCATCTTTTTTTTGTTTTCCAGGCGTATGAAGGCGTACCGTTCTATTTGTATGATCTCGCCCTCTTTTGTATTGCCTATACCTTGCTCTGCTGTAGCCATTATTTGTTGTCCGTCTTGTTGTACTATGTGAATTTCTTGGGCTTTATGTTCTTTTGGTAAGTAATGAATTATTTTTCCTTTGTGTTGCTTATATGTTTGGTAGTCATCAGAATGGTAGTGCCATTCATTTTCCTTTTTCATAATATTATATGCATCCATCAGACGGATCATGTCACCGTCTTTACTGTTTTCTACATCTTTTTTTTCTACTACAATTTCTTCTTTTAAAATTAATTCTCTACCGCCTTTTCGGTGCTGTGGATGTAAGTCTAGTGTTACTTTTTTTGTTGGTGCGTTTTTTATGTTAATTGTTACTGGATCTTTTATAGCGAAGTATCTGTTTGCCTCTTTTTCTATACATTTTTTGTTGTGTGCGTTTAAGAGTTTGTAAAATTCTTCTTGTGCAACTTTTTTGTCTGTTTCTGTTAGTCCTAAATCTAAGGCTAGCTCAATAAATGCTTGCGGCTGATATCCGCGTTTTCTAAAACTTGGCAAGAATGGCAGACGAATGTCGTCCCAGCCTGTGTAGTGACCATACTGGATTTGTTTTTTTGCTTCAGACGCTGAAATTTTTAAGCCTTGAAAGTGTACTCTGCCGACGTACACGTGGGTTGGTGGAGTCCAGCCTAAATACTTGTAGAGGTAGTTTTGCTTTTTTTCGTTATCTTTGTGATCTTTACCGCGCACGGTGTGGGTTATACCTAATTCGTGATCATCAATTGCAACAGCAAAATTCATTAACGGCCAGACACGGTATGTTGTTCCTTGACGGGGATGTTCATGTTCATTGATTCTCATTGCCGGCCAATCTCTTAAAGCAGGATTTTTGTGTTGGATGTCTGTTTTAATTCTTAACACCGCTTCGCCTGGTTGAAAGTCGAGAAACATTCTATCCCAGCGGTGAAGTTGTTCTTTTGTTTCTAGCTCTCTACAAGGGCAAGCTTGCTTTTTGCTTGCCAGTTCTCGAAACTTATCACCGGTGCAGGTGCAGACGTAGGCGTGCGCTTTTGCTACCAATTTTTCAGCATAATCGTAATACGTTTTTATACGGTCTGACTGGATAATTATTTCTTTTTGGTTGTTACTGGTTAACCACTGTGCATCTTGCTCGATTAACTTGTATGCCGGCTCGTAAATGTTTTCCGGGTTCGTGTCTTCAATTCTTAAAATTTGCTTACCTTGATACTTTTGTGCTAGTGCGTGGGAGAGGCCAAGCACGTACGCGTGGCCAACGTGGAGTGGACCACTGGGTGACGGTGCGATGCGTAACACGACTTTATTTATTTCTGCATTTGGTAGATCTTTTACTCTTTGTTGTACTTTTTTCTCTTTAACCTCGATAGGCCCATACTTTTCTAGCTCTTTTTGTTGTTGCCCTTGGGAGAGTTTGTTTACTTCTACGGCGATGTCGTTAATTTGGACTTGGAGTGCTTTAGGATCTTTTCTTAACTCTGGAAATTTTCCGAGCAATGTGCCGATGATTGCCTTTGGATTTGCTTTTCCTTCAAATTTTAGTGCATTTTGTAGGAGTGCTTTTCTGATCTCTTTTTCCATATCCTTGTTAATCCTTTTCCCCTTTATGAAGTTTCTGATACGCGCAGTTTTGTTTAAGCGGGCAGGTAGTACATTTTGGTTTTGTCGTACAATGGCGTTTGGCATGTTCAACAAAAAGTGCGTGCATTTGGTTGTACTGTTCTTTTCTGAGTTGCGTTTGGCATACCTTTTGCAAATCGTTGTAGGTTACTTTATCTTTGCAGATGCCTAATCGTGTGCAGATGCGTTTTGTATATGCGTCAATGACAAAAACTGGTTGATTGTACGCGTAGAGTAATATGGAGTCGGCGGTTTCTGGGCCGATGCCCCACAAGTTGAGCAGCTCGTCTCTTGTTGGTGCTTTTGTTTTTTTAAAAAATTTGGTGAATATTTGTATTTTCTTTGCCTTCTGGTTAAAATATCCTGCTGGCCTTATAGCTTGCTTGAGTTTATTTTCGTTTAAGCTTTCTATATGTTGGGGTGTTACTGGTTGCAGATTCTGTAATGCTTTTTGCACGTTTGTCCATGCTGTGTTTTGCGTGAGTATTGCGCCTACACACACTTCGTACTGCTGATTTTTTGTTAAGTGATTTCTTTGTTTATATACGCCTTGGATGGGCCACCAGCCTTGTGGTCCGTATGCCTCTAGTAAGGTTGTGTATATTTTTTGCATGTCTTGTCAGATGTGTTTAGATATAAAAAAGTAAAGAAAAAATGGCAATTAAATGCCAAATAAGAACGCTAGAACTCTTGCAAAGAAGCCTGATTGTTGTTCTACTGCTTGTTCAACTTCTACAGCAACGTCATTTGTGCCTTGCGGTTGTGGTGCTCTACGTAACTCGTCTACTGTTGCAGGACGTGCTTTTTGCACTGCTACTTTTGGTTTTGTGATGCGCTCAGCAAGCGGGTCCGGGTCTACAAGGCCATCTCTTGTTGCTACAACAACTGCCTTTTGTCCAGGCGGGTACCGTGCGTTACCTTGTGTATCGATTACTTCAACAGTTAGCGGACCAACTTTATCGCTTGAATCTACAAAGATTTTTACGCCGTTAATCACTGCAAAGTTTTCTCTTCTTGCTGAAGCGATTTCAAGGTTGAGATCGTATCCGTCAACTTCTACAGGTTCGCCAATGGTTAAGATCACCCGTTGACCTAACAGAGACTGTTGCTGTGCTTGTAAGACTTCGCGGACAACCACGACCACATTGTCAAAGTTTGCATCGAATGCGTTGTTGTACACGTCAATGAGCTCAACTTCCATGCCGTTTACACGAAGAACGCTTCCTGCTTTGACTAGTTGTTCTGTTCCGTCAATACGTAGCAGAGCACTTTTGCCGACAGCGTCTGCGCCAGCGAGTCCGCGGCTACCTAAAAAGGCTACTTCGTGTGTGCCTAGGATTAATGCCTGACCAACCCGAATTTCTTGCGGTTGGTTGTATCCATCTTCGCCAGTCACGAACACTTGGAACGTTGCCATGTCCTCAAGCCCCTCTTCACTGTGGAATGTGTTGAGTACTTTAAGTACAATATCTCCTGTTTTATCTGAGAAGACTACAACGTCATCGTTAGGGTGTGCCTTGTATTCATCATCGTTTACAATAAATTGCGCTCTGCCGTCATTGTCAATCTCAATGAGCTCAAGTGCGTGTGTTCTTCCATTCACTTCAAATTCTGCATCTTTGTTGAGATAGTCAACTGTTAACACTTCAGCTGCTGCTAAAGAAATTGTGCACAAAAGAATAAGCGTTAGTATTGTATAAATTTTAGCTGTAATTGCTATCACCTCCGGGTTTAATACTTTTTTTGTGTCTTTGTTGCATTTAAAGGTTTTGGTGAAAAACCACTATTGTTATAAAGTTCTGTTTGCTGCTTTGATGTATGGTAGATGCAGACGCTGGAATAGATGTCCTTGTCGGTCAATCCTTTGAGGTTGGCATGGTAGTCTCTAGTGCTACACTTTGTTCCCCAGATAGATGGAAGCATTCTGTGAAGTTACCAGAAGGAGTCATTGAGAAATATGAACATTGGGATGGTCTTCACCCTTCCTTAGCAAGGGCCCAAGGGTTTGAAAATACTGCTATGCTTGCTTATGGCTTAATTGCACAACAGCCTGGCGAATTTGAGGTTTATATTGAGCAATGGTCTACAGCATCTTCTGAGAAAAGATCCGAGAAATACCAGGTTCGTGCAATTGCTTTGCCAGAATGAATTCTTACCTTTTACATCTAAAAGGTTTTGGTGGATGTGGGCCTGGCGGGATTTATATTCGTTTAGTCCTCGTATTGTAGATAGGCTAAATTTTCAGTCAAAAGAACGTGTAGAGAAAATTTTTGGTCACGGAGAAAGTCCATACCTAGAATAGATGGCAACATTAGGGCTGTTTTTATCTTCTTTGGAGCTTGCTTTGTTGTATGTAAAGCTGAAAGATTTACGCTTAGAGCTATGTGCCCTTCTGATTCTTTTAATAGAAATAATTCGAATTTGGGTAGCTCCACCTTCTTGAACCTGGACCCTCCAAAATCTAATTCTTCTTTTGCCGTTTTTCCTTTAATTGGAATTTGTAATACTTTCACATCCTTTCCGCTTAGAAAGGAATACGGGCTGCCTGTATCAACGACAAACCTCATTAGTTGTGGTTTTACTCGTAATTGTTTGCAAGACACCATTGCCGTTGCAATTAATCCAGCCTCAGTTACCTGTAACGGAATCCTTTTTTTGATTATCACCATTGGTTATAGAATGTGTTTTACTTTGCTTAGAAACTCTATGAATGTGTTATGCGTGTTAATTCCTCTCTTTGATAATTTTTTAAGTAACTTATCAAGGTCTTTGTCAGCATCAATTATTTTCTTATTGTGAAATGCTATGAAACAATCTTCATATTTTTTGAGTAATTGAGCTTTGTTTGTGTTGAACCATGTTACATCCTCTTTTCCTGCTGTAAGCATTTGTGTTATTGCTTCTGAAGTCATGTATTCTTCCTAAACTCCTTTCTTTAAATCGTTTTGCTTTATTTTTTCGTAAATTTTTCGGTTGTTTATAAAGAATGGGCCTGGCGGGATTTGAACCCGCGATCTCTGGCTAGCTTAGACGTATTCTGATGCGAACACGCGTCATATAAGACCAGCGCCCTAGACCAGGCTAAGCTACAGGCCCGTGTACAGGAATGTATTTAGTTTGCTGTTATAAACGTTTTGTAAGAAAATATGGTCCCCACCGCCGGATTTGAACCAGCAACCTTTCGGGTACGGCTATCTGTTTTTCATTCCTTGCGTTATGCATGCGGTCAAACAGCGTATATCTACAGCCGAACGTTCTACCGTTAAACTAGGTGGGGAATACTCTTTGGATCCTTGTCTTGTTTATAAATCTTTTCGGGGTAACCTTTAAATCGTTCTTGCTCTTGCTTTGGCCCATGTTACTGGGAATTTGTGGAAAACCGTCAGTAGGCAAATCTAGCTTTTTTCGTGCGGCTACTTTAGCTGAAGCTGAAGTTGCGAATTACCCTTTTACGACAATTAAACCCAACTCTGCGATGGCGTATGTTTCAGTACAGTCTGTTGCGCAAGAGTTTGGCAAGGTGCCCAACCCACGGGAAGGGTTTTACTTAGACGGTATGCGGTTTGTTCCTGTTGAGCTGTTAGATGTTGCCGGGTTAGTTGCCGGAGCTCACGAAGGTAAAGGGCTTGGTAATACTTTTTTAGGGGATTTGATTGCAGCGCACGTGTTGATTCACGTTGTTGATATTTCTGGTTCGGTTAACGCTTCAGGTGAGCCTGTTGATGCTCTTTCTTATGACCCTCTTAACGATATTGCTTTTTTAGAGCATGAACTTGACATGTGGTTTTACTCGATTATCATGCGTGGGTGGGAGCGCTTTGCGCGGCAAGTGCAAATGGAGCAAACCGAGTTGTATAAAGCGATGACCAAACAGCTTTCTGGTTTGGGTGTTACTGAAGCTATGGCGCTTGATGTGTGCCAAGGTAAAAATGCTAACTTGGTTGCTTGGACTGACGATGATGTGAAGTTGCTTGCGCGAGAGTTACGTCAACGTGCAAAGCCGATGGTTATTGCTGCCAACAAAGTTGATGTGCCTGGTGCTGCTGAAAATTTAAAGCGTATGCGTGAAAAGTTTCCCACGTACAAAATTATTCCTTGCTCTGCTGAGTCTGAATTAGCTTTGCGTGAAGCTGCAAAAAAAGATATTATTAGGTATGTTCCTGGCGCTTCGACGTTTGCAATTTTGCAACCAGACAAGTTAAACGATGCGCAAAAGAAGGCATTGGATTTTATTCAAACAAATATATTAGATGCGCACGGATCAACCGGCGTGCAGCAAATTTTAGATTATGCTGTGTTTGATTTGTTGCATTACGTTGCTGTGTTTCCTGGTGGCGTGAATAATCTCGTTGATTCAAAAGGTAACTGTTTACCTGATTGTTTTTTAATGAAGCCAGGTACCACTGCTTTGCAATTTGCGTTTCGCTTACACCAAGATATCGGTAACGCTTTTGTTAAAGCGATTGATGTGCGTAGTAAGAAACCTGTCGGTAAAGATCATGTTCTTAAACATAGAGATATTATTGAGATTAAAACTTCTTAAAGTACCGACTTAAAATAACTTATAGTTTTTTGCAGACCCTCTTGCAGCTGTACGGTGGGTTGCCAGTACAACCGTTCTTTTGCTAGCGTAATATCTGGCTTTCTTCTGGTTGGATCGTCTTGTGGGAGTGGTTGGTGCACAATTTCTGACTCTGATCCTGTAAGTTGTTTGGTTAAAGTTGCTAGTTGTAGCATCGTAAACTCTTGCGGGTTGCCTAAGTTTATTGGTCCTGTTATATCGTCTTTGTTCATCATGGCCTTCATACCTTTAACTAAATCGTCCACATAACAAAATGATCGTGTTTGCTGGCCTGTACCATAAATGGTTAGCGGTTCATTTCTTAAAGCTTGCACAATAAAGTTGGATACCACCCGTCCGTCGTTAACCGCCATGTTCGGTCCGTACGTGTTAAAAATTCTAATAATTCTTATGTCTACGTTGTGTTGCCGGTGATAGTCCATAAACAGTGTTTCTGCTACCCGTTTTCCTTCATCGTAATTTGCTCGAGGACCCAGACAATTAACGTTACCCCAATATGTTTCTGTCTGCGGGTGTTCTTTAGGATCTCCGTATACTTCAGATGTTGATGCTTGCAAAATTCGTGCTTTAGTTCTTCTTGCTATACCTAACATGTTTATTGTTCCTTGCACGTTGGTTTTGACTGTTTTAATCGCATTAAACTGATAGTGTACTGGTGATGCTGGACAGGCTAAGTTGTAGATCTGATCTGCTTCAAGTACAATGGGTTGGGTGATATCGTGTCTTATGAATTCAAAGTTTGGAGAATCTAAAAATGGTGCGATGTTTCTTTTTTGGCCGCTGAATAAATTGTCTATACAGATAACGTTGTGGCCTTCTTCCAAAAGAGATTTGCATAAGTGAGAACCTATGAACCCTGCACCACCAGTAACGATAATTTGCATAGTAATTTTTTGGTCTAGTTATATAAAACGTTTTATCTTTTTTGGCATACAAACATATAATGGCCTTTTTGGAACGGGTGCAAATCAATGACTTCAAGCACCTTTACGTGGTTTTTTAGCTCTCTTTCAATTGCTTGCGCGATTTGTCTAGATTTTTTAGTCACATCAATGGATTTTGTTTTAAGTGCTAACAAACCGTACGCTTTTGGTTTTGCCAATTGTAAATTGTCTAGGAAAATTTTTACTTGATCTTTTTGGGCAACGTCTTGGAACACGACGTCAACAGGCGTTATTCTTTTTTGGTAGTTTTCTGGTTTTTTTGCATCAGCAAAGATGGGTATGAAATTATCTAACTTTTTTGTAAGTACGAGTAAATCCCTGGTTACCCGTGGTGCAAATTCAACTGCAAATATTGGTCCTTTAGTTATGTTTGCTAAAAACGAACAGGTGTAGCCATGTGATGCGCCTAAGTACAGAACAGAAGTTTTTTCTTTTATGGGGAAATGTTTTATTCTTTTTACTAACGCTGCTGCGATCTTTGACCTTTTTGGGGACCATTCTCTGTATTCGTCTAAAGTTTCGTTAAAAAAACAGTCAGGCCCTTTTGTTGCTAACAATTTTTTTCTGTGTTTATACACCGTGTACACGCCCGGATACTTTGTTGGTTCAATTTTTTCTGCCAAAGTAATCCTCCCGTGCTGCAATAGCTATTTCTGCTGCTAACTTTCTTGCTGCTTTTGCTTTATGCGGTGCTGTGGTTACTTTTTGATGTGCAAAGATTATGCCGAACTTGGGAGCCTTTGCGCCAGTTCGTAAATGTCTGAAAAGCGCCTTTTCTGCGCCTAACACTTGGACTGTTGATGAGGGCATCTTCGCTAAATTTTTTAATGAGCCTGCTATGCTTAGTAATCGTGCGCCAATCAATGGTGTTGCTACCTTGTTTAATTTTGGGCAAACCTCTTGCATGTTTTTTGTCATGTACTCTTGCTCTTGTTGTTGTAATTGTATGAGTTGTTCTTGCATGTCCGCTAGACGTTTAAGCTGCTCTTTCTCTGCTGGTGGTAACTCTTGACCAATATCTTCAGTTTTTGGGTCTTTTGCTAAAGCAAGAATATTGTTTGTTGTCTTTGCTGCAAACGGCGCTGTCACGCTGAGGCGTTCTTTTGCCATTGCTGCGAGTTTGTTGATACATGCAGTAATTTCTTCATAGGTGTGTATGGATTGGATAATGTAGAGATCTTGTGTCGTTGCTTTTGCTACATCTGCTAGAGATGTCTTTATGTTGAGCTCTCGAAGCTCCTTGGTAGTAGCCATGCGCTTGTTAGTGTAGAAAGCTTTATTAGTATTACTGTACAAATTTAGCTCATGGTCTCCAAGAAAACTGCCGGTGTGTATGATATTAATATTTCTGGCGTTTTTGCCATCAAAGAGATTTTTTCTGCGGTGAAGGATCTTGTTGAAAAGTATGATTATATCTTTACTGAGAAGGGTCAAGAGTTTAAACCCAACCAATATGGTGAGCAGATAAAGTTCTCAATGCATGGATCGAGGAAGCTTGATGACTTTGCTGACTCTGTAATGGATATTGATTTTGCTTTTTCTGATTGTAGCTCTGTTAAAGCTAATGGTAAAAAGATGACTAAGGGAAAATTACGTGTGAAAATCAAGTTTGTGGTACGCTATGATTATGAAAATAAATGGCAGCAGAGTTTTTTTCTTGAAAAGTTGTTCAATTTTTACCTGACGTACCTTGCTGGAGATAGGCTTAAAGACAAATATTTTAAGCCTATTGCTATTGACGGTAGCAAATTTTATGCGGATTTAAAAAGTCTGCTTGATCTGTACACCTAAACATTTATAAGCCTCATTTGGTGATTTTAGTCTATGTCTACGACTGAAGTTGTGTATCCTTCCGGGAAGTTTAAGTGGAAGGGGACTGTTGACCTTAAATTGCTGTATGTCAAAATCCACGATTGGCTTGCAGAAGAAGAATATAGTATTTCTGAAAAAAGTTATGGTGAACGCATAAAACCGTTCGGCAAACAAATTGAAATCATCTGGGAAGCCACTAAGAATGAAGGGTCTTATTTTCGTAAGAACATTTCTTTAGAATTTTTTGGAATAGGCTTTAACGATGTTGAAGTTGAACGTGATGGCAAGTCTTTAAAATTACAAAAAGGTGAGCTTGAAATTGGCTTTAAAGCTGAGATTGTCTTAAATGCGTCTGATGATTGGCGTAAGGGTGCTATGCATACACTGTATGCGAAATATCTTATTAACGAGCAGATTGATGAGGAAATGATTGCATTGTATACTGATACACATGACCTTATCGCTGAGCTAAAGACTTTTTTGGCCCTGTACCATTTTGAGTAAGGTTTATTAATCGTTGTTTCTTTTGTATTGTATGGGATCCAATGTGCACGTTGTGCAAGATCAAGTGATTAGCTCTGAAGGTGTTATTCGATTTTCCGTTTTTTTGAAGCGCTTACGTGCATGGTGCAAAGCCCATGAATATAGGGTAATCTATGAAGATTCGTATGAAGAAAGTGAGAAGGCTGGGTTGAAATCTCTTAAAATTAAATGGCATGTAGATAAAAAGATAGATGATTATCATAAATATGTGTACAAGTTTGAGATTATGTTAGATGACTATCAGGATGGGCACGTTGATGGTGTTAAAGTTGAGAAAGGAAAGTTTTCTTTTAAGGTCAATGCAGACATGGAACTTGATTATGATGACAAATGGTCTAACGCACCGTGGCAGCGGTTTTGGCGAGGCGTGGTTGATCGGTTTGTCCGTAGTGAAAAAGAAGATCGATTCATTTCGGTGATGCGAGCTGAAGTTGATGATATGCAGTCTATGGTTCGCGCATTTTTAGGGTAATTTTGTACTCTTGGTCTAGCACGTTTTCTGGCCTTGGTTTTACGTAGGTTTCTGCTATTTTTCTTGCTAAGCTTTCTGTTTTTGCTTCGATGGTGAATGGTGGTTCATCTATGGTGATTGTATCGTAGGGTTTTGCTACTAATTGTATGTAGGTTATATTGACTTGCCAGCGCATAATGTTTGGGGGTGGGATTTACCTAAAAAAAGTTTTCATGGCCCCCATGGGACAGTTAACTTCTTTTGATAAGTCAATCCTACCTTTAACATCAAAAGCTATAAATACCAGCTTACCCCCGTATTATTATGTCACAGGCAATATCCATACAACAAGTGTATGATGAATTAAAGAAGATAGAGAAAAATATGGTCACCAAAAAAGATGTCGAAGCTTTAGTTGATACTATTGAAATTTTGAGCAACCAGGAGACTATGCAACAGCTAGCCGGAAGTGCCAAGGACATTGCAAAGGCTAATGTTAAGGAAATTTATTCTGTACAAGATTTACTTGATGAGATGTAGTTATGGCAAAATGGGCGATTAAAAGGACTGCTACATTTGCGAAACATCTCAAGAAGCATAAAGGTCACCATCAATTGTTTGTTGAACTTGGGAAAGTAATTAAAAGGTTACAAAAAGACCCCTCTGTTATTGGTGGGGAACTTTCTGGAAAACTTCATGGGAAGAAATCTACACGTCTCACTAAAAAATATCGCCTTATATTTGAAATTTCTGAAAAGAAAAAAACAGTTTATCTTGTTGCTATCGATCACCGCGGCAAAGTCTATGATTAAGGAGACCAAGGAAAACTTTTTAGGATAATTTATCGTATATTTTGTGTACCAGAAAAATAGGGTGAAAAATAGTACGAAAAAAAGTACTTTTGCCAAATGGCCACCACAAGCTATATAAGGGTCTAAATTAAGGGAATTAGTATAAAAATAAAAGAGATGCGAAGGCGAGGGGCCATCGCACCTTTTTCTCTATGGCCCCCATGAGATTTGAACTCACGACCTCTCGATTATCAGTCGAGTGCGCTACCAGACTACGCCAGGGGGCCGATGTAGCATTGTGACCTTTTGTGTATCTTATAAATGTTTTGTGAGAAGGACGGTAGGGGGGAATCGAACCCCCATCTCAAGAGCCACAGTCTTGCATACTAACCATTATACGACTACCGTCATAGAGCTTAGCGTAAACTTGATTACTTTAAATGGTTTACCCTTCAAAGGCGTGCTCGTTGATAGATTCTGTACCATCGATGTTGAGCACTCTTTGCATGGTGCCCACTCGTTTTGCTTCCAAACGTGCCTTTGCCGGATCGTTTTCACAGTCTTTTGGCACCTTAATCTCTGTAATCTGCATGGTGTGTTTTGCTTCAAGCACTTTGAAGTCTTTGTTATCCCACGCAAATTCTTCTAAAAGTGCATCCTTGGTTGGCCCTTGCGCCTTGCACGTACAAAATTTTTCTTTATACTTGCCTCGTGGGTTGTGCGGTGTTGCGTTTACTTTAAGCTCAACATGTTTTGCAGAAACTTTTGCTAAAATGTAGGCATCTTTGCAGGTCTCATAGAAATCTTCTGCTTGCTCTTTGGTGAAATGATCGTTAATGACATACACATAGAAGCCTTTCTTTTTTTCTTCGTTTGCTAGATATGGTTTGCTTATCTGTTTTTTTGCATACACTTTACCGGTTACTTGCATTTCGTCGTTGGTGTTGATAATAACACGTATAATGTCGCTAACAAATTCAAAACCGCACCAGAGTTGCAGGTTTGCGCTATTTTTTATTTTGTAATATCCGCGGCCTTCGTAGCTTCCTTTACCAAAGCGAATAAATTGTGTATGATTAAATTTGTCAACTGTGTCTTGTGTAATGATTTGTTTTATAAAATTTATACCTTCCATTGTCTTTGTTGTTTTTCTCCAAATAATACCCACCAAATTGCCGCACAAAATGCAACGCTGATCATAATGGTAAGTGCTGTGTTCATGTTGTATCTATCCAGAGCGCATCGGCTTGTATTTTTATACTTTTTGGACAGCGGATGTAGTGTAAGTTGTGTTCTTTTGCATATGTTTCAACTTGCTTGTTGTATTCTACTGCCACGGCTGTACCTACTTTTTGTTTGTGAAAAATCTTATGCTTTTTAAGGTCTTGCTTTATTTTTTTTTGCTTTTGTTGTAACTGTTTTAATCTTGTTGGGGCTGCTTTTAGTTTTTCTTCTAGTTCTTTTGATCCTTCAAGTGATTGACCTATTTTGGAATCACTTGCAATAAAGCCCCCCTCGGTGTGATTGATTAATTTTTTACAACTTGCTACAAAGATGTCTGCGTACAGTGTGTCTGTCACTGCAGCTGAAATGTCAAGAATGACTAAAATGTTGTTGTTTTTACAGGCTTCGTAAATTTTTTTGGTGTCTTGCTTTGCAAAGTAGCCAGCATATGCGCTATACAGTATTGCAGCTGCGTCTTTGCACTCTTTTGGATCAATTATTCCATAATCAGTCTTTATTTTTCTAACTTTAAGGCCTACCTTTTTCGGCCCTCTTTCAAAATGTATCCAGCCGCCTTGATCAGGGATGATAATCGTTGTGTTTGGTTTGATGAATTTAAGTGCAGCGTCAATTGCTGTGTTGCCTCTACTGGTTATGCTTACATATTTTTTGCCAGTGTATGTTTTTATTAGTTCTTGGCAGGGGTCCATGGAAATTGTAAAAAAAGTAGCTTTAAACCTCTTCTGGTTTGCACCAGGAGGGAATTACTTCTCTACCTGGGATGTATTTTCCTGATTGGGGATCATATTTGACAAGACAATGAGGTCCCATTACGCTTGTAGAAACAAAGCCTTGCTCCTCATCCCAGGATACATATGCTGCTACCTCTTCAGGTGTCGGAGGTGGTACCTTGTCTGTTTTTGTTTTACTCCAGAGGTCTCGTTCATCAGGAAACCCTGTACCTCCATCACCCCAATGGCTACCAGCAGGAATATCTAAAAAAAGCTCTAACTCTCGAATACTCCTATCTCGATCTCGATTGTACATAATCTTTCTTTGTTTTTTTGCTTTATAAAGTATCTGGTTTTAAATACGTTTCTGCTTTGCCTAAACACATGTTTAGCCTACGTAAAAAGCCAGAAGAGTATCGGGTCAGTGAGATTATGCAAGTGCGCCCGAAAAAAAAAGGTAATTATGCTGTTTTTGTGCTTCGTAAAAAAGGGTGGACCACCATGCGAGCCATTGAGGCTATTGCTAAAAAGATCAACGTTGCACCAACTAGATTTTCAGTTGCCAGTTACAAACGTAAGTGTAGCGTCTCTTCACAATATGTGTCTGTGTCGCATGTTTCAGTGTACCCTTTGCGTAAACTACAAATTAAAGACGTGTTTGTCGATGTTGTTGGTTATACAGATGCGCCGATTCGTATGGGTGATGCAGAAGGTAATGAATACAGTATTTTGGTGCGCCACCTTGATGCATCGCTAAAGATGGTAGATGTTGTCCCTAATTATTACGCCATAGATAAATTTGGTCGTCACGATAATCCACACTTGCACAAAATTGGTAAAGCGTTGTTGCTTGAAAACTTTGAAGAAGCGTGTAAGTTATTTTTAACTACGCTTGCTGTGCAAGGTGGTGCTGCGCAACGTGGGTTTCGCAAAGCTGTGTATGGTAAGTGGGCATCACAAGACTTTTCTGCAATTAGAGTTCCAGATGAAATGCGTCAAGAAAAGTTAGTGATTGATCATTTACGTGCACAAAAAGGTGATTTTCGTGGGGCTTTTTTACAACTTTCTACTTCACAGATTCGTTATTATATTCAAGCGTATCAAGCGTACCTGTTTAACTTTATTCTAGCTTCATATATTTGTGCAACGTATGACGATGTACGGATGTTACCTCTTGAAATTTTAGATGCGCCTATTGTTGTTGATGTGGATGATGCAAACTTACTTCCTTTAGTTGGGTATGACTACAAATTAAAACAAACAGGTGTTGGCAAAATTGTTGCTGATCTTTTAGAAAAAGAGGGAATTGCTTTAGACATGTTTCTGCCTTTCAAAATTAAGACGTCTTCACGTGCTGCGTTTGTTTCTGTGGGTAAATTGCGCCTTGGATCTTTAGACCACGATGAGTTGCACAAGAAAGGATTAAAAAAGCAGAAGGTGCAGTTTATCTTGCCTCTCGGTTCGTATCCTGTGGTTGTCCTGGGCTGTATGGACTTGTAGAAACCTATTTATGGTTACGATATTAGGGAGTGTTATGACTGTACCACTTCAAAGGTTAATCTCGCAAGGAAGAATAACTTTAGGGCCACATCATCTTAAGAATTCTCCGAACTATGGAGAAATCTCTAAAATGAGAGTTAAAGATCTTTTTTACAGAAATATTCGTGTTGAATTCACGACTTACCATTTGGTGCTTGAAGGAGGAAGGGATATCTGTGTGTACACAGGCTCATATTATGGTAGTAAGTTCCAAGAGGTTTTTTCTGATCTTACTTTTCACTCTTCTGCTGAGCGTCTCTTGAGGCAATTGCACCAACGTCATGAGTCTGGCGAGTTTGGCATTCCATCCTGGGTTTGGCGCAAACCTTAAATGTTGACATCTACCAACTATCTGCATGCAAGAAAACCATTTTAGTATCTCAACTGCCATAGATTATCCTAGTGGAAAACCGCACCTAGGACACCTCTATGAGAAGATTACTGCGGACTGTCTTGCTCGCTGGCACCGCCTTTTAGGTGAAGAGGTGCATTTTTGTACTGGTACTGATGAGCATGGCTCCAAAATTGCTAAGTATGCTGCTGCTCAAAATAAAACTCCAAAAGAATATGTTGATGTGATGACGGGACAGTTTGTTGCACTCTGTAAAAAAATGAAATTATCGCATGATGATTTTATTCGCACGACCGAAGTTCGTCATGAAATTGCTGTTCGTCACCTCATGCAAACGATATATGACAAAGGGGACATTTACAAAGGAACCTATGATGGGTTGTATTGTATTGATTGTGAAACATTTTATGTAGAAAATAAACTTGTTGACGGGTGTTGCCCTGTACACGAAAAGCCGGTTGAAGTGGTCAAAGAAGAAACCTATTTTTTTGCCATGAGTAAGTATCAAGAAAAAGTTAAACATTACATACAAACACACCCGGATTCTGTACGACCAGAACATAAGCGCAAAGAAATCTTGGCTCGCCTTGAAGAGCCTGTGCGTGATCTAAGCATTTCACGTAAAACTGTTGAGTGGGGTATTACGTGCCCGTGGGATGAGTCGCATACGGTGTATGTTTGGGGAGATGCGTTAACGAACTATTTAACCTCCATTGGGTACCCTGATGCGCGTTACGAAAAGTTTTGGCCGATGTTGCACATTATTGGTAAAGATATTTTGTGGCATCATACCATGATTTTGTTTTCATTGTTTTTAGCTGCTGATGTCACGTTGCCACAAATTTTTTCACATGGGTTTATTACTACGGCGTCTGGTGCGAAGATGAGTAAAAGTAAGGGGACTGTGATTGACCCAATGGAAATCTTAAACTCGTATGATGTTGATGCTGTACGGTATTATTTGCTGAAAGATGTGGTCTATGGGCAAGATGGTTCTTTTTCAGTTGAAGGTTTAGTTGCGCGATTAAACAATGAGCTTGCTGATCAATTGGGTAACCTGTTACAACGTGTCTGTGTTATGGCAGACAAATATTGTGAGCGAAAAATTTCTGTTGCTGAAGTTGATTCTGCTCTTGCAAAAAAAGTTCCTCTACATGCTGTTAAAGACCATATGGAAGCGTTTGAGTTACATCGTGCCTTGCAAGCGGTCATGGGTTTTGTATCTGAGCTCAATGTTTACGTTGATTCGCATAAACCGTGGAAGATTGCCAAAGAGAGCCCTGAACGTTTAGCGTATGTGTTGTACAATTTACGAGAAGGGTTGCGGTGTGCTGCCATATTATTATCACCTTTCATTCCTCAAGCAGCAGAAACTGTTTGTGACCGGTTAGGTGTGCCCCTAGGTAAGTTGTCTGACTGCAGTTTTGGGTTTGACGAAAGTCTTATTAGTAACGGAGGCGTGTTATTTTTAAAACATGAGGTAACACCAGTGGCAGAAGAAAATCAGACGAAAGAAGTTAATTATGTTTCGTATGAAGATTTTGCCAAATTAGATATCCGTATAGGTACCATCTCTAGTGTTGAAGATCATCCTAATGCTGACAAGTTGTACGTGATTTTAGTTGATTTTGATTCTTCTGAACAACGACAAATCGTTGCCGGGATTAAAAAAGATTATTCTAAAGAAGAATTGCTTGGAAAACAAATTAGTGTTATTTGTAACTTAAAGCCTGCCGTGTTACGAGGTGTTGCATCTGCAGGGATGCTGCTTGCTGCTGTTGGTTCTGATGATAGTTCAACGCTTCTATGTCCTGAGAAGAAAGTTTCTAATAATTCTAGAGTACATTAACCAATGTAGCTTTGTTTTTCATTTGTCGCTGGTGCTTTTGCTTGTATAGCTTTTTTTTGCTCGACCATCTTTTTAATGTTTTTCTCGAACATTTGTGCTTCATCAAGTAAAGGTTTACAGTCAACTTTTAAGTTGAGATATTTGTCTAGTGAACCGACCACTTTTGCTGCAGCTTCGTGTTCAGGTAAATTAGAATGTACTTCTGCAAACAAACAATACACTGGTAAACTTTTTATTTTAAGTAAGATTGCTGATGTGAGTCCCATTAAAATTGCGTTGTCTAATGATTCGATACCCTTGATTGTTTTTGCTTTTTTGTTTGCATAACACATGACGTTAATTTCAGCATCGCGGGTTGGTGTTGATTCAAGGACAATGAGTTCTTTTGCCTGTAAATCTTTACACACTTTTTCAATCATGAGTGCCGTTTGCCATTCAAGGCCGACTACTTCAGTAAGTGATTGGATAATGACTAAGTTGTATTTTTTGTTGTGATATAACGTAATGGGTTGTACCAACTCGCCTTTATGAATTGCTAACAGTGGTGATTGTTCTTCAGTGGTAATGTGGCCGATTTGTTCAGCTTGCAGATGATCTAGTAAATATTTTGTTGCAATCGTGCTTACTAAACCAACTGAAGGAAAGCCGAGAATAACTGTTGGTTTTTTTGGCTTTTTTTTGAGCACTATTTTCATACGTTGATTTTTGAATTTTTTTTATATAAAGGTTGTGTTTGGTTTAAGCAGCAGGTCTGTTTAATGCGCGTTTTATCTCTTCTGTAGCACGACTACCTTCAGAAATTTCTGGAACTTTAAAATAAGATTCAGGTAGTGGCCACAATGAATCATCTGTTGCTTCAAACCTTCCTTTTTTTACTAGATCAACTATTTGCTTTGCAGCGTCTTGAGCGCCATGTCCGAACCCTACTGCTCTGTACCATTCCCCAGCATGCACCTGGCGTAACTGATACATAGGGTTGAGGCCATGGATGCTTTCATATGGTTGCACCCATAAGCTTGCGTGATGCTCTTCATCAACACCAAAAAACATCCCGCCACAAAAAGATGTTACTGCCGGTTGTAATACGGCCTTGAGTACTTGATACCTATCTAAATTATCTTGATTTTTTGTTACAGAGTTAAGAACTTCATCTGCTATAGGAGCAGGAATTTGTTCACAAAGAAGTACCGCATACGGGCCGGGGTATGTCTTTGGTCTTTGCAAACGAATGAAAGGGTCTTCTTGCCAGCCAAAGTGTTCTGCATATGCGGTGATGCGTGTTCCCTGCTCAGTTTGTGGTCCCACGACTACTTTTTCAATTTTTACCACCCCGGCATCTCCGCCTTTTGCACTGCCAGACCCGTGCCAGCTATATGCACTTAGAATGAGATTGCCCAGATCATCCAGTGTTTGTGCGCCTTGTTCTTGTGCAAGTATTTCGACGCTCTTGCGTAATAGATCCCTTGCTCTTGTTTGAATTGTACCCATGAAGACCTCTTGCAGGTATATTTCTTTAAAGATATCGCTTCTTGGGTCTTACTTTTTGGCCACAACGTTTATAAATGATCTGGCTATCCTACAGGCAACGAAGAGAAAGATTATTGTGAGGAAGATTCTTTGGTCAAACACAAACCGCTCCTGGCGAGCCTAAGGGAAAGAAAACGGTATTTAGTCTATGTGGTAGACTCTAGTGAAGTTGTGCAGCGACAAGATGCGCAGGAAGCGATCACGCAGGCGTGTCAGACGCTTTTAGGTTCATACGGCATGGCGAAAGCGGGCCTGTTATTTTTAGATGATTGGCAAAATCAAAAGGGCATTGTGCGGGTTAACCGACAGTATGTGGATTATATCAAATCAGCCTTCTTATTTGTTACCAAAGTGGCTGGTATTCCTGCGACGTTATCTAGCGTTGCAGCAAGTGGTATTTTAGCAAAAGCAAGAGGTCATCTCTAAAGAGGGGGAAAAAAGTTATGGCAATACAACAAAGTAGTAGCATGCAACACCAAATGATGGGGTACGATAGAAGTAGTACCATGTTTAGTCCAGATGGGCGGTTGTTGCAAGTAGAATATGCAAAAAAGGCAGTAAAACAAGGCACCGCGTCCATAGGATTAGTGTGTAAAGATGGGGTTGTTCTGTTAGCAGATAAGCGTGTCGTTGAGCAGTTGGTTATACCGGCGTCTATTGAAAAAGTGTTTCAAGTGGATGATCACATTGGCGTGAGTTCCACCGGGTTTTTGATGGATGCACGCGTTTTAGTTGAGCGTGCACAAACGATCGCACAGCAGCATCGTGTCACTTATGATGGGCCTATCGACATTTTAACGCTGGTTAAAGATGTGGCCAACTTAAAACAGTCGTTTACCCAGTATGGTGGAGCGCGGCCGTTTGGTGTGTCTTTACTTTTTGCTAGCGTTGATGATGGTGTGCCGTCACTGTACATGACCGATGTTACCGGAATATTTTTTCAGTATAAAGCAACAGCTATCGGTGAGTTTGATGCGCAATTAAAAGAGATTTTAGAAAAACGATACAAGGAGTCGATGACTTGCGAGCAGGGCGTGAAGCTTGCGATGGATGCGTTTAAAGAAGTTCTTGCAAAAGATTTTGACGTGTCTCGTCTAGATGGAGCGTTTGTTTCTGTGCAAACAGGGCAGTTTACCCGTTTACCGCTAGAACAATTGCGTAAGTTGAGTAAGTAAATGGTTCATGTAGATTCAGCAGTGCACGCGCGTATCACCAAGCACGGAAAACATTTTGTCATTTTAGTTGACTGTGATTTGGCTTTAGCGTACCGGCAAGGTGAGCCAATTGCTCTTGCTGATCTTGTTGCGTCTGAAGAAGTGTATGCAGATGCAAAGAAAGGGTTGCGTGCATCTGATGCGGACATGCAGCTTGCTTTTAACTCAAACGAATTTGCTGTGGTTGCCGATATCATTTTGAAAAAAGGTGAGATTGTGCTTACCGCTGAGCATCAACGTAAGTTGGTTGAACAGCGAAAGAATCAAGTTGTTGCCATCATCGCGCGTAACGCTATCAACCCGCAAACGAATACACCGCATCCGGCGCCGCGTATAGCGGATGCATTAACTGCTGCCAAAGTGCATGTAGATGTGCATAAGTCGGCTGATGCGCAAGTTGGTGATGTGGTGAAAAAGCTTTCAGCGGTTTTACCTATTCGGCTTGAAATGCGGGATTTGCAAGTGCAAATTCCTGCACAGTATGCGCAACGTACATTTGGTATTTTCAAACAGTACGGTACGTTGCACAAACAAGAGTGGCTTTCAGATGGAAGCCTCTTTGTACACCTTCGTTTGCCTGCAGGGCAACAAGAAGCGCTTGAAAATGCTTTGCGGGGTGTGTGTAAAGGTGATTATAATTTAAAAATTAGGAGTTAGAAAATGGGAGAAATATGTGTAAAAGATAGAAGTGTCGTTGTCCCGGGGCAAGTTATTGCTACCGGTATGGATTACTTACCTGGACATGCCGTGTATCGTGACGGAGAAGATTTAGTTGCGATGCGGTTAGGGTTAGTTGGTGTTAAAGGACGACTGCTTAAAATTACGCCGTTAACGGGCGTATATGTGCCTAAAGCTGATGATTTAGTTATTGGACATGTGGTCGGCACGACCATGAGTTCGTGGCGGATTGACATTGGATGGGCGTATGAAGTGAACCTCTCGGTGCGAGATGGTTCAAGCGAGTTTATTGAGCGAGGAGCTGATTTAACCAAGTATTATGCGGTCGGTGATTATGTTATGGTACAAATTACCAATGTGATTAGCGCAAAATTAGTTGATGTCTCTATGAAAGGGCCTGGTTTGCGAAAGTTAGGTGTCGGGCGTGTCATTACGGTGACGCCGGCGAAAGTGCCACGTATTATCGGACGGCAAGGGTCCATGATCTCTTTAATTAAAGAGTATACTGGATGTAAAATTTCTGTAGGACAAAATGGTCTTGTCTGGTTAAGCGGGGATGATCCTGCTAAGGAGTTGCTTGCTGTTAAAGCCATAGAAAAGATTGAAGCGGAAAGTCATGTAGCTGGCTTAACGGAACGTATCAAAGCGTTCTTAGAAAAGGACGGTTCATAATATGGCGTATACAAAACGAGCAGATGGACGAAAAATGGATGAGCTTCGTCCCATGGAAGCAAAGATTGGTGTTGTGCCTGCAGCGGCTGGATCAGCCATGTTTAAGATTGGAAAAACTGTTGCTGTTGCCGCAGTGTATTACCCGCTCAACTTACCTGGCGGTGTACAAAATCCGCGTGAAGGGTTGTTGCGGTGTAACTATAACATGATGGCGTTCTCTGGTTCAGGGGATCGTGTACGGCCAGGACGAAGTAGACGTAGTCAAGAAATTTCTATGATTATGGAAAAAGCGCTTTTGCCTGTACTTGATTTGCGTAACCTCGCCTACACCGGTGTTGATGTTATCGTTGAGCTGGTACAAACGGATGCAGGGACACGGTGTGCCGCAATTACTGCTGCATCTTTGGCCTTAGCTGATGCAGGTGTGCCTATGCGTGACTTAGTTAGTTCAGTTGCCTTAGGACGTATTGGTAAAAAGATTGTTGTTGATGTCGATAAATCTGAAGAAGATTATGCTGAAGGTATGGCAGATATTCCTGTTGCGCTTGCAGCGCGAAATGGGACAGTTACCCTTTTGCAAGCGGATGGACATTTTAGCAAGGATGACCTTGTCAAAGCTTTAGACATGGCAAAAGATGCTTGTGTGAAGATTCGTGACGTGCAAGTTGCTGCGTTACGTGCACGCTATGAGGAGAGTGGCAAAAATGAGTAAACCAAATATTGTAAAACAGCACATGCTTAACGTATTTGCAAAAGATGTGCGTGAAGATGGACGTAAGCTAGATGCATATCGTGATGTGTCTGTTGAGTATGGCATTTCATCAAAATCTGCTGAAGGATCTGCACGTGTATGTATCGGTGCAACAGAAGTTGTTGCTGGTGTGAAACTTGGAGCGATGTCACCGTATTCAGACCGACCAAACGAAGGTACCTTAATGGTGAATGTGGAGCTCACTGCACTTGCTTCGCCTCGATTTAATCTTGGTCCGCCAAGAATTGAAGCCATTGAAATGTCTCGAGTGATTGACCGAGGTATTCGTGAGTGTGACGCGGTTGATTTTAGTAAGCTATGTATCACGCCAGGGGAACTTGTTTGGAGTGTCATTGTAGATATTTACCCCATCAACGATGCAGGAAATATCTTTGATGCTGCTGCTTTAGCTGCAGTTGCCGCCTTACAGGATGCGAAGTTTCCTGAACTTGGTGCGGATAATGTTGTTAACTACGAAAAACGGACCAAAAAGGCTTTACCTTTACAGGATTTACCACTTTCTGTAACGGTGCGCAAGATTGGCAAGCATGTTTTTGTTGACCCAACAGCCTACGAAGAAGCGCAAGAAGATGCGCGGATCACCTTTGCGGTGTTACCTAAAGGTGGCCTTTGTGCACTACAAAAAGGCGGTAACGTGGGCTTAAGTGTGGATGACATTGATGCTATGGCAACACTTGCTATTGCAAAGTCTAAAGAGTTGCGAGGTACGTTAGGATGAGTCTCACCAAATATGAACGTGCACGTTTGCTTGGCGCTCGCGCCCTACAAATAGCTATGGGTGCGCCTATGCTTGTTGAGCTTTCTGAAGCGGAGCTTGCTCGCATTAAGTTTAACCCGCTTGAGATTGCAAAAATTGAGTTTGCTAAAGGTGTTTTGCCTTTGCATATTAAACGACCTATGCCTGCAAAGGTTTAGATTTTTTTTTCTTTTCCTTCAAAAATATGGATGCAGTCGACCGGGCATGCCCGCGCTGCTTCCTCGTTTTCTTCGAGTTCATCAAGTTCTAGCTCTTGTAAGTCTGGTGTGGTGTGTGTACCACCGATAATGTCTGATCGGCCATCGTCGTTCATCACCCAGAAGTTGGGTTCAATCGCAACACACGCGCCGCAGCCGATACAAATGTCTCGCTCGTGTTGCAGCTTGAATCGTTTTTTCATAGTTCTTGGTTTTATATGGTGTTTATAAAAATATCGTTATAAGAACGAACCGTGCTTTTTGTAATAGTACGTTGCTAGTCCACCGAAGACTAAGAGGAGTACTATGAAGAGTGCTACTATACCGGACTTGCCTTCTTTAACTGCTTGCACTGCTTTTTCTGCTACTGTTCTTTTTGGTTTAGCTGTGTCTTCAACTACTGGTTCAGCTACAGCAGGTGCTGTTGTAACTACAGCTCTATCTTCAAGTTCGTGTAAGGTGAGATATGCACGGCCTCTGTAGATTCGTGTGAACTCCACCTTAAGATCAGCACCGCCGTTGTCGTTGAGGTCAAACGTTCTTGTATCGCCGAGTGTCATCTTGAAACTTTGTGCTAGGGATTGTAAGGTCCCTGTTACTGTTTCTGCTGAAACGTCAATCTCGTTGATGGTGATTTTGTGCTCTTCGCCGTTGCTATATTTGAACACGATGGTGCTATCTTTGTTCATGATGACTTCCTTTCCTCTTGTGGAAAGAATACCTACATCGATTGCCTCGCCGGTCTCCGCGCTGGTACTATCACTGCCACCGCCGCCACCACCGCTGTTACTTGACGCGCCTGCAACTACAGACGTATCAGGCACACCTAAAGCGAAGGTGCTAAAGGAGGTGGTTGTTCCGCCAATTGTGTTGGTATCAGTGTTGAGCAACGTGCTTGGAGGTAAAGATTCCCACGTGCTAGATCCGTTTGCTAAGTGGTATAGTACGATGTTTGCTTCATCAGTGCCTGATGGTACGTCGTCATCAGAGTAGACCATGGTTACTGTGGAGTTGGTCATTGAAGCGCTACTGTTGCTGTCTATGTTTACTGTCACGAAACGGCCCAGGGAATTTCCAGGAAGTGCGACTGACGTTGGGTTGGTTGTTTCACCGACTACGGTAACACTACCGGACGTTGATGCGGACATCAAGATGCCTAGCGTTACGTTACCTGCGGTAGCTGCGTCAACTGTTTGTACCACGTCAGCAGCGTAGATTATTGTGTCATTGAGTAGGGTTCCACGGGTATTGGAGCCGTTTTGTACCAGAACAATACCTAAATTGTCTCGCTCAACGGTGTTACCTGCTGTGTCGTTTGCAAAAATGTCGATGTTGTAAATCGTACCATCCACTAAATTCGCTGAATCTAGGATACCGTTAAATTGTCGATCGTTGTCGCCAGATGGTCTGGTAAGTGTTACGTTTTGCGTCTCATTACCGTCCGGGTACTGGATGCGTGCAATCACGGTGTCGAAGTTGAGTTCAGTTAAGGAAAGGTTGATACTGAAATTTGTTCCTACTGAGCCGTTGGCTGCAGCTTCTGCAACATCACTAATTACCGTGAGGTTTTCAATCTGTGGTTTAGTGTTATCCACGTGGATGGTTGCGTTAAATGTGTTGTTGAGTAAATTATCAGTATCGTTCATGTGCACTGTTACTGTGTAGTTACCATCATCTAAAGTGCCTGTATCTAATGTACTGTTCCACTCTAAATCTGTGCCGTTAAGCGTACCTTGTACTAACGCCACCTGGACACCGTCACTCTCATTAGTAATGTTCAGGAAGACTGTGTCTACGTACGTACCCAATTCGGAGGCGGTGAAGTTGACCGTGAAATTCGCGCTAACATTCTGTAGAGTAATAGACGGTGTGTTGAACGAACCTCCTTGCGGGGCAAGAGCGTTCACGTAGAACGTTCGATTCACCAAGTTGGAGTTGTTTTGGTTGTTTAACGTGTCGTTAGATTGGACGGTCGCCACGTATTTCCCATCGCCAATACTTAATGAGACAAACGACGTGTTGAAGTTATCAATGGTGTTGTGGTCTTGTAGCGCTTCGACAAATTGAGTTTGTACGCCAGTGCCACTCTCATTGGTGATGTTGAAGTAGATCGTGTCCACCGTGATTAATGAATCATTAACTGTAATGTTGAGGCTAAATGTGGCAGCAGTGATGGATTCAGCAGCAGATGGTGTGGTAATGTTAACTAAATACGGTCCGTTGTTGTCCGCTACAAAGGTAATGTTTTCTGAATCGTTGAGTAAATTTTCTGTATCGTTGATGTACCACGTGATAGTGTAGCGACCATCAGGAACAGACGTGGTGTCCAAGGTACCGTTAAACTCAATTTCGTCACTTTCGTTGCTAATACCTTGTAAAAGTGCTACCTGGATACCGTCAGAGGTGTTGGTAAAGTTATAGAACGCAGTATCGATGTAGACGCCAAGTTCAGAAGCGTTTATCGTGATAGTCAGGTTGCCGCTCGCGTTCTGGTACTCTGTTGGCGAGTTTCCAGAACTGATGTGAGGCGCCAAGTTGTTTACCCTAATTTGGCGAGATATTGAATCGTTGCGATTATCAAGCGTATCGTTTGAGAAAACCGTTGCTGCGTATTTACCATCGCCCAAGGTAGATGAATTAATAGATATATTCCATTCAATAAGTACGTTGAATTCTTGACTTGCTTCTAAGAAACTCGCCTCTTCGCCAGACTGGTTGGTCAAGTTAACATACACTGAGTCAACACCCATTGTCGAGTCATCAATTGTTACGTTAAGAATGACGTCGCTGTACGCAAAGATAGTGTTAAGCGCTTCGACGACACCGCTAGCTGAAGGCGCGGAAATATTCGTTACATTCGGAACTGTGTTGTCGATGGTGATGTTTCTTGACTCAGTACTGTTGAGGTTGTTGCTCTGGGTGTCGTTGAGGTAAAATACAATTTCGTAATTACCGTCAGGCAAGGTGCCTGTATCCAGTGTTCCGTTATACGTCGTATTCACTGAGCCGTTGTTGGCGTCTGTGCTGTTAGATGCGGTAATGAGTGCGACTTGCTGCAAGTCTGCTAACGTTAAATTGGTAACGTTGAAACGCACCGTGTCAAAGTCTGTGCCTGTTTCTGTGATGTTTATTTCGATGCTGAGGTTGCCACTAGCATTGTCTTGCAGTAATTGGATGTTGTTGCTGTTGAGGTAATCGCCGCCGTAGACGCTAATATGCGGTGGATTGTTGTTGACGATGAACGTGGTTGCGTTCACCGTGAGACGCTCACGAGTACTGTTAGAGTCGTTTGCGTGGAAGTGGAATGTATAGTTACCATCGCCGAGGGTGTTGGTGATGTCTGTTGAGTTGAAGTGCATCGTTAAAGAAGAGACACTTGTCGTCTCGCTGATGGTCTCTAAAGAGAAGTTTCCTTGCCCAGTACCACCACCACAGTCTGCAGCGGAACAGTTACCGTAGACAGTACCTAACTCGGCGTTTCCCCTACCACTAATGTTGAGTAAAACCGATTGCAACCCTTGATCGGTGATGCTTAAATTCACCAGAATGCTGTCGCCAGTAATCACACTGTCTGGTGTTGGAGACTCAATGTTGATACGAGGAAGGTTGTTGTCAATGAATACGTCAGCGATGACCACGGTGACGTTGTAGGCGTCAAGGTCGCTGAGGTTGACACCGACTGTGTAAAACCCGTCAGGGGTTTCGTTAGAAATGGAATCAAGCGTCGTATTATAATACGTTAAGTTCGCATCAGTAATTGCAGCGCTGACGTTTGCAGAGTAAATAGACCCGTTACCTTCAATGGTGCCGTTCAAAAAGAACTGTACGTAAGAAATGTTTTGTGGATCAGTAATGTTGAGGGAGAATGTGATGTTACCATCTTTCACGTCGTCAGCAAGCGGACCGTCGAATGTATAGGAAACAGCAGATGCAATATAGACCACACTAAGGATGATGAGAAATTGTAGGATTAATTTGCTTAGCCTCAATGTATCACACTCTTTTTTATTGTTTTTTATTTATGCTTTAAATACTTTTTGGCGGGTTCAGTGTATTTTAGTTAGAAGTTGTGTGTTTGGTTGTATGTTTTTTTCTGCCCGATGTATTCTTGCACCCGTTGTTTCCACAGTTTGTATCTTGATGCTTGTGTAAGAGGTTGCCCACTTATCTCTTTTGCACAGGCAATGTAGCTTTGCGCAGCGTTGCTGTAAGGAGCATTTTGCACGACTGATTTTGTTTGTGCAAGTGATTGGGCAATGTGGTGCGATTCTTTAATAGATGCAATAACAGGCACGGCCAACATTTCTTCGATATCAATTGGACTTAACGCGTTTTTTTGTATCCGGTTACAAATTATACCCATTAATGGTTTTTTTATCTCTTGTAAGTATTTTATACTTTTTTGTGTTACTGAAAGTGTCGGAATGTCTTGCGTGGTTACCAAAAGTACTTCATCGGCGGCTTGCAGTGCCGCTTTATGCTCTTTTGCAAATGTGGGTGTAGTGTCTAACACCATGTAATCGTAATCTAATTTTTGTAATTTTTCTTTGAGTCGTGTTATTTTTGTTGCACTTTGCACGTTGGGTAACAACACATCAAAGCCATACGCGTGGGGGTATACCGCTTCTGTGATGCTACAGCGGTTTTGCAGGACTTTTTCAAAGCCGTTTTCAAGGTTGCTTACACCAATGTGTAAACCGACGTTGGGTGCGTGCATGTTGGTATCTACAAGGAGCACGCGTTGCTTACATTGTTTTGCGAGCGCTGCTGCAAGGTTTACTGCTGTAGTTGTTTTTCCTACGCCACCTTTAACGGCGGCGATTGCGATTATTTTCATTGCCATAGACCCTTTGCATATCTTTAATTAAAAACGTTGCGCTCCTTGGTGTTAACGTTTTTTTTGGCCTTTCTTTTTCTATCTTGGGTTTGAATGTTAAGACCGGTTTAGTTTCTTTAATTCTTGACTCGATACAGAACAGTGCGCTTTCCCTGTCAGGAACTTGAAGAAGGTTGTTTGCTAGCTTTTTGTCCTGGAATGATTTTTCGATCCAAGACGCGTATGCTGTAGTATCAATCGCATTTGTGAATTCTTTATCAGAGATATTTGCAAACAGTACGTAGAGATCGTGTAAATTCGTAACAGGTGTGCCTTTGTAAAAAAATGCGTTTTTTTTTGTCGGTATACTTTTGAGGACGTTTGCCATTTACGCCCCTTGGAACTCAAGATTTCTCTGCTCTTCTTTTTGGACAATTTTTGAAATGGTTTCTTGTCTGAGTGCTTCTACAAATGTTTTTCCTTTAGGAAGTAGCTCAAAAATGCGTACGTATTCAGAGCTAAACACTTCTTCGACATAGCCTTTACCGATGAGAAAGGTTAAGTGCTTTTCAACAGTTTTCCAGTTGATGCCAGTTTTCAACGATACTTGATTAATAGTCATGCGACCTTGCGTGAGCGCGAAGAGTATTATCTTTCTTATTTGCTTAAATGTTCTTTTGGTATCTGTTTGTCCCGATTTGTTTAAACAGACTGCAGATTTTATTTTTCGAGTGGGTGTTGCTACGTACACAAACCCTTGCAGTTGTTGTTTGTTGGTGATGGGATAAATGGAAACGTACACATCAATTTTGGTTTGTGTTTTATTTAATTTACTTGTCTTTAGACATGTTTGCTGATTTTGTGTGAATTGTTTAATGGCGAACTCGAGTTCCTTTTTTGTTTCTTCTTTGTTAAAGGGTAATGCGTTGCCAAGAAGTTCTTGCTGTGTATAACCAAAAATGTTTTGTGCACCGGTGTTCCAGTGTGTGATTGTGCCACGAAGGTTAATGGCAAAAATTGCCTCTTGTATGTGTTTTACCACATGTTCTGTACCTTCTGTTATCACCCTGTGTTCACCCTCTTTTTTTGTTTAGTTGTTTTTATATTGTGTGCTATTTAAACGTTTCTTTTTTAAAACCTTTATTAAAGCAAAAAAATTATTTTTTGTGTTTTTTGTAGTAGTATAAAGCTAAGCAACCAAAGATTAGTAACAGGACACTTAACACCACCGCGATTATTGTTTTGTTGGTTCCAAGAGCTTCTTGAACTTTTTCTGTTGCCGCTGTGACTTTTCCTTTTTCTTCTGTTTCTTCTGCCTCTTCAACTGTAGGAGCAGTAGTTGGTTGTATCACCTCAGTCATCTCTTGCAACGTTAAGTATGCACGTCCTCTGTAAATTCTTGTTAAGGATAATCTTAAATCGTTTGCATTATTGTCATTGAGGTCAAACTCTTTAGTTTCATCTAAGTTGATTCTGAACTCTTGGCTTGTGGATTCTAGTGTTCCTGTCACGTACCCTTCAACTTGGTCGATTTCTTCGATGTTGATCTTGTGTTGTGCGCCGTTTTGGTACTTGAATGTGATCGCGCTGTTTTCACTCATAATAACATCTTTACCTTCAAGAGGCAAGATGCCTACATCTTTTGTCAGGCCGCTAATAACGTTACCGCTACCGCCGCCGCCGCTGCCGGCTGTTGATACTGCTGCTACTGTTGCCGGTGCGTTTGGCACACCTAGTGCGAACGTGCTAAATGAGGTTGTAACCCCGCTAATTGAATTTGAGCCTGTGTTGAGGAAACTGTTTGGCGGTAAAGATTCCCATGCAGTTGCCCCGTCAGCTAGATGATAGAGGACAATGTCTGCTTCATTTGCACTAGATGGTACGTCATCGTCAGAATATGTCATGGTAATTGTTGCGTTTTCAAGATCAGTAGTACTGTTACTGTCTATATCAACACTGGCGAAACGACCTAAAGAGTTTCCTGGTAAGGCAATTAACGTTGGGTTGGTTTTTTGACCTACCACTGTGATAGTTCCACTGCTTGATTCGTGCATAAGGATTCCTACCGTTATGTTACCTGCAGTAGTTGCATCAACGCTTTGCGTGACGTTTGCAGCATAAACCACTGTGTTATTTATTAGTGTTCCACGTGTGTTGGTGCCTGTTTCGACTAGCACTGCACCTAAATTGTCCCTTGCAATTGTGTTGCCTGCTGTGTCGTTTGCAAAGATGTCGATGTTGTAGACGCCGTTGACTAAGTTTGCTGAATCTAGGATTCCGTTAAACTGTCTATCATTGTCACCGGTTGGTCGAGTGAGTGTTACATTTTGTGTTTCATTACCATCAGGATGTTGGATGGATGCAATGATAGTATCATAGTTGAGTTCTGTCAAGGATAGGTTGATTGAGAAGTTTGTTCCAGCGGACCCGTTGGCTGCTGCGGTTGCCACGTCGCTAATCACCGTAAGGTTGTGGATCCGTGGTTGCGTGTTATCCACGTGGATGGTTTCGTTCACGGTGTTGTTGAGTAAGTTTTCTGTGTCGTTCATGTAGACGGTAATTGTATAATTACCATCATCTAAGGTACCTGTATCTAACGTACTGTTCCACTCCAAGTCTGTACCGTTTAAGGTGCCTTGCACTAATGCCACTTGGATACCGTCAGACTCGTTAGTGATGTTTAAAAATACGGTGTCCACATACACGCCTAGCTCGGATGCGGTGAAGTTCACGGTGAAGTTTGCACTCACATTTTGTAACGTAATGGATGGCGTGTTGAAACTTTGTACATCAGGCGCTAAGTTGTTGATATTAAGTGCCCAACGTTCAGTGGTGTTTTCTGTGCCTGCAGTATCGTTTGCGTGCGGATATACTTGATATTTACCATCGCGTAAGCTAGAAGAGTTTATCGTGGCGTTCCACTGTGTAATTGTTGTTGGCGCGTTAAAGAGTTGGTCGCCTTCAATAAATTGAATCTGTTCACCGGTTGCGTTGGTGAAGTTAAAGTACATCGTACCTACCTCAGTTGTCACATCGGTTGCCGTGGCGTTTAAGTCGATGTTAGAAAATGTGCCAATCACTGTTGCTCTAGCTTCTACAAAGACGCCGTCAGAGCTTACCACGGAAAGGTTGGTTAGATTAGGCGCTGTGTTGTCAATGGTAATATTTCTTGATTCTGTACTGTTTAGGTTGTTGGTCTGCGTATCGTTGAGGTAGAACACGATTTCATAATCGCCGTCTAACAAGGAAGCTGTATCATAGGTTGCATTGAACGTGGTATTCACTGAACCATTGTTAGCGTCGCTGGAATTGGATGCAGTCAGAAGGGCAACTTGCTCAAGTGCCGTACTAGATAAGTTAGTAATGTTGAAACGTACTGTGTCAAAGTCCGTACCGCGCTCAGTTAAGTTTACCGTGATTGTGAAGTTGCCACTGACATTAACAGCAGTGAGTGGGACGTTGCTAGCATCTAAGTAGGCACCGCCGAAGACAGACACTAAAGGAGGGTTGTTGTTAATGATGAAGGTGGTTGCGTTTACCGTTAAACGCTCACGAGAACCGTTAGAGTCGTTTGCGTGGAAGTGGAATGTATAGTTACCGTCGCCTAAGCTGTTGGTGACGTCGGTCGAGTTGAAGTGCATTGTCAAGGAAGAAACACTGGTGGTTTCACTTATCGTCTCTAAGGAAAAGTTTCCTTCTGTAGCACTGCCTGAACAATCTGAGCCAGAACAGTTACCAAAGATAGTACCTAACTCGGCGTTTCCCCTACCACTAATGTTGAGTAAAACCGATTGCAAC
>CAYFPK010000002.1:50092-69849 GCA_964344975.1 Candidatus Woesearchaeota archaeon
TTGCAGCGCTGACGTTTGCAGAGTAAATAGACCCGTTACCTTCAATGGTGCCGTTGAGGAAAAACTGCACGTAAGAAATATTCTGGGGGTCAGTAATGTTGAGGGAGAATGTGATGTTACCATCTTTAGTGTCGTCAGCAAGTGGACCGTCAAAGGTGTAGGTAACAGCGGATGCAATATAGAGGACACTAAGGATGATGAAAAATTGTAGGATTAATTTGCTTAGCCTCAATGTATCACGCTCTTTTTTTATCGTGGGTGGAGTTTTTCATTTATGCTTTAAATACTTTTGGTTTGGTTAGGTTTATTTTAGTTAGAAGTTGTTTCTTTTATTACGTATTTTTTGCGCAACATGTATACAGAGATGCATACTAAAGTAACACTTGCCCATTGTGCAAGATTTAAGCCAGAGTAATATGGAGGCAAATCTTTGAAAAATTCTGTTGCAAAACGTGTAACTCCATATAACAAAAGAAAAATCCAGGTCAGGGCACCTTCTTGCATTTTTGTTTTTGCTCGTGTTGTTGCTAAAATGATAAAGAGCAAGAAATTACTTGCTGCTTGATATAATTGTACCGGATGTCTTGTACCCTGCGCCCCATCGAAGCTTGTTGCCCAGGAGACGTTTGTTATTTTGCCCACCAATTCTGCGTTGGTAAAATTGCCTACACGTACACATGCTGCGCCAAGTGCAACAGGAATAACGGCAAGATCACTCATTTTGTAAAAAGATAAGTTATGTTTTTTGGTAAACAAATAGTTTGCCAGTGCGCCGCCAAAGATACCTCCGTGGCTTGCCAGGCCTCCTTGCCAGACGTAGAAGATTTTTATGAAGTCTTGGCTGAAATACGCCCAGTTGTAAAAAAAAACATGAAAGAGGCGTGCGCCGATGAGTATGCCGAGCATCATGTAAATTAAATAATCTTCAGTGAGTTCTGCTTTAATGCCTTCTTCATTGCCTAGCTTTTTTAAAATGAAATACGCTGCAATGAAAGCTAGAGCGAGTAATACGCCATAGTAGCGGATTTCAAAGCCGGCGACCGTAGTGATTAACGAAGACATAGGTTGGCCTTTCGAGTCTGCTATATAAAGATTTTTAAAGAGGAGGCATTAGATCACTGTATGCGCATAGAGCCAGGTATTTATCGTCATTATAAAGGTAATTTGTATAAAGTTATTGGTGTTGGTCGCCATTCAGAAACCTTGAAAGAATTTGTTGTTTACATTGCGTTATATACGTCAGAAGATTTTGGTAAGGATGCCATATGGGTTCGCCCCAAGGAAATGTTTTTTGAAAACGTTAACGTCGATGGTAAAGAAGTATCTCGTTTTGTTAGAGAAGCTTAGCTACACGATCTTTCACTTGTTTTTCTTTTATAATTGCTTTTAGCGCTTTTGTTGCGTTTGTGTAAGTTCTTTTACGTTCTACGCTGAGACGTCCGTCTACTTTTGTTATTTTTTTTCCTTTGTGCTTTGCTTTGAATCTTTTAATGTGATCGGGTTTATTTTCAGGTGGGCCAAGCGCGATGTACGTTTTTGAAATTTTTTGCTCTTTGCATTTGTATGCTATAAGCGCACCATCGTGTACGTGAAAAAACATTTCTTGTATTTTGAAACCTTCTTCAGTGAGTCTCTTCTTAATGTAGAGTGCCGCTTTTTTTGCTTTTGTTGCTACTATATCCTTTTTTCCCTCTAGTAAATTACAGCATAGAACCATATCATAACGCTTTTGTAACTTTTCTTTTGTAGGGTGCCTAATTGTAAATGCGGCTTTGCTTGGTTTTGCTACGTACCTTTTTGCTGCCTTACGTATCTTTTCAAACTGTTGTTTGCTTAATGCTGCTGCTGCGTTACGATCTTTTTGCACAGGATCAATCACTATTAAAGGAGATCTTTTTGATCTGTTGAGCCCTTCTTTATGTTGTGCAGGGTCAATGACTTGGTGCTCTTGCCACGTTATTGCTGCCTTGAGTAATTTTTTACATGAGCCGTAATGAATCGTGAGGATTTCTAGCACGTAGCCTGAAAAACCTTGGATGTACGTTTCTGCGCCGTAGCAGTGATGTGCTTTAAAAAATTGTTTGGTTAGACGAATTTCGTCTTTTATTTTTGCTGTTGTATGTGTTTTTACCCACTTTACGTGTAGAGGTGAAACGTCAGTAATATTTTTTGCTTGGCTTGCTTTAGTAATTTTGTAAATGGGGACAACCTCAAAAGTGTAATCTTGGTATTGCACCTGAAAGTAGTCACGTGAGCCGCGGACTTGTGTGACTTTCTTGAATGGTTTGAGCAGATTCTTTGTCTTTTTGCTGAGCTCTTTGTTCTCTTTGAACGGGATGAACACGTCAATGTCGTGATTTCCTTTAAGATGTGTGCCTTTAGCGTAGGATCCGCCAAGAATGGTAGTGTGGTTGATTTTTTGCAGAAAACTTTCAACCACTTGTTTTGTGCGTTTCTCTTCAGTTTTTGTCGGTTTTATTTTTTTGAGGATCTCTTGCATGGGCCTTGTCTTATCCTTTGGGTTTAAATCCTTTTGCAAACGGTTAAAAGGAAGTGGAGCTTTGCTGGTTCTATGCACCAAAGTACGCTTGAAAAGCTTGGTTTAACCTCTAGTGAGTCCGCAGTTTATCTCTGCTTGCTTGAAGAAGGGGCTCTTTTGGCAGGAAGAATTGCGCGTAACACCGGGATCCATCGCCGTACCGTCTATGATGCGCTTGAGCGTTTAATCCAGAAAGGGCTTGTTTCTTACATTAAAATGAACAATCAACGGCATTTTGAAGCAGCGCCACCAGCACGGTTGCTTGATATTGTGCAGGCGCATGAATCATTGGTGAATGCCATATTGCCAGAGCTTGATGTGAAATATAAGTATTCTAAAGAAAAACGGGAAACGTTGTTCTTTCGTGGGAAAAAAAGTCTTAAAACTTTGTACGATGATCAGCTTACTGTTGGTGAAGAAATTTGTATATTTGGTAGTAGTACGTTTGTTGAGGAAGTGTTGCCGTTTTACTTTGTGCACTTTGATCGTGCACGGCTTGTGAAAAAAATAAAGGTACGTTTACTCTTACCTTCACAGTTACGAGGTCATGCTAGTTTGCAAGGAATTCCTTTAAGTGAAATTCGCTTTTTACCTGTAGCGCATACCTCTGTTGTTTCGACCAATGTGTATGGTGGAGTTGTTTCTCATGTGTTGTGGCAAGGAGAACATTCCGGGTTATTAATTCGTTTACCAGAACTTGCTGCTGCGCAAAGAGCGTACTTTGATTTGTTGTGGGACTTGGCAAAAAAATGACTTTCAGACTAAAAGATGCTACACCGGTAGAAATTTGATCATATAGACCCCCTCAGATAAGTCAGCGTAGTATGGCTTAACCCCTAAGACAGGAACAAATCCAGCTTCCTCATTCATTTGCCGTATAAAGGGATTGTCTGTGCAAACAGTAACAATGTTACTAGCTCCACGACCTTGTGCAATTTCCTCTAATGCTTCATTCATTTTTTTCGCGACCCCATTGCCACGACAATCAGGATGTACTGCGGTTGCCATCTTAGCTAAATCTCGTCTTGTGATTTCTGAGAGTTCTAATAATCGACAGAGGTTAGTATTGTAGGAGAGTTTAACTTTACATCCAGAAGGATTTGCCAGAACGGGCACCGTTGACATTTTTCCTCGAAGGTTAAGGTTAAGCGCCATCCAGTAATCTTGTCGTTCAGGTTCTGTAAAACTGTTGCTGAAGCTAACTAAATTTCTCCAAATTATCCTGTTTGCATTTCTTAGGCTCTCCGCAAAAAGAAAACCCACTGGAGAATCGCTATCGTAGGCAACCAAAGAAAAAGCGTCTTCGCCCTGTGATAAATCTAATGCATACCTTACGTTGTTTTGTGCCACTGTATCAAGTTTTGCACCATCTAAGCTCATACGTGTACCAAAGCATGATTTGTAAATTTCAACTAACGCAGAAACTTCACCCTCTTTTAGATCACTTGCGCAAACTGCCCTTATATCAACCATCGTTTGCAAAGAGATTTACCCTTATTAATAAAGGTATATACCTACGTGAAAAGTGGCCCTTCATTGGGACGCAGTTGACCGGATTACATTCTGCAGGTGTTCAATACTTAAAAAAAAAGAAAAAATTAGTCGAAGTCATCATAGTCAGGTTCGGTGTCGACATCTTCATCACTAAGACTAAACTCGTGTTCGTTTGGATCCATATCTTCATTGTATGGAACTATAAAGTCCTCTGCAATATGTATCACCTCTTTTTGTTGTGAGAAGCGTTTTTTACAATGAGCTATAAAAATGTTTTGTTTTTTAAAGTAGTAGCATAATTGCGTATCCGATGAAACATCCCAGCGTAACTGCAGGCATTGCCGGATAATATTTTGTTTTTTTTGCTACACAAAATAACATAAATAAACTTGCTGCTGCGCAAAGCGTTGTTACAAGCGCTGCAAAAAACCCTGCTTGCAAAAACACCACGCCAGAGAAGAGAAGTGGAAACCCGATGTCGCCGCCGCCAAGTACTGCCTGTTTTTGCGCCTTTTTTAATTGCGGTAATTTTTTTGTTGTAGGTTTACCGTACGGAATATGTAAGCCTGCGAAAAGTTTTGTCTTGGTTTGAAATTTTGCAAGCGTGATCATGTGTCGTGTTTTGTAGACTGCAACTAAATCATAGATTGCAATGAGTAATAGTAAAATTGCAATTGATTTTAGCGTTAACAGCGGAACAAACAATGCGGCGAGGCCGCCGTACATGAACAGTTCTGTTGCGTTGTGTACGTAGGTGTTTGATTTGAAAATTTTTAGATAGGCGAAAAGGGCAGCGAGTACTGTTGCTGCTAGTTGATGTATGAAGGCGGCGAACGCAAGTGTCAGACAGACCCAGACGCTGAGTACGAACCAGTACCGCCACATACGAATTGCGTTAAAGTACATGAGTAACATTGCTAAACCTGTTGTTGCTAAGATTGCAATGAAAAGTGGAATGTAGGATGTTTCCTGTTCAATAGCGGGCGGTTGCACGTTGAACGGTAAGGCCTGTGTAGTGTAGCTGTTCAAGATTGCAAAACCTATAAGGTGCGTTGCAATGAATAAAAGGATGAGAAGAAGACTTATTTTTAGATTATGTTTCATTGGATGGTTTTGATTTGTTTGTTTTATAAGAGTTGTGGATATCTTTATTGCTTATTGTTGTATCTTATTTGTATGTCTAGAAGTTTTGAACAACGTGTTGCTGAGCTTGCTTTGCCTGAGAATGCGAAGTATCGTGCCAGTTTTGATGGTATTACTGACGATCCTGAAATGATGGTACGCATTGAAGATTATTGCATTGGTTTTGATATGGATAAAGATAGAGAGAAAGTTCTTGATTTTTTATGTGCGCGTTCTTTTAAAGAGACTGCAGGGATTCTAGGTGTTAGTAGTAGAGGTTTGGCCCGGGTACGTACGCAGCTTCGTGAAAGGTATTTTGGTCGAGGACCTATCTACAAGGTTATTGCTAAGTATATGCTTGAGTGTGAGTAGGAAGGTTTAAATTATCTTACTCTAAAAAATCCTTATGGGTGATCTTTTACGTTTATCGCAAGTAACTCGGCGCTTTGATGAACACATTGTTCTTTACAATGTTTCTTTAAGTGTCAAAGAAAAAGAAATCTTTGGTATCATTGGTCGTAGCGGGTGCGGTAAAACCACGTTACTGCGTGTCTTAATAGGATTTTTGTCGACTAGTTCAGGGTCTGTACACTATAAGGGAAAAGCTTTGACGAAGGTGCGCGCGCAGGTTGAGAGACAGATTGGTTTTGCTGCGCAAAAAAGTTCGGTGTATGACAAATTGACTGTACAGGAAAACTTGGTGCATTATGGGCGTATGTATGGCCTGACTCGAAAAGAAATTGTTGAACGTAGCCACCAGTTGCTTGAGTTGTTTGGTTTGTTTTCTGCGCAACAGGTTCTTGCCGGTTCGCTTTCAAGCGGAATGCTTAAACGACTAGACATGGCTTGTGCGTTAATTCATGATCCTGAAGTTTTAATTTTAGACGAGCCTACTGCTGACCTTGACCCTTTGCTTCGTCAAGAAATTTTGCACCTTATTCGTAAAATCAATGAATATGGTACCACTGTTATTATCACGTCACACATCTTAAACGAAATTGATTTGTTGTGTGACCGTATCGCGATACTTGATAATTCACGCATCTTAAAAATTGGCAACCCGCAAAAAATGGAAGATGCTTTTTTTGCTGAAAAAGTTGTCAAACTTCAGACTGGCAAGGCACGCTATGAGGAACTAGTTGTTGCCCTTGAGAAAAAGGGCGCACCAGTTTCTGATTATTACCTTGAAGGAGACTCGTTGTTGTGTTTGCATACTACTGATCCGCAAGATGTGCTTGCTTTAGCGCTTGCAGCAGTGGAAGGCCAGGGTGATGTCGTGCGTGTAGCAAGCATTGTTAAGCCCAACTTAGAAGATTTGTTTGCACAGCTGGTGGAGAAGAAAAAGTGAAACGACACCCTTTTAGATTTATGCGGCGCGGTTTTTTACGTTTGTGGTCTTTACTGCTCAAAGACTTTAAACTGCTTGCGCGATCCAAAACGTCGGCATTAATTGTCATCTTTGGACCTTTGTTAATTGTTGGTTTGGTTGGTGTTGCGTTTAACACGACAGCTATACAAGATGTTTCTGTTGGGGTATATTCTGGTGCGTATAGCGAGATTTCTGAAGAAATTATTGGACACTTAGAAGAAGAACAGTATGCTGTTGTTCGTTATGCAAAGTTAGAACAATGTGTTGCGAGTGTTGCGCGTGGAGATACGAACCTTTGTTTAGTATTTTCTCCAGATATTTCGCTTGCACAAGGACAACGCAACAAAATTACATTCTACGTGGATTACTCTCGTGTGAATTTGGTCTACACGGTGATGGATCTTATTGCTGATGAAATTACTTCGTCAACTGACGAGTTAAGTTTAGAATTAACTGAAATATTAGTTTCTGAGCTGGCGTCTGCAAAAACAGAGCTTGCACAGCGATTATCTTCACTGCATGCTGTGCTTGCTAACAACGAAAAAGTTTCCTCAGATGTTAATATGGTTGCAGGGCAACTTGCTGCTATTGATCTTGCTGTTGACCGCAACCAATTTCAACTATCTTCTTTGCGTTCAGTAAAATCTGAACTTTCTGCGTCTAATGCTTCTGTTGGCGGATTAAATTCTGCAATTAGTCAACTTGAAGGATATGTTGAACAAGTTATCTATGATGTTGATGTTGCTCGTGGTACCATTGATTCTTCAGTGAATTCACTGCAACAAGTTGGCAGTGTTGCGCAAGTTAACCAGGAAACCATTTCTGAAGTTACTGTAGGCGTTACTTCAGTTACAACAGGTATAGAAGGTATTGCAGTTACTGATGCTGCACAGATTGTTACGCCAATAGGCATTGAGGTTACCCCAGTCACTGTTGAGCAGACATATTTAACTAAATTATTTCCCACCTTTGTTGCGTTAGTTTTAATGTTTGTTGCGTTGGTGCTTTCCTCAACGCTTGTTATGAATGAAAAAGAGACACACGCTTACTTTAGAAACTTTATCACACCTACCAGTGATTTTGTTTTTTTGTTTTCTACATACCTGAGTAGTTTAGTTATCTTGTTTGTACAATTTTTGTTACTTGTTTTGTGTTCATTCTTTTTTGTCAAGGGACAGTTTATTTTACTGTTACCTCAGTTGTTGCTACCGTTCTTTTTAGTTTCTAGTTTGTTTATCTTTGTTGGCATTCTTCTGGGCTATATGTTCTCTTCTCGTGAAACGTTGGGGTTAGCGACACTTTTTGTTGTGTGCGGTTCGTTGTTTTTTTCCAACACTATTTTACCACTCGAAGCAGTTCCTGCTTTAGTGCGAAAATTAATTCCTTTGAATCCTTTTGTTCTTGCAGAGTCTGTATTTAAGAAAGTGTTATTGTTTAACTATGGGGTAGCTGAGATTGTAGGATTGCTTGTTGGACTTTGTTTGTTTGCACTAACCTTTTTTGTCTTAGCTTTTGTTGCACTAAAACTTTCTAAACGTTCAGTCATGACCCAAAGTTAACTTTTCTTTAAAATAAGCACGAAACAAATGTGTTTTATGTTCAAGCAATAAATCCCTTATGTCATCTACGGTTGCAACTGCGAGTGTTTGTTCATCGTGCATGCCAACAGGAATGCCGGCGAGTTTGAGATTGCTGGTGTAGACAATACCGACGCTAGGGTAAGGTTGTCCTAACTCAAACGTATGCATTTGCCCGGATTCGGGACGCCACTCGAATTCTCCTGCGTATGTTGCACGTAGTATGGCAAACCCGGGATCTAGCTCTTGCGCATTTTGCACATGTATTTTACGATCTTTTAGTAGAATTTCAGGATTTGCACTTAGCTTTCGTGCGTACACGTTATAATTTTCCTGGCTGTTGGGAATAAACGCTTCGGGTAAGCAAACATCGTCGAAACGTTGTAAAGTTGTATCGTATAATTTGACCAGTGCAAGGTTTTTTTCTGTGTGTATCGCAAGCACCCGTAGCTCAGTTGCGCCACTTATTGCTGGATCATAATGAAAGCTTTCTGCTGCAAGATCCGTCAGATTGAGCGCAAGAGCGTCAGTTTTTTGTGGGAACTCTTTTTTTTCTGTAATCACTGAAGCCGGTACTAACGTGTGGCCTTCCTGGTTGAGTACAAACCCTGTGGTGATCGTTTGTGTCTTAGGATTGTAGATGTAGATTGTATTTTCTAAGGCGTCAACTACGCCTACAGGAGAGGGACATAGTTGTTTTTTTAATGCTTTGTCAAGGCGAAAGACTTCAACTCTTGGGTCACGTACCAAATCTTGTGGTCTTTGAGGTAATAGGTATGCGCCTTGATCGGTTGCACAAGGATTTTGTTCTACTTTTTGCTCTAACGTGGGCGTTTCGACTGGTTCTTGCGGTTTTGTGCCACAAGCAGCAAGGATTGCTGCGGCTATCAGGCAGATAGTTTTTCGCATAAGAGGTTTGTTTTTGACTTTTTTAATAAAGATTGTTGTGAGTAAAACATTTAAACGGTGGATTGTGTGTAAGGATATGGTTAAGGTTGATCCTTGGAGTTCTGAGTTAATTCCTAATTATACACGTTTGATCAAACAATTTGGATTGCAACCATTTTCAGTTAAAGGGTTTACAAATCCTAACCGTCTTATGCGGCGCGGTGCTGTGTTTGGTGGACGGGATTTATCTCGTATTGCTACGTGTATTGCAAAGAAAAAACCATTCTATGCATTGACTGGCATTATGCCTACTGCGGATAAAATCCATTTTGGGAACAAGATGGCTGTTGAAAACTTAGTGTATTTTCAAAAGCACGGTGCGCAAACGTACATTCTTATTGCTGATTTAGAGGCAGCAGCTGCGCGAGGTGTTAGCCTTTCTGAAGCGCAACGGCGTGCCAAAAAGTTTCACATTCCTGCATATCTTGCTCTTGGTTTAGATGCACGTAAAACAAAATTTTATTTTCAGTCGCAAAATAAAAATGTTTCTAATTTAGGTTTTCGTTTTTCTAAGAAGGTGACGTTTAATGAATTCAAAGCAATTTATGGGCACACGGAACCCGGGAAAATTATGAGTGCCGTTTTGCAATGTGGTGATATGTTATACCCGCAGCTTGCTAAACGGATGCCCGGGGTGATTCCTGTGGGCTGTGATCAGGACTGTCATGTGCGCTTGTGCAGGGATTTGGTTTCTCGTTTTAAGTCTGAAAAATTTGTTCCTATATCTTCTATCTATCACCAATTTACTCCTGCTTTAAATGGGAAAATAAAAATGTCTAAAAGTCACCCTGAAAGTTGTTTTGATTTGCCTGAGGATGCTAAAAGTGTTGCTAAAAAGATTACACGCGCAAAATCTGGTGGACGTGCTACGTTAGCTGAACATCGCAAGAAAGGTGCTGATGTTGCCGCTGATATGACGTTTGCCATGTTGAAATTGCATTTTGTGGAGTCTGATGCTGAACTTACAAAAATATATGATGCTTATTCTTCTGGCTCTATGACAACAGGGGAGCTAAAATCCCTTGCTATTGAGAAAATAACCGCCTATATGGCTGATTTTGAGAAGAAAATGCGTAAAGCGCGTAAACAAGTTGATAAATTGAAGTTTGTCGGTTGATGTTACCACTCTTTCGTAAGGAAAGCCTTAAATACGTTTTTAGCTTCTCAGAGGCATGATTTCAAACGATTCGCTGCTCAAACAGATCCGTAGTGCCTTTAACCTCAATATTTATGAGGCTAAAGTGTGGGTTGCCCTGCTTTCCAAGGGTGTAGCTACTGCTGGCGAGCTTTCTGATATGAGTAACGTGCCTCGATCGCGAAGTTATGATGTTTTAGAGTCTCTTGAAAAACGGGGGTTTGTTATCATGAAAATTGGTCGCCCTATCAAGTATCTTGCAGTGTCTCCAGAGGACATTTTGGCCCGTGTTAAACGCGATATTTCTGAAAAGGCGCAACAAGAAGTTACCTCTTTAGAGCGTCTTGAAGGTGAAGAAGTGTATACTGAGCTTGGTAACCTCTATCACCAAGGTATTGAGCAGATTGATCCGCATAAAGTTGCCGGGTTTTTAAAATCACGGTCAAGTTCCTATGATCAAATGCAGTCGCTGCTTTCTTCTGCAACTTCACATGTGTACATTTCTACCACAGATACTGACCTTGTACGTAAAGCTAAAACTTTAGCGACTTCGTTTCGTCGTATGAAGCAAAACGGTGTCACTGTACATATAGTTGCTCCTTTGGCTTCTGAGCAAGCAAAGGTGTGTGCGCAAGATCTTGCTAAGTATGCTACTGTAAAATCTTCAGAGTTGTCTTCACGATTTGTTGTTGTAGATGATACTCACGTTGTATTTATGATTAGTTCTGATGATGATGTTACCGAAAGTAATGATGCGGGTGTTTGGGTACAAACGCCGTTTTTTGCTTCAGCGATGGGACAACTTTTTAAGCAGCAGTGGGATGCACTGTAATTGTAAAGACATTCTTTAGCCAAACGATCACAATCTATTTAAACTGTCCTTGAGCTGTCTTGAGATATGGATCTTAAGAAAGCTGTGTACTCTTTGCACCCGTTGGCTCGTCGAGTTTTACCTCACGTAGAAAAACACACTGTAGACGGTATTGCTTCGTCAAGTTCTTTACGTTCTGAAGAAGTGAGTGGTGCGTTACATTTGCTCGCTGAAATGCAACTTGTTACCATTTCTCAAACGCAGGAGCAGTATGCTTGCCTTGATACACTCGGTAAACGTTATGCCGGTGCTGATTTGCCTGAAGTTGTTTTTTTAAAAAAACTTGTTACTGGGCCTGTCAGTCAAAAAGATGTTGGGCTAACCGGCGTGGAATTTTCGTCAGCTCTAGGATTTTTGAAACGTAACGGTTTAGTTGAGATACAAAAAAGTGCAACCTTAACTTTTGTTGCCACCGAAAAAGCTGCAGGGTTTCTGGGCAGTTATGTACACCCTTTAGAAAGATACTCGCAAGAAGTGTTGGTTTCTCGTTTAGGTGATGTGCAAAAAAATGATTTACCAGTTCTTGTTAAACGAGGTTTAGTTAAACTCTTTAATAAAAAATCAATCACGGCGACTGTAACTGCACAAGGAAAAGAAGTATTGTCTGCATTACAAACCACTTACAAGGATCTTGAGCTTGTTGATGTCTTAACGCCAGATATGCTCAAAGATGGTAGTTGGCAGCATAAAGAGTTTCGTCATTATCAAGTTGATCTTGCTGTGCCTACGCATGCTGTTGGACGGCGGCACCCTATGAAAGTTGCTAACAATATTTTGCGTGATATTTTTGTTGAAATGGGTTTTTGTGAAATGGCAGGACCTATGGTTGAGTCTGCGTTTTGGAACATGGATGTTATGTGGATTCCACAAGATCACCCTGCACGGGATGACCAAGATACATTTTACTTGGAAGGATCTGTCAAAAGTTTACCTGCTAACTTAGTTGCTGCTTACAAAAAGATGCATGAAGAAGGTCTTGTTCGTTCACATACCACACCAGGTAGTTGGTCAGAGGAAGTTGCTTCTAAGCGATTGTTGCGTACGCATTCTACTGCAACGTCGTTTCGCACGTTAGCTTGCTTAGCTGCCAAGGGCGATCTTGCAAACGGTAAATATTTTTATTGTGCGAATAATTTTCGCAACGAAGCAGTTGATGCGACACACCTCAATGATTTTTTTCAAGCTGAGGGTTTTATCATTGGTGATAATTTAAGTCTTGCTGACCTTATGGGTTTTGTCAAAGAGTTTTATGCCAAGTTAGGTATACATAAGATTCGTTTTAAACCCACGTTTAACCCCTACACCGAACCGAGTATGGAAGCGCATTATTATGATCCAGTTATGAAAAAGTGGTATGCGTTAATTAACTCCGGAATTTTTCGTGCAGAAACTCTGCAACCTCTAGGTATTACTAAAACTATCATCGCCTGGGGGATGGGTGCGTCGCGTGTTGCCGCATTGCTTGCCAAAAAACATTCCATGCGTGAGCTTACCGGTGCGTCGTGTGATTTTGGGTGGTTGACACAACGGCCTTTGATGCAAAGGGAGATTGTACGCGAGTAATGGTATATGTCTATGTTAAAGCATCGGTGTTGCAACAACATATTGGTAAACAACTTTCTGTTGATGAGATAACTGATGCTCTTGTAAACCTAGGTATGGATGTTAAAGCAGTTAGTCCTGAATTAAAAATTGAAATTACGTCTGAAAAAGCTGACATGATTTCTGCTGTGGGCATTGCGCGTGCTATAAAGTATTATCTTGGTATGGAACAAGCAGTTCCCCGTTACGACATTGGAGCTGCAAAAGAGAAAATTGTTGTCAAAGATTCTGTTGCAGACGTGCGACCGCGTACAGTTGCTGCGATTGTTCGTGGGATGCAGGTTACGCCTGATGTGCTTGATGCAATTATCGCTATTCAAGAAAAGATTCATGATTCGTTTGGACGTGACCGAAAAAAATGTGCTATTGGCATTTACCCTGTTGATGCCATTTCGTTTCCAGTTACCTATACTGCTGAGGCACCTGAAAACATACAGTTTCATCCGCTACAAGCAGATACAGAGATGGATGGTGCAACCATTTTAGCTGAACATCCCACTGGGCGTACGTATGCACATCTTTTAGCTGGCCATAATGTATACCCTGTGTTTCGCGATGCTACCGGGGCTGTGTTGAGTATGCCCCCAATCATTAATTCTGTTGCTACCGGTAAAGTTGATGCGCAACATAACGATTTGTTTGTTGAGTGTACTGGATTTAACCAACATCTCCTTGACTCTATGCTCAAAGTTTTGGTTACCACTTTAGTTGACATGGGCGGTGTTGCTGAAGCAGTTACTGTTACCTATAGCAATGGTGAAAAATATAGTTTAGATTTGTCCAATGTCACGGACACCGTTTCACTTGCTTACATTAACAAACTTATCGGTATTGACATTGATGCTGCACAAGCAAAAAAACTTTTAGCTAACATGATGTATGGTGTTACCTCTGTTGACAATGATACTATCACTGTTGAAATTCCTTGTTTTCGCTCAGATGTGTGGCATGCAAGTGATATTGCTGATGATGTTGCTCGTGCCTACGGGTATAACAATATTGTTCCTAGTTTTCCTAACATTGCATCAGTGGGTGCACATTTACCTTTTTCTTTATTTTGTGAGCAAGTTAGTCAAACATTAGTTGGTTTACGTTGCTTAGAATTATATACCTACCTGCTTTGTTCAAGTGAGTACCAGTTTTCACGGATGTTACTTGAGCCACAAGAACATGTTAAGCTAGAAGGGAGTGCTGATGCAGGTACCAACATGTGTCGTGTACGCATTTTACCCGAAATGTTACGATCGTTGCATATTAATCGGCAACATAAGTACCCGCAATTTGTTTTTGAAAATGGTTTTGTCATTGTCCCTGATGCTGACGCTGAAACTGGTGCGCGAGATGATGTGCATCTTTGCGTGTGTCTTGCAGACCCTAAATCAAATTATACACAGATAAAAAGTGTACTTGATTTGTTGTTTTCTCTTTTAGGAATCACTTTTTCTGTTTCTGCAGTTACCTTACCTTACCTTATTGAGGGTAGAAGTGGTTCGGTTGCAGTTAATGATGTTGCTATTGGATTTGTGGGGGAATTACACCCGCACGTTCTAGATAATTTTGGTTTGCTTGTTGCTGTTAGCTGTTTTGAAATTAATTTGTCTAAACTTTTTGCACTGCGTGAATCGCAAACTTTATAGAGAGGAATTTTTTGCAGCGCTTATGGCATACCATGCTCTTTTTGGTGGAAAAAGAATTGTTGTTGCAATACCGCATGCGGGGAAGTTTATCCCCCCATCTTTACGTTCTCGAGTAAACGGGGGTTTTAATGAGCAAGGGTATGATGTGCATGCACAAGATATCTTTTCTCGTTTTGTACGACACGGGCCTGTGTTAAGCGGCACGCCACACAGAGAGTTGATTGATTATAATCGTGATCGGGACAGCGATGCTGTTCTTTCAAGTGTAGGTTTTCATGCAAATCCATTTTTAGACAGGCCACATACCCTAGAAGAACGAGAAGCGTTGCTAACTAAATATTGGGATGTCTATCAAGCGAAACTTGAGCGGCTTGTGGATATGCAAAAGGGATTATATGGCAAGGCGTTTGTTCTTGCAGGGCATACGATGGAAGGTGTAGGACCAGTTCATGCGCCAGATGCAGGAGAACCCCGACCAGATATCTCTATTGGAACCTTGTCAGGGCAGCTTGCCGGACGTGAGTACATTGCCTGTTTTGTTTCGGTGTTACGTGACTTGGCAGGAGATCTTAACGTGTGGGTAGATGAGCCGTATGCAGGCGGTGGATACGTGAGTCGACGGTTTGGTCAACCGGATGAAGGTCTGCATAGTTTACAAGTAGAGGTAAACATAGATTCGTATGAAGATCCGGCCAAACGCCAAACCATATTATCTGCACTTGATGTAGCAGTTGACACATTGGTAAACTCTTTTCATTTCTGAACGCAAACCTTTTAAACAACACTTGAAAGAAAGAGTTTATGCCTAAACAATTAGTTTCTCGTGATACGCCTTTGGCCGAAATTACCCTACGCCGGTATGCCGCGCCGCAAAATTTGGATTCGCGCGAAATGTCTAAAAAGATTTGTTTGTCCTTGGGTCTGTTACAACCTGGCGATTCGCGTGACGTGGTTGTTGATGTGTTTTCTGTTCTGCATGCGTCAGAGGCGCCAATGAATTCTGAAGATGTTGTTGCAGCTGTCATTGAGCATCGGCAAAAACATAATTTGCCGCAGTATGGTGTTGCTGCATCAAATGTACGTCGACAGTTAAAACGGTTGCGAGATTTGTTTTTAGTTGAAAAAATAGCTAACGAGTACCGTATCACTGAAGAAGAAAAGTTGTTGCATATCTTTGAAGAACGTATTGAAAAGTATTATTTGCAATCTATTGTTTCTCGCGTCAAAGATTATTTGAAAGCTATGGATTCGTGACTTCTTTGGTTTATGCACCATCCAACCATACTTTGTAGAGAAGATCACTTAACCACCTACGAACCACTGTACCAGAAAGTGCACTTTCTTCGTGCGCAACCCAGCCGTCAGCATAAGAACCATCTGTTGGATTTTTAATATTCATGCCGACAGATTTTAGAGTGAGTTCTAACAATTGAGGCTTGTCTCTTGCACCTATAACGTCCACGCGCATTAATACTGGTGAAATCTTTAATGCTTGTGCGACTTCGGTCGCGATAGATATTTCTTGCTTTGTTGGTTCTATGAGTGTAACTTTGCTGCCTTTTGCGGCGTTTGCAAAAATGCCATTTTTTGGCACTTTCATTACCGTGTATTTGACTTGCCCGTCAAAGATGTATAAAGACCTTTCACCTCTTCTGATTTCTGGAACAAACCTTTGTACGAAAAAATCTCTTTTCTGCGTAAGTAAATTTTCAAGGCCTTGGTCATTTTTCCCTTCATATAAATGTACATCGTTTCCGCCATACCCGTCCAAAGATTTTACTACAACTTGTCCGTGTTCACGAGCAAAAGCTTCTACATCTTCACATGAACTTGCACGGGTGCAAGCGGGGACAGGAAACCCTTCTTCATAAAGATCTAACAGATATTGTTTACCAAACCCTGCTCTTAAGATTGTACCAACGTTGCCAACAGTAGGGATCCTTGTTTGTTCAATTCGCTTTAATTTTTTTTCCATCTCTGCTCTGTGTTCTTGTAAATCTTGAGAACTACCAAAACCCCTGAAAAAAATAATGTCTACTGCTTCGTCTAATTTCGCACCTTCTACATCTTCGCCGGTACGTAAACTTCGTAGATGTTTGAGAGTACCATCGTCGCTGACATCTTCCCATGTGAAGTTATATGGTTCAAAGATGTCCTCATTGATCAGATGGGCTGCAAATTGCGCGTTTTCTTCACGTTGTCCATCGTCTTTATACCCGCACCACCCTGTGGTCACCTGAGGATTTAAGGGTGAGCGATGCACATTATCAGAATACATGTAACCTAATCGAATGGGGTTCATCGGTTTGTGACTCGCACAACTTATTTAAAGATACTTTTTGTTCCAAAAGAAGACGTATGAAAATAGCATACCTTATTTCACCTGGCGAGTATAAATCACCTGCAACAAATACCTCTTTACACCTACTTATGGGCTCCTTTCGTGCCGGTGATACGGTTTCCATTCTTTACCCACAAGACATTTTTTTTCAGGGCGGTGTGCTTAAGGGAATTCTACGAAGGCCAAAAATAGGTGTTCCTGATGATGTTGATGAGCTTGCCCACCACATGCATTCTGCTCTTGAGGATACCCAGCGTATCAAAGAAAGGGGTTTAAAACGAAAAAACAGGCATGAAATTAGTAGCCCTAATCCACTTTCAGACCTTGATGTACTTGTCTACCGGTTAAACCCTCCTAGTGTTGCTGAGGTAGGGGGCCTTCCTTCTGTGAGACAAATGGTCTACTTCGCTCGTGAAACTGAACGCAGTAGAATTTTGCAATACCTCTCTTTGCTTCGTGGTGAGGTTGCCCTTGTCAACGACCCTGTGGGCATTTTTCTTGGCGCAGATAAATCTTATATCCTTGGTTTTCCGGAAGTTACGCCGCGCACCTTTCTCTCAAAAGAAGTTGGACACCTTGTTAAAATTCTTCGCGATGTTGGGCCGCAAGCCATTGTTAAACCAACTAGTGGCTACGGTGGTGAAAGCGTAATTCGTGTCACGCAGCAACAACTTAAAGATAGTGGAACTTTACAACTTCTACGTTCTCGCCTTGAGGCTTTGACTGATGGTGAGCAGCGCGTTGTGATGGTGCAAGAATATCTAGATGATGTGCAAGCGCAAGGGGATAAACGGATTCTTGTTTTGAATGGGGCACCCATTGGTGCTTATGCTCGTGTTCCTGCAGAAGGGAGTCATCTTGCGAACATCCATGCAGGTGGTCAAGCTGCTCCTGCAGAAATCACAGAACAAGATGGGGAACTTATTGCACACATTGCGCCAAAGCTTCTGGATGATGGCCTTGATTTTGTTGGTGTTGATGTCATTGGAAATAAACTTACTGAAATTAACGTACAATCCCCGGGAGGCATTCCACGTATTAATGGCTTTAGTGGTGGACAACTTGAAGATGTTGTTGCAGATGGTTTTCGGAACCTTGTTAAGATGAAAGACACTAAAAAAAAGCCCGTTAAGAAAAAACGTTAACTCAATTGCACATCGTGCGGTTTACTTTCACGCATGCCTGATGCGGTAATTTTTATGAAGCCCTTATAATTTTTTAAATCGTTGACATTAGTTACCCCGCAATAGCTCATACCAGACCTTAACCCACCCATGAGTTGTTGCAACACTTCTTTTGCTGAACCTCTGTACGGCACTTCACCTTTGACGCCTTCAGCCACATACTCGTTGATGTTTGGTTCTTCTTTGTCATGTAACTTTTTTGACATGTTGGCTGCTAAAGAAGCCATGCCTCTGTAGACTTTGTATCTTCGTCCGTTTTTGATTCTCACATCGCCTGGTGCTTCATCAGTCCCGCCTAAAAGGTTGCCCAACATTACTGCAGATGCACCTGCTGCAATTGCTTTAGTAATATCGCCAGAGTTTTTTATTCCACCGTCTGCAATAATGGGAATATTGTACTGTTTGCCTACTTCTGCTGTTTCTAACACTGCAGAGAGTTGTGGTACGCCGCAACCGGTGACGATTCTTGTTGAGCATACGCTGCCAGGTCCAACACCTGTCTTGATACAATCGGCGCCGGCTGCAATTAAATCCTTTGCGCCTTGTGCTGTTGCGACGTTACCCGCCATGAGTTGGACATCAAAGGACCCTTTGAGATTTCTTATGGTTTCTACTTCTGCTTTGGAGTGACCGTGCGCAATATCAATAACTATTATGTCTGCACCTGCAGCTAGCAGTGCCTCTGTTCTCTCTGCCACATCAGCCTTTACGCCAACCGCTGCGCCAACCAACAATCTACCTTTGCTATCTTTGCTTGCATTTGGATACAAGTGTTCTTTTCGCATGTCTGTGGAGGTAATCATCCCTTTGATCTTGTTAAACTCATTGACTATTGGCAACTTTTCAATCTTGTTTTTTTGTAAGAGTTGTTTTGCTTGCGCTTTGGTTACCGTGGGTTGTGCAACAATTAAGTCTTGGCGTTTTGTCATAATGTCTTGCACGGTAGTGCCATTTTCTATAAACCTCATATCTCGTGCACTAACTAGCCCTAACAATTCTTGGTTGTCGTTGGTGACTAAAAATCCAGATACACCTAACTCTTTTCTTAGTTGTTTTATTTCATGAACTGTTTGTGTTGGCTTAACACTGTACGGATGTTCAATAAGTAAACTTTCTGCGCGTTTAACTTTAATAATTTCTTGCGCTTGCTGAGTAATAGTTAAAAAGCGATGGATTATCCCTAGCCCACCTTGTCTTGCCATAGCAATAGCCATCTCAGATTCTGTAACCGCATCCATGTTTGCTGAAATAACAGGAATGTTGAGTTTGATTTCTTTTGTCAGATTGGTTTGTAAATTAACTTCGCTTCTTGATGAAACGGGTGAAAATCTTGGCCGTAATAATACATCGTCAAAACTTAATCCTTGCTCAAATTGCATCGGAGAAAATTTTTGCAGTTTCGCTTAAAAAGATTGTGCTGATCTAGTCGTCATCATCAATTTTTTCGTAGACGGTTTCGGACTTTTTGGTGTAATGTTTATCCATGTATGCTAAGAATTTTTCCGGCGTGTCAAAATAGTGTACCCACGGGTCACCTTCGCCGTTCATTTCACATTCGTCCAATTTGTGTTCACGGCACATGGTTGGCCGGTCTTCATAAATACCGCACATATTATTTTCTTTGAGTTGTTTACACTTTGTTTTAAACTCAATGAACCAGTCATCGTCGTCGTCAATGTACACGGCAACGTTTTCATGTAGTAAAAACCAGCGAATGTCGGAGACGTCCCTTTCATTATCAGGATCGTCTAGCGGGACTGCGATGTATCTACAACAAATGCCGGTGCATTTGTCGCAAGTTACCATGGGTTCGCCCTTTGCATTGAGTACAGGTAATGTCATTGGTTTGCGGCTTTTTGTCTGTGTATTTAAAGATATGGATTGCTAAACTTTTGCGTTTTTGACCAACACCACCTGATTAAGAATTTTCCTGGTTTC
>CAYFPK010000003.1:0-67249 GCA_964344975.1 Candidatus Woesearchaeota archaeon
AAAATATTAAAGACTTAGCATTTTGTGAAAAATCAAAAACGCAAAAGTTTAGTAATCGTAACCTTTTTAATCGCCTTTTTTCTCGCATTTTTATGGTTGAAAAGTATGATGTTGTTCGTTCTCACAGTGAGGATCATATGTATGGGCTTGTAGAGCGTGGTGTTACCCCTGCTACTCTTTACGCTTCTTTTGATGAGCTTGTTGTGGGTGTTGTCGATCTTTTTATGGGGAACCCTACTTGCAGCTATGAATTTACTATCAACCTTCTAGCACGTCGTGCTTTAGGTCCTAAAAAGAAGTCCTGTCTTGAGAAGATGGTTGCTTTGCAAAATGATCGTGCTAAGCGGTTATCTGATCTTGAAGCTGATGAGCCTACATCTCTTTCTGCTGCTCTTTAGTAAAGTTTATATGCTTTGACGCTTATCTTGATCTATGTCCGTTACTGCAGATATTGTTATTGGAGATTTGGTTGCGCAACATCCGCAAGTTATTGATCTTTTACAGTCTTATGGCTTGCAATGTGTGGGTTGTCATGCTTCAGTGCATGAAACTCTTGAACAAGGTATGCTTAGTCATGGTAAGACGCCAGAGGAAGTTACTGAGCTTGTTGCTGCTATCAATTCATTTTTGACTGCTCAAGCTGATGGTCCTCTTTTACAACTTACTGTAAATGCTGTTACTTTTGTTAAACAAGCTTTAGCTAGCGAAGGTAAAGAAGGATGGGGTCTTGCCGTCTCAGTTGCTCCTGGTGGTTGTTCAGGCTTTAGCTATGTGCTTGACTTTAAAGAACAAGCTGATGCTTTTGATGAGGTCTTAGAGCAAGATGGTGTTAAGCTGTTTGTGGATAAAGACTCTATTGCCTATTTGAAGGGTTTAGAGTTAGATTATGTCTCTTCTTTACAACAGTCTGGTTTTAAGTTTTCAAACCCGAATGCTACACAATCTTGTGGTTGTGGCAAGTCTGTTGGTTTCTAAAGATTTATATATCTCTTTTTGTAGAATCTCTTTATGGCGCTTTTGATGTTTACTGGTGCTGAATGCACGCATTGTCATGACATGGATCCTTTAGTTGCTCGTCTTGAAGAAGAGCTTGATGTGCTTGTTGAAAAGCTTGAAGTGTGGCATAATGCTGCTAACGCTGCTCGTATGCAAAAACTTGATGACGGCTCTTGTGGCGGTGTGCCGTTCTTTTTTAATGAGGAATCAGGTAAATCGTTATGCGGTGCGGTTTCTTTTGAGAAATTAAAGGATTGGGCAAAAATTAAATAAAAAAAATATTTTTTGTGATTCTAGTTTTGATCTACAGATTTATTCTTCTTCACTAGGTTCTTCACTACTTTCTTCAGCTGGTTCTTCACTACTTTCTTCAGCTGGTTCTTCATCTGTTGCTTTACTTACGTTAACCGCTTTAGGTCCACGGTCGCCTTGTTCTACATCAAATGTAACTGCATCATTTTCGTTTAAACTTACGCCTTCATTTAGGCCTGTTTGGTGTACGAAATATTCTTTACCGTCTTCGCCTGCAATAAAGCCGAATCCTTTATCTGTGTTGAAAAATTTAACATTTCCTTTCATATTCTTTTACCTCCCCTATTTTGTCATTGTTGACTGTGATCTATACCTTTGAGAATTAAAATCTTTACTTTTTTCTTTCCTTTTCTTTCTTTAATTAAGAATGTTTTTTCTTAATTCTGCACAAAAGCAGGATTGGTGTCTTTTTAAATGCTTGTTTTTTGCTCGAAAGCTATTTAAGCTTTGAATCTGATGTCTGCCTATGCGAGGTGATGGGAAGCCTGCTTGGTTGACGATTCGTCCACCACGGGCGCGGTATACTGCTGTACGTACACAACTAGCTCAAGCGTCTATGGTGACTGTGTGCCAGGAGGCACGTTGCCCTAATCTTTCTGATTGTTGGAGTGGTGGTACTGCCACGTTTATGATTTTAGGTGATACCTGTACGCGCGGTTGTCGGTTTTGTGCTGTTAAAACTTCCTCTGTGGGTACCACTGTTGATTCATCAGAGCCTGTACGTTTAGTTGCGTCAGTTGCTGCTTTACAACTATCTTATGTTGTGTTAACTATGGTTGACCGTGATGATTTACTAGATGGTGGGGCTGCGCACGTTGCTTCTTGTGTGCGTGCTTTGAAAAAAGCGTATCCTGCTCTTCTTGTTGAAGTTTTAATTGGTGATTTTGCTGGTAATGAGGATGCTTTAGCTGTTATTGCATCTAGTGGGGTTGATGTTGTTGCGCATAACGTTGAAACTGTTGCACGACTACAATCTGTTGTGCGTGACCGGCGGGCGTCTTATGCGCGATCTCTTGATGTTTTACGTTATTTTTCTTCGCGAGGGTTTTACACGAAATCTTCGCTTATGCTTGGTCTTGGAGAAACGTCTAATGAAGTTTATCAAACGTTACAAGATCTTCGTTCTATTGAAGTTTCTTTTGTTACTTTAGGTCAATATTTGCAACCTTCAGCAAAACATTTGCCTGTTGATTCTTTTGTATCTCCTGAAGCATTTACTGCGTATGCAGATTATGCGCGTTCAGTAGGGTTTTTGTCTGTTGCTAGTGGTCCTTTGGTGCGAAGTTCTTATAAAGCCGGGGAATTGTTTATCTCGCATGTACTTGGTGGTGATGCTGTGTGAAGTTTAGCTTTCCTGATGTCGGTGAGGGCATAACTGAAGGTGAAATTGTCAAATGGTATGTAAAGCCTGGTGATATTGTTGCTGTAGATCAAGTGTTAGTATCCATTGAAACGGATAAAGCAGTTGTAGAAATTCCAAGTCCGTATGCTGGCAGGATTGTTGCTTGTCATGGGGATGTTGGTTCTGTTGTCAACGTTGGTGATGTGTTAGTTGAGTTTTCTGGTGAGGATTCTTTGCCAGAAAAAAAAGAAGAGTCTTTGCAGGAAGTGCCTGAACACGGATCTGGAACTGGTGTTGTCGGTGAGCTTGAAGAGGCGGTTGCAGATGAACCTGTCTCTGAAGAATTTGTAGCCTCAACGAATTCAAAACAGGTTCGTCTGAGTCCTCGTGCACGGCAGCTTGCTTTAGAGCTTGGTGTAGGTCTAAAAACTCTTACCGGTACTGGTGTGGGTGGCGTTATCACTGAAGGTGATGTGCGTGCTGCAGCTGGTAAGGAGGAAGTTGTTGCAAAGGTTACTGTGCAACGTAAATATGATCTGTATGGTTATGTTGAGCGTGTTCCTTTAACCTCTGTACGAAAGGCTACCGCTGTGCACATGCAGAAAAGTTGGCACGTACCGCATGTTACGCATATGGATGTGTGTGATGTTACTGATTTAGTTGCCCTACGCGCTAAAGAAAAAGAAAAGCTTGCTGCTGACGGTGTACATCTTACTTACTTACCTTTTATTATTGCTGCAGTCTGTAAAGCTTTACCTGGGTTTTTAGCTTTGAATGCTACTTTGGCTGATGCTGAAATTATTTATAAAAAATATTATAACGTTGGTCTTGCTGTACAAACTGAGCATGGGTTGCTTGTTCCTGTTGTTAAAGGTGCTGATAAAAAATCTATCAAAGCTTTAGCTGTTGAGGCTGCTGCTTTAGCGCAGAAGGCGCGGGATCGTAGCCTTGATGCCATGGATATGCAGGGTGGGACGTTTACTATTACTAACGTTGGTGGTATTGGTGGGCGGCATTTTACGCCCATCTTGGTTTCTGGCCAAACGGGTATCTTGGGAATAGGTCGGCTCTATCAAGCGCCTGTTTTTTATGACAGTCGTGTTGTTGTACGGTGGTTGTTACCGTTTTCTTTATCTTTTGATCACCGGGTTGTTGATGGTGCTGTTGCTGCTTCATTTGCTGAAGCCTTTAAGAAATATTTGTCTGATGTGGGGCTGCTTTCTGGTTAGAAAATCTTTTTCTGATTTCGTGCTTTATTTTATGTCCTATCTCTTCTGCGTCTTTTTCAGTTAATTTGCTTTTTGCAAGAGCTTTGTCTAGATTTATCATGTTTTTTCTTCTATTTGCATCTATTTGAGCTTTTCGTTACTTTTAAATTCTTCTTCTGATGTGGGGTTATCATGATTAAACCTTGTGTTGGCCCTGTTTTGTATTTTGAAGATAAAGTCTTTTTGATGCAGTCTCCTAAATGGCAAAAGTGGGTTGTTCCTGGAGGAAAAATTGAAGATGGGAAGACGCCTGAACAAGCGCTTCGTCGTGAAATTCGTGAAGAGTTGTCTTTAGAAATTTTTGATGTATGTTTTGCTGGGCGTAAGATTAAGTCTGCTTCTGCTGATTTTTATAAACAGGATGTGGTTTTTCATTTCTGGGATTATTTTGCACGGGTTGCATCTATGGATGTTGTGCCTAACGAAGAAATCTCTAATTTTGGTTGGTTTACCTTAGATGAGGCTTTTTCTTTAGATCTGCTTGATTCTACTCGTGCATTGTTACAACGATTTGCTTATTGCAGGTAACACGCGCCTTTTTTGATGTTTCCTTGGTTGTTCCATTCTTGCGAATTGTATTTTTTGAGTAAATTTTGTGTTGTTTTTTTCTCTTTTTCTGTTAGCTCTTTGTTTGCTTTGCCAAACATTTTTTCAACCTCTTGCTTGCTTATAGTTGTATACTCGTTAATTGCTGTTGCGTGTTTGTCTAATTGTTCTTTAGTTATTTTTAGTGCTTCTGCATTTTGTTGTTTTTCTATTAGTAATGTTCCGTGTTGCATGCTCCACCCTTCTTTTTGCATCTGCGCGTTGCCTGAAATCTTTTTTTTGTTTACTAGAATATCTCCGTTTCTGCTTAGTTGAGCTTTAATGTCAAGTTTTTCTAGAATGTTGATTATAAACTGGCAATTTTTTTTATATGTTTCTTGAATGTTTGTGCTGGGTTGCACCATTGCGTACGTTATTTCTTTTGTACTATCATGATAAATTGCTCTGCCGCCTGTTGGACGTCTTATGATTGGTGCAATTTTGTTTACGTCTGTTATTTTTTGTAGTCTGCCCAGAGAAATGGTTGGTACTTGCCAGTTGTAGAGTCTTAACGTTGGTTCTGTTTTACAGATTACTAACGCTTCATCGGTTGCCATGTTTTGTGCGCCAGAAGCTGTTATTGTTTGTACAATTCTTGTGAACATTACTTCAAATACATGGCCATGTACTTAATATGGTTTTTCATTAAATACGTGTGTACCATGATTCGTTGTAAAATTGAGTCTTCTGTGCCCATCACAAAGTTGTGTTTTTTTCTAATCTTGTTTAGGAATCCTTCTCTGTCCCAAGCGTCTGCGCCTGTGATTACTTTTCCTATTTGGTTTTGCATGTGTGCATCACTTCCGCCAGTTCCGCCTTTACCTAATTTTCTTGCTAGTTTTCCTGCAGCAATGTTTGATCCACGGAGTTGTGTCCCGTTGAGTGTTTCAAAAACAGGCATCTTTTTGTAGAAAGAATTCTTTTTTGTTTTCATGTATGTTTTTAAGTTTGTCCAGACTGGTCCGCAAGGATGCGCGACTGAATATACGCAGTTGTAGTCTCTTGCGTCGTTGATTGTTTGCTCAAATGTTTTTTTGAGTCTGATGTTGGGATTATCTTTGACAAAAGGTTTTATCCTCTTTGCGTAAAATTCTCGTAGTTCACTGAACGAATAAAAGTAACATAATACGTGGGGTCCTTCGTAGGTGTTGATTTCTATTGAGGGAATTGTGAATAGATTTTTAATTTTTTGTAGTTTTTCTGAGCCTTTAATTGCGTTATGATCTGTTAAGCACAATCCTATGCCAAGTTTTTGTGCACGTTTTGCCATCTCTTCTGCTGTGTTTAATCCGTCGCTGTACGTTGAATGGCTGTGCATGTCACACACTGTGTAGCCTGCTTTTTTTATTTTAGCTACATCTGGTTTTTTGATGAAGGTTTTTTCCATGGTTTTGGATTGTGTTTTCTCTTTAAGAATGTTATGCTTTCCATTCCATGCAGAGTCTTGAACAGACTTTACAGTTGCCGTTGGTTGGACACATGCTTTGTCCTGTTGCTGCGTTGGGCATACCTCTGCTTTGTTTTGCTCCACCGTAGGTCAGCGGGGTTTTTTCTTGTGTGAAACTTGTTCCTTGGTATAAAGATCCTTCTTGGCCGGCAACTACGTAGCCTACTGATGTGTCTATGCCGTACTTTTGTTTCTTCTCGAATCCTGGGGCTATAAAAAAGAGAAACATCAGTGCTCAAAATCTCCGGATCTTGCATCAAAACCTTCGTCGTATTCTTCAAGGATTTTTAGTGCTTCTTCAAAGGGGTCTTTTTTTTCTTCTGTCATTATGCTACTCCTAATAAGGTTTTTATCTCTTCAGTTGGTGTCCATGGTGGGTCGAAGGTGAGTTCTACTTCTACAGTAGATCCTTTAATCTGTTTTTGAATCTTATCTTTTACTTCTTCAACAAGTTGTGGGCCGAAAGGACACATTGGTGAGGTAAATGTCATGGTTATTTTTATGTCCTTTTCTTTTTTTTCTATATTGTAAATTAATCCTAAACTTACTACATCAATGTGCAACTCTGGATCTTCAACTGTTTTGAGAATGTTGGTAATCTCATCGTCGTTGTTTACTTTTTTAACTGCGTCAAAGCCCATCTCTTGAATTTCTTGTGCAAGTTCTGGTGTTGCTTCTTTTGTAATTATTCCGTCTTGCATGACAATCACTCTATCTGCTTGCACGTATTTGAGAATGTTTGTGTAATGAGTTATAATTAAAATTCCCATATTTTCTTTTATCTTGTTTATTCCTTGTGCGATTGTTTTTAATGCATCTACATCTGTTCCTGAATCTGTCTCGTCTAAAATGGCAAATTCTGGGTGGAGGATTGCGAGTTGTAATATCTCTAACTTCTTTTTTTCTCCACCGGAGAAGCCTACATTGACATATCTCTTTGCGAAAATGTCTCCAATTTTTAGTTGTTGCATCTTTTCTTTAAGCAGATTGTAAAAGTCAATTACTGAAATTTTTCCGTGACGTGCGATGTAGGCTGTACGTAAAAAGTTCATCACGGTGACCCCTTCAATCTCTTCAGGGTACTGGAATGAAAGAAATACTCCTGCTTTTGCTCGCTGGTCAACTTTTGCGTGCGTAATATCTTTTTGGTTTACCGTGATTGATCCTTGTGTTATGGTGTATTTAGGGTTGCCCATGATTGCTTGGGCAAGAGTGCTTTTTCCAGACCCGTTTGGGCCCATTAAAGCAACTACTTCGCCTTTTTTTATCTCACAAGAAATGCCGTGTAAGATTTCTTTATCTTCTATTTCCACTTTTAGATCTTTAATTTTGAGTGTCATAATTTTCTATTGCTCCTAATGTTGTTTTTATTGCGAGTGTTGCACATTTTAGTCTTACTGGTCCAATGTGGATGCCGAGCATGTTTATAATGTCTTGCTTTGTTATCTCTTTAATCTCTTGTATATTTTTTTGTTTTATTTTTTCTGTTAACATGCTTGCTGCAGCTTGACTGATTGCACAGCCTGACCCTTGAAACGTTGCTTTTTGCACTTTGTTGTTTTTAATTTCTAAAAATATGGTTACTGTGTCTCCGCAAAGGGGGTTGTTGCTTGTATGTTTTGTATTTGCTTCTTCTAAGGTTTTTTTGTTTTGTGGATTTCTATAATGGTCCAAGATATTTTCTTTATACACTTCTTGTTCAACGCTTGTTGTACTAATCTCATCTCTGTTTATGTTTGCAATATCTTCTCTGTTGAGTTCTGTGTTCCAAATTTCTGCAATCGAGTTCATTTGAGTACTTCCTTGACTTTTTTAATTTCAGTTACTGCTTTATCTATTTCTTCTTTTTTTGTGTAACAGGCAAAACTCATCCTTGTTGACGCATCAATTTTAAGTAATTTTGCTAGTGGCATTGCACAGTGGTGACCTGCACGGACTGCTATGCCTTGTTCATCTAGTAGGGCTGCTATATCGTGTGGGTGGCACCCTTGTAGCGTAAATGCTATTAGTGCTCCTCTATTTTTTGGTCCTAGAATGGTTAATCCTTCTATCTCTTTGAGCTTCTCGTATGCATACCTTGTGATTTCTTCTTCAGCTTTTTGCATGTTTTCTACACCTTGTTCGTTGATAAAATCAATTGCTGCACCTAAACCGATTGCTCCTGCAATGTTTGGTGTGCCTGCCTCAAATTTCCATGGAATGTCGTTGTATGTTGCACTGTGGTAAGTTACCTCGTCAATCATCTCGCCACCGAATTGGTATGGTTTTAATGTGTTGAGTAGTTGCTCTTTTGCAAAGAGTATGCCTGTGCCTGTTGGCCCGTACATTTTGTGTGCTGAAAATGCGTATGCATCGCAATCTAGTTCTTTTACATCTATTGAGATATGTCCTGCTGCTTGCGCGCCGTCAATGATTGAGATTGCGCCCACCTTTTTTGCTTGCTGAATTATTTTTTTGATATCGTTGATTGTGCCTAAGACGTTTGAGATGTGTACAATGCTGACTACCTTGGTCTTTTCTGATACAAGCTCTTGGAATGCTTGCTCATTGAGTGTACCATCTTCTTTGAGTGGAATTATCTTTACTCTTGCTTTGGTATTTTGCCAAGGAACTAAATTTGCGTGGTGTTCCATTGCTGAGACTAGAACTTCGTCGTCTTCGCTAAGTTCAATGGTGCTTGCTAGCAAGTTGATACTTTCTGTTGTTCCTTTTGTAAATACCACTTCTTTGGGGTGTGCGTTGATGAATTTTGCTACTTTTGCTCTTGCCTTTTCGTACTCTACTGTTGCTTTTTCACTTAATGTATGAATCCCTCTGTGTACGTTACTGTTTGTTTGTTCATAGTACTCAGTTATTTTTTTGATAACTTGTTTTGGCTTTTGTGTCGTTGCTGCGTTATCTAAGTAAATGAGGTCCTTGCCTTTCACCTTTGTTTGTAGGATGGGAAATTCTACTTGTATGGTTTGCATCATGCTATTTTCTCCTGGATTATGTTGTTAATTCTCTCTTTAATATTCTCGCTACAATTTTCATATAATGGTTTTGTGAATCCTGAAACCATTTGCTCTTTTGCTTGGTTCTTTGTTAGGCCTCGTGACATCATGTAAAATAATTTTTCTTCGCTGATTCTGCTTATGCTTGACGCGTGTGCACACTGCACTGCATTGTTTGCAATCTCTAGTGAGGGGATTGCGCTAATCTTTGCTTCTTTGTTTAGCAGAAGTGTTTTTTCATCTTGCAAGCCTACACAGTCTTTTCTTGTTTTGTCTATGTTAATATTTCCTCTTAAAATGACTTTTGCTGTATCGTCAATTGTTCCACGCACATTGAGTTTGCTTTTTGTTTTGTTTGCGTTATGATAGATCTCTGCTTTAAGATCGATCTCTTGATCTTTGTTTGCTACATATGCTGTGTTTTGTATCACTTCTGCATTTTCTTGCTCTAAGTGTATGTTTGTTCTTGATCTTGTGTGTGCGCTGTTGAGGAGTATTTCATTGAGTATTACTGTTGCGTCTTTGTGTATTTTAATCTCTCTTTTATTATATTGTTGTGTGTTTGGTGTGTCTTGCATTTGCATGTGTGTTAGTTTTGCTGCTTGTTGTACTTCTATGTTTGTTTTGTGTAGGTGTAATTTTGCTTTACCGTTATGCCTGTCTATTACTTTTACTTCACTGTTTGGTTCTGCAATGATGGTTACTTCGTGTTTGTGCGTATCATCTTCTAAGTTTGTTTGCATAGAAATGGTTGCTTTTGTTTTAACCTTTATTTTTATTTTTTCTGTATTGTCTTTGTAGGTTGTTTGCACGTCTGCATCTCCTTGTACCATGTAGGTGTATGTACTTTTTTTTGATGGTGTTGCCTCTAGGTCAATGTCTTTTGTGGTAAACACGCCTAAGCCGTATGTTTTTTTCATCCTATTGAGTTCTCCATTTCTAACTCTATGAGTTTGTTGAGCTCTACTGCATACTCAAGTGGTAGCTGTTTAGTTACCGGTTCAATGAAACCTGCAACGATGAGTTGAGTTGCTTGCTCTTCAGTTAAGCCTCGTGACATTAAGTAAAATATTTTTTCTTGTGAAATTTTGCCTACCTTTGCTTCATGTGCTACGTCTACTTGTTCGTTTTCAATGACCATGGTTGGATAGGTGTTTGATACTGACTCTTCATCAATTAAAAGTGCGTCACAATCTATGGACGTTTTTACATTGGTTGCGTTTTTTGTTACTTTAACTAAACCTCTATATGTGCTTATACCGCCATCTTTACTAATACTCTTTGCTCTAATTCGTGAAGTGGTGTTTGGTGCTGCATGAATTACTTTTGATCCTGTATCTTGGTTTTGTCCTTTACCTGCAAAGGCTATACCCAAGTTTTCGGAGTGTGCACCTTCTCCTCGTAAGATTGTTGCGGGGTAGAGCATGGTTGCTTTACTTCCATTGTTCCCATTGAGCCATTCTACACGGCCGTTTTTGTCAACTATTGCTCTTTTTGTGTTTAAGTTGTACGTGTTTTTTGACCAGTTTTCAACTGAGGAATATTTTATTTTTGCATTTTCGTGTACGAACAATTCTACACATCCTGCGTGGATTGAATTTTTTGTGTATATCGGAGATGAACATCCTTCAATGTAATGCACTTCTGATCCTTTGTCTGCAATGATTAACGTGTGTTCGAACTGCCCGCCCTTTTGTGCGTTCATTCTAAAATATGCTTGCAGCGGAATGTTAACTTTGACATTTGGTGGGATGTAGATGAATGTTCCACCTGACCAGACTGCTGCGTGTAGCATGGCAAATTTATGGTCGTTGATTGGGACACATTCGGTCATGAAATATTTTTTTACCATGTCTGGGTGTTTGTGTACGGCTTCATCCATGTTCATGAAGATAACGCCCTGTTTTTCCCACTCTTCTTTGAGGTTGTGGTAGACTGAGTCTGAGTCATACTGTAAACCAACGCCTGACAAACTTTTTTTTTCTGCTTCAGGAATTCCTAACTTTTCAAACGTTTGTTTGATTTCATCGGGTAAATCCTCCCACGAATCTGTTTCTTGTGCGTCTGGTCTGATGTAGTACACAATTTCGTTTAAATCTAAGGGTGTTAAGTCTGGTCCCCACGTGGGTATGTCTGTTTGATTGAAGAGTTGTAGGGCCTTGAGCCTTTTTTGTAGGAGCCATGCTGGTTCGTTTTTTTGTTTAGCAATTTCTCTGACTACTTCTTCTGTGATGCCTGGTGTTGCTACGTATTTTGACTGATCTTTGTTTGCGTCATCGTATACGCTTCTATCTATGCTTGCGGTTGGCGTCATAATTCTTTAATCACTTCCATGACGGCGACGGTGTCGCCTTGTTCGTTTTTGATGGGGGATGCTTGCACTTCAAAGACATGCTGTTTGCCTTGTGGTGAAATATGTGTGTTGATACCTGTGTGTTTTGCGCCTGTTTTGAACGTTTTTTCAGCGGGGCAGTTGTAGCATTGGTTTGTCTGCCCTTTGATGAGTTCATGGCAGGATTTTGCTTCACTGAGCTGTTTTTTGCTAAATTTACCCTGTTCTTTGTTACTATAGAGGATGTTTTTGTCTTTGTCAATGATATGAATGTGTTCGTTGAGGTTGCTTAAGAGGTTTTGAAAAGATTGTGCGAGTTTGTTGTCTTTTTGTAATAACGTGATTGCTGGTGCCTCTATTTTGGACCAAATCTTGGTTCTTCCATAGGTCTTTTGGGCTATGAGGCCCTCGGATTTGAGTATTTCACAGTATTTAGCTATAGTATGTCTTTCGGTGCCTAACTTTTGCGCTAGTTGTTTTGTGGTTATCTCTTTGTGTGCTTTGATTGTTTCTAGAATCTTTTGTTGCATGTTCTTTGCACGTGGATTTGCTATAAAAAGGTTGCCATTATTGGTTACCAATGTACGAAAGTTTTATAAAGTGCTTTTTAAAGGTTGTTGTTTTACGAAAGCTTTATCTATGCTTTTCTCTCTGTACCCTCATGGCATGTGGTGAATTTACTTTATTTGACGAGAACTATACCCCTTCAGTGAGTTCGTATGTTCGTCCTGTTCATGGATCTGTGACTGATTATGGTGCTGCTCGCTCCTTTGGGTACGGGTATACTAACACAGAAACTGGAGAGTATGCTACAGCTCCAGTGCGTGTGGCTGCTTCGTATGGTGTTACTGCACCTGTCTTGTACACTGCTGTTTCTGCCTACACGCCTGTAACTCATGATGAGTCTGCCTTTGTTGCTGTTGCCGCTGATCCTTTTGTTGAACGAGCTGAAGCTACTTTTGTGCGTGATGCACAGTTTTCTGCTGCGCTTGATTTTATTGCTGCTGAACGTGGTTCTTTAGCAGCTGCTAACGATACTTCTTCAGATTTGCTTGCAAAGATTTTAGCTGAACGTTCCTCATTATCTGTGCTTGAACAGGAGGTGCTTGATGACGCCGCTTGAAGATGCACAACAGTTGGAGTTGCGTGCGTATGCCGAAAAAGATCTTCGTGTGAAAAAAAAGTTGTACCTAGATGCTGCTGAAATCTATGTGCGTTTAGCACATGCTGCACCTCAACATGAAAAAGTGCTTTTAGAAAAAGCTGAATCGCTTTTTGCCATTGCTAAAGGTATCACGGTGTCTGCTTCTGCACAAAAACCTGATGCGTTTTTGCAAAAAATTATGCCGAAAAAACCTACATTACGTTTCTCTGATGTTGCAGGTCTTGCTGATTTGAAAGAAAAAATTCGTTTAAAAATTATTGCGCCGTTTGCACATCCTGAGTTATACAAAACGTTTGGTAAGTCTGTCGGTGGTGGCGTGCTTATGTACGGTCCGCCAGGATGTGGTAAGTCTTTAATTGCTGAAGCGTGTGCGGGTGAGGCGTCAGTGACTTTTTTTCATGTGAAAGCAAGTGATGTGAAAAGTAAGTTTGTCGGTGAGACTGAACAAAATATTGCTAAACTGTTTGCTGCTGCACGACGTATGCAACCGTGTATTGTGTTTTTTGATGAGTTTGAATCTTTAGGTGGTGAGCGAACTTCAGCTTCTTCGTATGATCGCAGCATGGTTTCTCAATTGTTAACTGAAATGGATGGGTTAGGTACTAAAGATGATCAAATTTTGTTTTTAGCAGCAACTAATGAACCGTGGAGTGTCGACTCTGCTTTACGTCGTGGTGGACGGTTTGGCTCAACTCTGTTTGTTCCTCCACCGGATGCTGCAGCGCGCGAAGGTATCTTTGCTTTGCAGCTAAAAGATAAACCTTTAGCTGCCGATGTGTCTTTAACGATTCTAGCTGGTTTATGTGAAGGGTATTCTGGTGCGGATATTGCTGAAGTGTGTAACGATGCTATTGAAGCGGTCTTGTCTGATTGTTTGACCTCTGGTGTTGTACGACCGTTACAATTGTCTGATTTTACTGCTGTTCTGGATAAACGTGTGAGTCCGCTTACTGCGTGGTTTGATCGTGCAGTTGGTATTGTGCATCGTCGTGGGTTGGAAGAACAGTTTGCTGAGTTAGTTGCGTATACTGCGCCTGCTGCTTCTGAGAATGTCGTTTCTGTAGATGAGTCAGCTTCTGGTTCTCTTGCTGATTTGCTCTAAATCTTTAAATATTTTTTCCCTTTCTTTTTTTCTATGGCTAGAGCTATTGTTTGTGTGTATGAAGATCTTGCTGAGCGTGATTTTTGCTATTATGTGGATGTTGTCTCTGGCCAGGTTAACCTTTTTTCTCGTAGGTCTCACACGACTGGCGCTGTTGCTGATTGTGCTTGCGATGTTGCTGCTTTGCTTGGACCTTGGCGATTGGGTCATGTTACTCTTTTTAATGGCAATGTGTATGCTTCAGAAAAATCTCTTCCTCTTTATGAGGCTTTATCTGGGGAAAACTTCTCTTCTTTTTTTTCTGCGCTTCAAGATATTTTCCCTGCACTAGAAATTATTGTTGGGGAGAAGTCTTAAATACCTTACTGGTTTGCTTTTTGTATGGCTGATGTAGCAAAGAAAGGCGATAAAGTGCAAGTTCACTACAAAGGAACTTTTGATTCTGGTGAAGTGTTTGATACATCTGAAGGTAAGGACCCTTTATCTTTTGAAGTGGGTGCAAAACAAGTTGTTACTGGTTTTGATGCGGCTGTTGAAGGTATGGCTGTCGGTGAGTCTAAAGATGTTGTTTTAGAGCCTACTGATGCGTATGGTGCTGTACATGATGAGCTCAAAAAAGAGTTTCCTCGCGATAAGTTGCCTGCTGATTTTGCAGTAAAGGTTGGTGATACGTTACCTTTACAAGCCCCAACAGGTCAAGTGTACCCTGCGAAAGTTTTAGAAGTGCATGATGATCGTCTACTTTTAGATTTGAACCACCCTTTGGCTGGCAAGACGCTTCATTTTCACCTTGAACTTGTGGCTATTGCATAACAACCTTTTTTAGTTTTTTGTACTTTACTCTTATCTATGTCCGGGTATCGTCAACAATTTTTAGATCTTTTGCCCACTTTTTCTGAGCATCCCAAGTTAGCTGGAGCTGACCTTGAAAACTTTTTTGCTGCGTTTGGCCCTGTGTTTCCTCTGCGTATGCTTACTTTGAAACGCTGGGATCGATTCGGCCGGCCGTTTGATCACCGTTTTTTTCGTCGTGGTACCCATTTTATTGATGATGATGCTCATCTTGTGGCAAACGATGATTCTACCTGTGCTGTGTTTTTGCGTTATCCTGATTTTTCTGTTGTTGAAAGTGAAGCTGTCACGCGTCACTATTCAGTCGAAGAATATCTTTGCTTTCTTATGCATGCTCATGAGCTTGATGCTGAGTATGGGTCTGTTGTCTATAATTCTCGCGGTCATGAGGGTGCACTTGATGCTTCTTCACTTATGGATCTTTATCATCAACATCGTTTAGCTCTGGCTTTGCCTGTCTCTTTTTCTTCTGGGCGTTTTTCTATGCGTGCAGCGTTAACTTCTCTTGAAGATATGCATTTTGATTGGCGGCTTGAACATCCGCATGTTGCTAAGAGTTTTCGTATCTGGCAAGATCTTGCCACGCTTGTTGCTAAAGACCGGTTTCGTCTTTCTTCTGTTATGGCCGTTCAAGGTCTTGAGTCTTTGTACAATATCGCTTTTGATGCGTTTGAGCGAGGGTGACGTCCTCCCCGGACTGAAGTGAAAGGCTTTCGCATTTAAGAAAAGTAAAGTTTTTAAACCCTGGTTCTTGTGAATTTTGTATGCGTGTTGTTATCTTTTGTCTTGTTCTTTTGCTGAGTTTCTCCTTTGTCTCTGCTGAGGTTGTGGGTTCGTTTGATGGCCTTGTTGCAGATGTTGATTATAGTGCTATGTGGAAAATTGAAGGGACTACCTTTAACCAACTCTTTAATGAGTATACTGATTGGTACACTATTTCTATTGTACAAGTTACTTCTGATGGATGTCTTATTGGCGTTGCGTCAGGTCTTAGTGTTAATCCAACGTTACTTGTACCTACCTTTGTTGAAGCTGGTACCATTGTTGAACAAGATGGTTTAGTGTTTGGTGTTGCTGATGTGGATTTAACTCCTCTTCGTTGTGAGTTTGCGTATGATTTTGACGCATATGGTTCTTTAACTGATGGTGAGGATGTTGGTGATACGCTTGTTGAGGATGAAGCAGATGATGTTGGTGATCTGCCTGTAGGTGACGAAACTTATCCTGCGCAAGTGGTCAATTGTCTTGAAACTGATAATGGTGATGATCCGCATAATTTTGGTTCTGTTGAAGTGCAACTTGATGATGGGTCTTCTTTGCATTATACAGATATGTGTCCTGAGGAACATGAACTTGTAGAGTTTTATTGTGATTATGATCGTGTGCTTGATGGAGATCCTGTGCCTGTTGGTTCACGTCATAGTTATTACACCTGTCCTGGTGTGTGTTCGCATGGTGAGTGTGGTGTACAGTGTTCTGAATCTGATGGTGGCTTTGCGCCGTATAGTGGTGGGGTGATGGAGCATAGTTTTGTACATCTTAGCTCCCCTGTTGCAGATAGTTGTTATTCCCCATATAAATTGACCGAGTATTACTGCAATGATGCGTTGTATGCTGATGCAGATCCAGAGAATGATTTTCATCATTCAGTATGGTGTAATTATGGCTGTATCACTGATACGTCTACTTTTGATTTAGATAAAGGGCGGTGTCGTACTTTGACTGAGGCTATGAATCCTTGGTCGACGTTTCAGTGGATTTTGCAGTGGTTTGTTTCTTGGAAGTAAGTTAGATGGCTTTACAGCAGAAAAGTACGCAGGATTGGCAGGCGTTTTACACTGAAGGAAGGTTGGGTTTACAACGGCGAGTCGAAGGTGTTGTTCATAAATTATTTTTAAATTCTTTTCAGCGTGTGTTATATCATGAAGTTGCGCAACGTGTTGCTACTCTTCTTAAGAATCAAGATTCTGTTACTCTTCTTAGTGCTGGTTCGGGCATTGATTATATTGCATATAAGTTGAAAAAACGGTTTGGTGCATCTGTGCGTATCGCTTTGCTCGATGTGTCTGCACAATGTATCGCTGAAAATAAAGCCTTGTTTGGTAATTCTTTATCTTACTTTGTTGGCGACATCTTTTCTTTTGATTTTACTTCTGTGTTTGATGCTCCTGTTGATATTATTTACAATACTGGATTGCTTGAACATTTTGCAGAAGTTGAGCAGAAAAACATTATCACTCGTATTACAAAGGCTTTATCTTTAGATGGTTTTTATGTGACATTAAACCCGCACACTGCAGGTCGTGTGTATATTCACTGCATGCGTTTAGCGCAACGTAAGAAGGTTTGGCCGTTTGGTCGTGAAGAGCCCATCTTGACTCTACGTCCTTTTGCTACGAAAAGTTTTTCTCTAGTTTCAGAATACCCTTGTTGTAGCTTAGGGCAACTTGCATTTTTGTTGTATAAGAATAAACTTTTGTTCGTTGTGTTGTTGCCTGTGATTTTGTTTGGACGGTATGTGCTTGTTTTTGATCGTTTCTTTGGTAAGCTTTTTGGGTTCTATGGTCTAGTTAGTGTGTTTAGAAAAGGTTAGCTTCTCTTGCTGTTGCTATGTCGACTGTTCTACAAAATTTTCTATATCTTCTTTCATATGCCTCTCTTCTTTTTGTAAACTCTCTGAATACATATCCTGCTGCTTTGTTGCCTCTTTTTTCTAACTCGCCTAAACCTCTCTCAACCTTTCGTAATTCAGGGTGAAGTTCGCTGAGATGGTCAAATTCTATGAGTAGTTTATCTCTTGGTGAGAACCCGCTAAACTCTTTTTGAGAAGCTGCTTCAATCATCCTTCTATAAGTATCTTCAAGGAGATTATACATTTCTATAACATTCTCTCCATCCTCTATTAGCGTATTAAGGGATACATTTCTTGCTACCATCTTCTTTTGTTATGTGGGAAAATTTATATGTTTTTTGATGTGGGCAAAAAGCTAAATATTTATTAAGGATATTCTTGTTAGGGTATCCATGCTTTCTGCTGAGGACTTGCAATCTGCTTTTTATGCTGCTCTTGCTCAACATGGTTTTGCTGCGGTTGATGAGCCGCGTACACCAGGTAATGTTGATTGTTTAGCTTCTGCACATGTTGAAGTGCAAGGTTTTTCTTGCTCGGATGGTCGTTTACGTGTGGATATTTCTGTTCCACTTAACACTGCTTCTCCTGAGCCTGTAGATGCTCTTTGTGATGATTTGTATTCTCGCGCTTATAGTGGTCGTGTTCATTTTCTGCGTCCTCGAGAAGATCTTTTTGTTACTCCAGTAAACCTCTCTGAAGTTGTTGCGAGAACCCTTGTACTTGCTGAGCGGGGAAATTCGCTTTATACTGCTTATGTGCAGTGAATGCATACTTTTTTATTCTTCACTACTTTTCTTTTCTTACGGTAAGCGCGCTGTCCACCTGTCGTAACCTGTAAAGGTAGATGAGGAAAGTCCGCCCACCGCAAAAGGCAACCTTGGGAAACCAGGATCCTGAGAGGGATGGCAACCACACAAGCAACGACACGTCCTCTCCATATGGAATGATGCATGCGAAGAAGACGGTAACGTTTTTGAGTTAACCTGCTGACGTCGGATGAGGGATCGATGAGACGGTGGTCCTTGCTGGTGCAAGTCATTGTGACGCTGAGTTGAATGGTGGAATAGAGGATCGGTGTTTTTACACTATTGTCTCTAACAGAAGGCGGCTTATGGCGTGGATACCGTTTATTTTTTTAATTTTTTTTCAATCTCTTTTTTTACTGCTGAAATATATAGGTCGAATTGAAGTTCTGCTCTTTTCCACATTTCTTTACTTATGTTAAGTCCTTGATACTTGTTTTTGTTTCTTGTGGTTCTTATTTCTTCGAGAAAATTCCAATCAAGGGCTAAATCTTTAAAATTTAAGACTATGAATGCGAAAACTCCTTGGTGGTTGCTTGTTTTTTGTTCTTTAAAGCGCATGAGCTGATCACAAAGTTCTCTAAATACGTCGTAATTTATATTGAAGATGACTCGCCAGCTTGGTTTTTGCATCTTTCTTAGTTTTTTTCCAAATGTATAATCTTCTTCTGTCATGCTTACTACTTTTTTTATTTCGTTTTTATCGCAATTAGCTTCAAGATATAATCCTTCTGTTGCTAATCTTTCATAGATCTCTTTTGGTGTTATTATTTTAGGCATTTATTTTTACCTCAAAGGGTTCGTTACTTGTTTTAATATGGAACCCTTTTATAATATTTGGAATTAAATTTTGGTCTAATTCTTTTTTTAATTTTGCTTTATTTTTATAACTGCAAATTTGAATCTCTCTTTTTAATTTTTTTTCAAATTTTCCTTTCTCAAATTCGCTATCATCTCCAAAGATGAATAAGTCGATATCACTTGAGTTATTCCAATTGCCTTTGGCAAAGCTTCCAAAAATGATTGCTGTTTGTATGTTTTTGCAGTTTCTGATGTGCTCAAATAATCCGCTTTCTTGAAGCATTTTTAAGCCGTATAGTTGTTTTTCTCCCCTGAATTTTTGTGTCTGTCTTTTTGCTATGTAATAAGGCATTTTTCCTTTTGGCTTTATGCGTATAATTGTCCCTTCTTTTAAAAGTTCTTTAAGAAAATGATTTGTTCGTTCTCGGCTCATTTTTGTCTCTTGCATGATTTTTGTGAAGTGCCACCTTCTTAATGTGTCTTTAAAAAAAATTTCTCGAATTCTCTCCTTCATAATAGTATGATTAATCGAACTATTATTTAAATTTTTGTTTTTTTGCTTTTACAAAGATCCTGTAGCCAACCCGTTGTAATTTGAGTTTGTTACACGTGTTATCCATGACGGTTTGTAATGGTCTAAATACATTTCTAATTACGGGGATGTCTAATAAATATGGCCAGTATTCTTTAGCTTGCATGTCGATGATTTTTAAATTGTTTTCTTTAAACATTTGTTTAATCTCTTTGTAGTAAAACAACGTGTCGATAGGTTGCTGCGTTCTCTCTGGGTGTTCTGGTGCGATGAATTTTGCTTGCAAGCGTTTGTTGGGAATAATTTTGTACACCTTTTCAAAAATCTTGTACGCTGATGCGTTAGGAATCGTCATGGTGACTATCCCATCTTGTTTGAGGATTCTGTGGATTTCTTTGAGTACCTTGCTTGGGTTTTTGACGTGTTCAATGACTTCTGTGCAGATTACTCTATCAAATGTGTTATCTTCTAGTTGCATCTCTTCAGCGTCGCCGTTGATGATTTTTGCTTTTTCTTTGAGACGTTGCTTACTACTTTCATACAATCCCTTACTATATTCTAACCCGTGTAGTTCTGCGTGCGGACTTTTTTTGTGTAATTGCTCTAACAAATATCCGTTACCGCAACCAATATCTATTGTTTTTTTGTTGTTCAGATCTCCTGCGTATTCTGCTACTGCTGTGTAGAAATATTTGGGCATAGTAATTTCTTCAGTAATATTTGAGTACGCGTTGCCAATTTCTTCTTTACTTAAATCAGTTCCCTTTTGTTGCATTACTATACACCTCGTTTATTCTTATCATATGTTTTTTTATACTGAATTCTTCTTCTAATCTTCTTTTACTATTTTGTGCTAGCTCTTTATACTTCTCTTTTTCTTGTAATGCTTTACTAATTGTTTGTGCTAACTCTTGTGTGTTTGTTGGTTCAACGGTGTAACCTGTTTTGCCGTCTACGACTAAATCAGGAATGCCACCTATGTTTGATCCTATCACGGGGCGTGATGCTGCCATGGCTTCATAAATGATGAATGGAGAGTTTTCCATCCAGATGCTGGGCATAATGACTAATTTTGTTTCTTCGTATCTTTTGTTCATGTCTTTATGGGGCACTCTGCCGTAACATTCTACGTGGTCTTGTATGTGTAGTTTTTTTACCTTTTCTTTAATGGTGTCTAAGTAATTTCCGTCCCCTGTAATTTTTAGTTGCACGTCAGGGATTGTTTTTATTATCTCTGGCATGGCGTCAATTAAGTATTGCACGCCTTTGTTTTCAATGACTGCCCCTAAGTATGCAATGATGTTTTTCTCATCTGTGTTGATTTCTTGTGGCATGACGTTGCTTTCATAAAAGTGTGGGATGTGTAGTACGTTTTTAAATTTGTGTGCTAGGTAATACTCTTGTAATTTTTTGCTTGGACAAATGTAGGTGTGTATGACTTCTCTTGTTTTTGCAATTCTTTTTTTGTTTCTAATGTATGTTGCTGCAAAGTGTTCAGCTTTAATACATCCTGATGTGATACATTTTGGTGCTATGCCTTCAACTGCGTCACAAATTTTTAATGTTCTTTTGTAGACGGACCAGGCTGTTGGACAAATCATGCCCCAGTCGTGTACCGTTTGTACCTTTGGTGCGTTTGTTGTTTGGCACGCGTCTAAAACGGCTGTTGTGTACAGGTAGTTGTTATGGATATGGATAATGTCTGGATTTATTTCTTTAATGTAATTTTTTAATGTTTCATATGTCTTTTTGCTATACGTAAACTTTTCAATTTTTGCTTTTACCTCTTTTTGATCTTGCTTGATAATTAAACGATCTGGAAGCTTTTTTTCTTCTGTGCCAAAGCCGTAAAAGAATACTTCTTTACCTTCTTTTTCCAGCAATTTTTTTATCTCAAAGATGTAGGTTTCGGCCCCTCCGACCTCCCTGCAAGAATCATTTATAATGAGAATCCTCATATTTTTGTGCCCTTTGCCAAACTATTTAAACATATGCGTTTGCGCGTTTGTATGCAATATTTAGACTATTCCTATAGTAAAAAAGATGCTGCTTTTCACCGTGCGAAGATGCGTTCTTTGGCGGCATTCGTGCCTGCTGGGGCTACTGTTTTAGATCTTGGGTCTTTACATGGGGAGCTTGGTGCTGCTCTTGTGCGGCGAGATGTTACTTATTGTGGCCTTGACAATGATGCTGATTTAGTTGCGTCTTGTGTTAGTCGTGGTCTTAACGTGAAGCTGTGTGACATTGGTGTTGATAAAATTCCCTTTAAGCAAAAATTTGATTATGTGTTTGCCCTAGATGTGCTTGAACATGTGCATAATCCGTATGTTGCTGTTGAAAAATTATCTTCTGTGCTTAAGGAGAACGGTAAATTGATTATTTCTTTACCGAATGATTTTCATTTACTTAATCGGTTACGGTTTGCTGTAGGTTCTGCCATATATCCAAACCCGTTTTCTCCGTATACACATTTACATACCTTTACTGTTGCTCAAGCTAAAAAATTTTTGCGTAAGAATAAATTACGTGTGGTCAAAACTGATGTCTACCCGGGTACGTTTCCTTCCTTTGTTTCTTACAATTTTCGTCGTTGGGTTGCTCGGCTTTGGCCGGCTGTTCTTGGGCGTGGTACCGTGTATGTTTGTGAGGTCTTGCGATGAAGGTTGTTATCACTATTCCTGCATATAATGAAGAAAAGACTATCGGTAAGGTGTTAGATGAAATTACTCGGGTTATGGATACAACTGCTTATACCTATGAACTGTTAGTTGTTAATGACGGTTCAGTCGATGCTACTGCTGCAGTTGCCAATGCGCATGGAGCGCGAGTTGTTTCACATCCTCGTAACTGTGGTTTAGCGTATACGTTTCACACAGAGATGCGTGAGTGTCTTGCTTTAGATGCAGATATTATTGTGCACACAGACGCTGATGGGCAGTATGATTCTCGTTACATTCCTTCATTAATTTTGGCTGTTGAGCGTGGCGCTGATCTTGCTTTAGGTTCTCGTTTCAAGGGTCGTATTCGTGGTATGCCTTTGATGAATCGTTTAGGTAATCGTGCGTTTGCTTTTGTGTTTTCTCACCTCTTGGATCAAAAAATTACTGATACGACAACAGGGTTTCGCGCCTTTACTGCTGAAGTTGCAACTGACATTCCTATCACCAACACGTTTACCTATACGCAAGAGCAATTGATTCATGCTGCTAAGCGTCGTTACAACGTTGTGGAAGTGCCTATAGCTACACGGAAAACTCGGCCGAGTCGGTTGTTTAAGAGTCCGCTACGTTATGCCTTTAAAGCCTGGATTAACATTTTACGTATTTACCGTGATTATGATCCAGTGAAGTTTTTTGGTAGCTTTGGTTTAGGGTTCTTTGGTGTGGGTTTTGTTTTGGGACTTTGGTTGTTAGGTCTTTTTGTTCTGGAAGGAAAAATTGGTCATTATCCAAGCATTGTTTTATCTGCTCTTTTGATGATTGTTGGCTTGCAAATTTTGCTTTTTGGTTTTTTGGCGGATATGTTTCGTAAAGACTAACTTTAAATAGCTCTTTTTATGAATTTATTCTATGAAGTTCGTGTTGCTTATTTTGCTTGTTTTGTTTGTTGGATGTAGCTCTGCTTCTTTACCTGAAGCAGAACTTGTTGAAGTTGTCCCGGAGCCAGGGATTGCCCCTGAACTTCTTGTTGAGGATGTTCCTTTTGCTCTGCCAGATGAAGATCTTAGCTTGCGTATCAATTCTGCTTATGATTTGTTGCATGGTGAGGGCTCTGCTAGTCTTGTTCGTGCAGATTTTCCTGATTTAGAATTGGTCTATACGGACGATGGTGCTGATTGTTCCTTCTGTCCTGCTGAGATTTTACCTTTCAAATATTATTATAGTGAAGAGGCTGATATGACGTTTAACTTATGTAATGTTGACCGCTCTGTCTTTATCTGTGCTGGGCGTATGGAGAATAAAATAACCCGTGAAGATGTGTTAAGTGGCCGTTGTGAGGTTACTCCTATCTACCGCTTGAGTCTTGGTGTGTAGTAACCTTTAAATGTGGTTTGCTTATGCTCAACGTATGTTTGTCTCAATCATTGTTCCTACCTATAATGAAGCGGGTAATGTGCCTGAGCTAGTTGCACAGATTAAGGCTGCTATGGGTGATACGCCCTATGAGGTGATTATTGCTGATGATGACTCACCTGATCGTACTTGGGAAGTTGCAGAAAACTTAGGCGCGCCTGTGCGGGTGTTACGTCGCCAGAACTGTATACGTGGTTTAGCTCCGGCGGTTGTTGATGGGTTTAAGATCGCTAAGGGTGATATTTTAGGTGTTATTGATGCTGATTTACAACACCCTCCTGCTCGTATACCTGATTTAGTTGCTGCTGTTGCTAGTGGTGCTGATATTGCTGTAGGTTCGCGTATGGCGCCGGGTGGATCTGTTGAAGGTTGGCCGAATCATCGCAAATTAACCTCGTATTGTGCTACGCTTATTTCAAAACCTATTACGTCAGTCAAAGATCCTATGGCTGGTTATTTCTTTTTGAAAAAGCAAGTTGTTGATGGTATTTCGCTTTCTCCTCGTGGCTATAAAATTCTTCTTGAAATTCTTGGTCGTTGTTCCTATGATAGCGTTGTTGAAATTGGTATCGTGTTTCGTGATCGTTCTGTCGGTGGGTCTAAATTAAACTGGAAAGTTCAGGTAGAGTACTTGCAGCAGGTGCTTACTCTTTATGGTGCTAAGTTGCGTACAAACAAAAAGAAGTAGTTTCTTTTTTTAGCTGGTATCCGCAGATATGTAAGCTCTCACATTGTGCTTGAGGGGCGATTATTTCTTGTGTCGTTGATCTTGCAAAACCCTGCTCAATAAGTGTACAATTGCCTGTCTGTGTGCCTATGGTGAGTTCTGCTGTAGCTAACTCAATATATGGTTCTCGGTACTGATACACCCAGCCTTCATGGGTTGAGATGTTGTTATAAATTGCTCCGTAGGAATAGATCGCACCTTCGTAGCTGGTTGGATGGCTTACAATTGCTAATTTACCGTCAACGTGATTGAGTAACTCTAAGGTTTCAGTGTCCTCAATTGTATGCCCTGGAATTGGTGGAATTAATGTTACCGTTGCAATGACACATAGTATTCCTGTTGTGATGAGTGCTGCAGGGATGTATTTTCTTATACTTCTTGGGTGGGTTGTCTGTACAAATAAGTTTGTTGCAAGTAAAATGAAAAAGATGTTATAGGTGTCTGGCTGGATTGTGCTTAACCCAGGTATTATAATGATAATTCTTGTCAGGACTAAGATTGCTATTATTGTTGGTAAACTGTACATGATTAATCGTTGTTTATGTCTGGTGTGTAATGCGTAGTGGTAGACTGCAATGATGAGTATTAACGGTGTGATTATGGTGGTAATAACGTCTGGTAAAGAATTTCTTGTTAATTCGATGGTTTTTAACATTTCGACGTATTGGGTGATGTTTGCTGAATTGGCTAAAAATGGTTTCCACCAGAAGGCTGTTGCTGCTAGCGCTATGAGTGTACTTACCGCTGCTGCCACTTTATCTTTATTATTTTGTGCTAGCCAGAAACTTGCAATAAGTATTGAGATTACTAGTGCGACTGCCGGATGTGACAGGATTGTTGCTGCGTAACATATGGTGAAGAGTATGTAGAAACTTATTGGTTTTTCTTTGTCTATGTAATGATCCAGCAGTAAAAAAACGGCTAACCCCGCAACCCATGCGGTAAGTTCAGGATAGCGTCCAATGCGGATGAAGTTGCCTAGTGCAAGCGGATTGGCAAAGGTGAACGTGAATAATGCTAACTTTTGTGTTGTGCTCCACTTTTTTTTACTGTGCCAGATAAGGCCTGCTGCAATGCATACTAATGCACACATGCTTGCAAGGGTTGCTAACTCAACATTATTGAGTATGTACAAAAAAGGTAGTGCAACATAAAACCAGCCTGGGGGATATCGTGCGAACATTTCAAAACCGTTGTACCAGTGTGGAATAACGTCGTTGTAGCTGTACTCTTGAATTAAATGTAGCTTTGCCATGTGGCTGGACATGTCGTTGTTAAAGCCCAGTGGAAACTCTGTGAGAATTGCTGTTTGTGTATATACTTGAAAGAGAAGTAGACAGAGTAAAATTGTGCTGGTTATCTGTAACGTTTTTTTCATAGCTTTGTTGCATTACATCGGTTTAAATGTTTTTGCACTTAGACTTCTTGTACGTTTGCATCTGGAAGCTCAGTTGCACGGTACATTGGTATGTCTTGGATATCGTCTGGGTAAGTTACTTCCCATATTTTAAGTGGACCCATTGCATTTCCTCTGATGTTTGCTATAGGTATCTCTATTTCGTCTGAATAAACCTTTTTGAAATTCTCTGTTTCTTTGTTAAGCAGGTAAAGCTTTGTGAAATGTGAAGCGTATACTTTTTCTGGAATGTACAGTGCAGTTCCTATTGGGTTTAATTGTTGTGTTACTCTTGGTATGATGAATACACACCCCTTTAGTCCTTGCTTTATATTGAATCGTTTTTCTTCTCCGTTGATGTAGATGCAATCGATGGGCATGTCTATACGTTGCTTGTTATATACTGTTCCGGCTGTTGGTGCTTTTGTAACTATGATTGCTGTGTTGTTCTTGTTGTCTGTTACTCTTTGCGTTTCAATGAAAATTGCTTCTACACTAACTTCCCCTTTTGGATATGTTGTTCTTTTGTAGGGGATGTCTGCGTCTGAAATCCATTGGCCAAGATATGTTAATACAAAACCGTCGTCGGTCTCTGTTGTCATTTCTTGTTTAAGGTTAAAACCCTGTATGTATGATCTTCGATCATAATTGGCGTCTGATCCAATTGCAGAATATGCGCCGTATTTGCCAATGTCCTCTGCTACCATCAGTATATGTGTTACCTCGTTTGCATACAGAAACTCTAATGTTTTTTTGTCATCTGTTTCTGTGAGTAAGTGTCTGCCTGTAAAATAGTTTATTGCACCTCGCGCGTTACCTCCGTCGGAGATGGTTGCTCTTCTTGCTCCAGTCTGCACCAGGTACCCGTAGTCCCACCAGTGGGCAAAGACTGCATCTTCAGGTGTGTTGTGCTGCACCCAGTCCATTGCCTTTTGCCATTGTACGGTGTATTTTGATCCTATATTTTCTGCATTGTTCATTGCTGCTGTGCTAAATGCTAACGTTGTTGAAAATAGCAGATATATGGCTGCAGTGATCACTACTATTCTTATTGCTCTTTTTTGTTGCTTTTTTGCCCAGCTAAGTGTTGTTGTGCATGCGTATGCGCCAAATATTGCTGTAACTGGCGCTAAAAAGAAAATTAACCTGACTGCAGTTCTTGCTCCTGCTAGGCCAAGTATAAGCCAAATGAGTAGAAAAGGATACATTTTGTTTATCTTGAGGATCTCTTTGTAGATCTCTGGCTTTTTCTTGAAACAGTACACGTAGTAGCCAATTGCTCCTAGTAGTAATACTGCGATTGATCCTACGTAAAGCACTGTTGCTATGCTACTTTCTCCGTTAAGTATTTTTGCTGTTGAGCTGTACCTGTTGAAAATGAATGCTGCTAAACAAACCGTAAATGCTGCTGTTAGCTGTTTTTGGTGTTCTTTAATTGGTTTAACCATGTGGTAAAAAAGCATAACTATCCCTGCAAAGCATATGGCTAGAAACTCTTTGGTAAAACTTGTGAACCATTCAGTTACGTATGGTTGTCTGGACTCCTCCACTGTTAAAATCCATCTGCTTGCTGCTGTGTTGTTGAACATATTGTAGAATTGTTGTATTTTTTGCATTAAAAAATCAGGACCAAGCCAAATGGTAACAAAGATTGCTCCTGTTGCTGCTGCTAGAATGATGCTGAGTATACCTTGGGGTATTTTGTTTTTTAGTACTGTTATTTCTTTTTTTTGTAACGTGTATCTTATTATTCCAGCAGCGAGGGCTAACAACATCATTTGTCCTGCAACTGAAGTTATCATATTGTATTGGCCGAAAAAGAAGTACTTTGAATAGGGATAAATAAATTGGAAAAAGATTAAGAAAGTTGTGAACCATGCTATGTATGTGTATAACTCGTTGTTGGAAAATTTATCTAAGATAATTTCAATGAGTACATACCCTGTATAGATTATCAATAAAAACTTTACACCGCCCCATGTTAAGGCCATCGCTATTGTTGCTGCTGCAAGAAGGATTCCTAGGTAAACTGAGTTTGTTGTTGTTTTTTGTTGCCAACTTTTTGTTATGAGGTATGTTGCTATAAAAAAGAATACTGTGCTAAGCGCTTCTTTATCAGTGACACCTGCCATGGTACGAAAAATGAATGCAGGTAGTGTTGCTAAAAGTCCTGTCGCTATGAGTGCTGTTTTCTTGCCTAATAGCTCTTTTATTGTTAAGTAAAAAAAGAATCCGCTTATTACAAATCCTACTGCGGGAAATATTACTGCTGCGTATTCTACGGTTATTTTGTCATTGAAAAAGTGTAATATATGGTAAAATTTTGCCACAATGTGTGGAAAAAAGGTAAACTCTGGGCCGGGTGTGAATCCGATTGGATGGTACCTTAATGCATCATTGACCATCATTTGCCCGTGTTCGGCTACATGCTGAATGTAGCGTAAAAAACCTGTTGCATCTGGGTCGGCCATGATGAATTTACCAGTGACTTTATCTTTGAGTAAATGTAAATTGCTTGTTCGTATCTTGTAGCCGAACCAAAGAATTATTCCTAGTAAAAAATATTCAAGATGTTTCTTTTTATTTTTTTTTGGTTTTTCTTGTATCTTTTCTTTGTTGGAAGGTCCCAGTGAATATTCGAATGAATATTTTTTTTCTTGTGTCATACTTTATCTACACCCTCTGGAAGGGTTTGTTCACGGTACAAAGGAATGTCCTCTATATCGTTTGGATAGGTCACTTCCCAAATTTTTAGTGGGCCAATGAATCTTCCTTGATAATATGCTATAGGTACTTCGTTTTGGTCTGAGTACACCGTTTTGAAGTTTTCTGTTTGATCACCTAACAGGTAAAGTCTTGCCATACGTGATTCGTACACCCTGCGTGAAAGATAAAATGATGTGCCAATTGGGTTTACTTGGTTGCCGTTTGCAATGTTTGGCATGATGTATAAGCATCCTTGATGGCCATCTTCAATGTTGAATACTATTTCTTGGCCGTTGATAAAAATACATTTTATAGGGATGTTTGTTTGTTTACCTTGGAAAACGGTTGCCGCTGTAGGTGGTTCTGTGATTCCTATGCCTAAAGTTCCATCTTCGTTTGGTACCATTTGTGCTTTTACAAAAATTCCGCCAATCCCCGCTTGGCCCTGTGGGTATACTTGTCCTTGGTAGCTGAAGTCTTCGTCTGAACCCCATGTACCCATGTACGTGTATACGACACTGTCTCGGGTTTCTTGCGTTTTTGATGGGTCTAGTGAAAATGTAGCAATGTATGATCTTCGATCGTAATTAACGTCTGAGCCTATACTTGAATATGCACCGTATTTGCCTATGTCTGTGGGGTCAATTAAGACGTGCGTTACTTTGTTAGCGTACAAGAAATCTAATGCATCTTTGTAATCTGTTGCTGTGAGTAAGTATCTTCCCGTATAATAGTTTATAGCACTTCTTGCGTTACCACCGTCGGAAATAGTTGCGCGGTTACCTCCTGTCTGCACATAGTAGCCGTAATCCCACCAGTGGGCAAAGACTGCATCTTCTGGGGTGTTGTGTTGTGTCCAGTCCATTGCCTTTTGCCATTGGAGGTTGTATCCTGCTCCAATGCTTTGCCCTTGGGCGATGACCCCTTGACTGAATCCGCTGAGTGTGCTGAATAGGATAAATAAGGTTATTGCCATGCCGCCAAACTTTATTATCTTTTTTTCTTGTGTTTGTACCCATCTTAATGCTGATGTGAATGTGTATGCGCTTACAAGCGCAACAATGGGTGCGAAAAAGAAAATCATACGTATTGCTGTTCTTGCGCCGGTGAGTGCTATAATTACCCATATGAGTAAAAACGTATATCTTTTATCTATACTGAGAATTTCTTTGAAAATGTTTGGTTTGTTTTTAAAACTGTATAAGTAATACACCATTACTCCGCCTAGGAACAGAAGTAATGATCCTGCGTAGAGTCCCATCGCTAAATTACTTTGTCCGTCAAGTACCGTGCCTGCTTTATGTCTGCTAAACGTGAATGCCAATATGAATGCCATGAAACCGCTTGTTAAATGCCATTTGTGTTCTTTAATTGGTTTGATCATGTTGTAGAACAGTATGCCTGTTCCCGCAAAGAAAATGTAGATGAGTTTTTTGCTAAATTGTCCGTACCAATCAACGACATATGGTTGATGAGATTCTGCTACTGTTAAAATCCATCTGCTTGTTGGAACATTGTTGAATAATACATAGAGTTGTTGCGCTTTTTCTACAATTAAGTGTGGGCCTTGCCAAATGCTTACTGCCAGGGCTCCTGCTGCAGCTGCAGCACATATGCTAAACAGGCCTGGTGGGAGTTTTGTTTCGGTGAGTTTTCTTAAATGGCCTATATCATATTTGTGAATTAGGAACCTGATTGTGCTTGCTATAAGGGCGAGCAAGATTGCTGCTTCCATTACGGTTACTGCTACCTCTAGAATTTGTAATTTTGGATAGGGGTAGATTATGTGGTAGGTGATAATGAGCGTTATGACCCATGTTGCATAGCTGTAAAAGTTATATTCGTTAAATTTGTCTAGGGCGATTTCAGCGAGTACGAATCCAGCAACTATTAAGTACAAAAAGTTTACTCCGCCCCACGCAAGGCCCATGCCTATGGTTGCTAATGCTGTGAGGAATCCGAAGAGAATTGCTTTTCGTGTTGTTTTTTGTTTCCAGCTTTTTATAAATAAGTAGGTAGTTATAAAGAAGAACATGATTCCTAATGCTTCTTTGTCTGAGACACCTGCCATGGTTCTAAATAAAAAACCTGGAACGATGGTCAGTAATGCTGATGCGAGTAGTGCTGTTTTTTTGTCTAAAAGTTCTTTTGTGGTTAAATAGAAAAAGAAAATTCCTATCGTGAATGCAACTGCTGGGTATATCACAGCTGCGTATTCTACGGTTATTTTATCGTTGAAAAAATGGAGCACGTGGTACAGTTTTGCCATCACGTGCGAGAGAAAAGTGAACTCTGGGTTGGGGTTGAATCCGATGGGGTGGTATCTTAAGATATCATTGGCCATCATTTGCCCGTGTTCTGCGACATACCTTGCGTATCTTAGAAATGCTGTTGCGTCTGGGTCGGCCATGATGAACTTGCCGGTTATTTGATCTTTGAGTAGGTGCAGATTACTTGTTCGTACCTTGTAGCCGAACCACAGGATTAATCCTAAGAGTACATATTCTAGGTGGGCTTTGTTTTTTGTGAAAAATTCTTTGATGGATTCGGTCCTTTGCTTGACTTCGTTGGACATATTCTTTAGCTTTAGGTTTGCTTTATTAAGGTTTCTGTCCTATTTACACTAGATTTATATGTTGTTTTGATCTTTTTTTTCTATGCGTCGTTGGTATGTATTATTAAGTGTGTTGTTGCTTGCGTTTGTTTTGCGAATTTTGACTCTTGGCTCTATGCAGCTTGGTGTTGATGAGCTTACTACTATTCGTTTAGGTCATGAAATTTTAGGCCCTGCTTTTTTTAGTTTACTTTTAGATGAAGGACACCCTTTTGTGTACTACTCGTTTATCTCTTTGTTGTTTACTCTTGTTGACTCTGTTTTTTTTGCTCGTTTTGTTACAGTCTTGCTTAGTTTGTTTTCTATTTTTATGACGTATCTTCTTGCAAAAAAATTATTTAGTTCGCGTGTTGCTTTACTCTCTTCTTTACTTGTTGCAACCTCTGCTTTCCATGTTGCTTACTCTCAACATCTTCGTTCCTATATGTTTATCAGTTGTTTGTTTTTAGTTTCTACCTATTTTCTTCTTTGTCATATTGTTGATAGAAAAGATAAGCGTGTGCATTGGAACGTGGTTTTGTATGTGTTGGCTTTTTTTTCTCACTATCTTACTGCTTTTTTTATCGCAGCTCATGCGTTAGTCCTTTTGGTGTTTGGTCGTTTACGTAAAGTTTCTTATGCTCTTTTGTATGGGCCTGTTGTCGCTGGTGTTTTAGGATTTTTTTGGTTGCCTTTCTTTTTGCGGCAGGTTTCTGATAAAGTGACAGCCCCTCTTGCCTTTCCGGACTTTTCTGTTAGCACCTTTTTTCATCCCTTTTTGAAATTTGCACTGCTTGAGAATGTTTCTCACCTACCTTCTTTACTCTTTTTGTTATTTCCTCTTATTTTATTAGTTTTTTTTGCCCTTGGCGTGTGGCGGAGTTATTTGTTTGAGAAAGGCTCGTTTTTGTTTTTACTTCTTGGGTTTTTTTGTGTGTTTATCATTTCTGCACTCGTGAGTTTTGGTTTTAATGTCTATTACTTTAGGTACTTTTCTTACTTGGCTCCCGTGTTTTTTATTCTTGTTGCTCGAGGGCTTGATTCGGAAAATTCTGTTGTCTTGGGCACTTTGGTTGGTTTGCTTGTGCTTGTCCAATTATATTTTGTCTATCGTTATTTGGATGTTTCTTTACTCTTTGATTGGGGGCAATATATTGCCCTGTAAGATTTAAATAGGGCTTTTATCTTGCTTTTTTTATGAACGAAAAACAGTTATTGGGCTTGTTTTGCCTTGGTTTGTTACTTTTTGTTGGTTTGTCTACTGTGTCGAGTTTTCATGATAGCCCTGAGTATTATCAACTTGCTCGCTTGTTTGCTGATCAAGGTAATCAGCCTGCCTTTTCTGGGCATTCTTTAGTCTACCCTTACTTGATGAGTTTTGTTTTATTTATTTTTCCTGCTAGTATTTTTGCTATAAAACTTGTCAATGCTGTTTGGATTTTGTTGACTGCTCTGCTTTTATTTTGGTTTAATCGTAAAACGCTCTGGTTGTTTGTGTTTTCTCCTTTAGTTTGGATGACTGCGCCTGAGTTTACGCCTGTGCTTCCTGCCATGTTTTTTTTAACTGCCATGTATCTTTGTCTTCAAAAGTGGTTGTTACATAAACACGTCTGGAAGTATTTTGCTTTATCCGCTCTTGCTGCAGGTTGTGCGTTTGCCTTTTACACGCCTTCGTTGATTATGCTGTTTTTTTTCATTTTAGCGTTTTTACGACGCGAGTCCTTGCAAGTTGTTTTACTGTATCTCTTGTTTACTTTGCCTGCTGTAATTTTACGTTTGCTCCTAGATTGGGTGTACACAGGGATGCCCTTTTATTCTTTAGTTCGTTATTTTGGCGTTAATCTCAAAGTTGTTTTAGGTGTTTCTTCAACAACCACGCATGGTGCGCTGCATGGTATTTTAAGCCCGCATATGTGGTTGGTGTTTGTTGTTGTTGCTCCTTTGCTGTTACTTTTGTATCGTCTTAATTGGCGTACACATCTTGATGCTCTTGTGTATCTTGTTCCATGCTTTTTGTTCTTTTTTGTTCGTTCAGGGATGCTTAAGTATTTCTTGTTATTTTCTCCTATCATTCTTTTGCTGTTGTCTTCTGTACTAGATAAACGAGAAGTTCGTGTTAATGCTTTATTTGGTCTTGTTTTGGTTTGCCTGTTAACCTTTGGTTATTTTGGTGTGACGGAAGATGTGGTTATACAACAAGATTTAGTTACTATACAAGAGAACTATGACTATGATGTTGCTGTGATTGCATTGCGTTCAGCGTACCTTGATTTTTCTGACAAACGATATATTTGGGATGAGGAGTATGCGCTTGCTTCGCGTGGAGAGTCTGTCTTTTCAGGGTGGACTTTTGCGTCTGAGCAACGGGTTGATTTGTATAAGCAATTGCGTTTATCTGCTGATTTGGTGCGTTGGGATGATGACAATTATGCTGATGTCCAGTATTGGATTGCTGTACCTAGCACTGACCGGGTTATTGACTCGTTTGAACGCATTGAATGTTTTAATTATCTGTGTGTGTATGAGCGCTCTTCGTAAGGTTTTTAACCTTTTTGGACTTCTTTGTTGTTTATGGAACAAAAACGGTTAAGTGTTGCTCTTTTAGCTTCTCTTTCTTTATCTCTTGGTACTCTTCTTCTAGCAGATAAAGGTTTTTTTGGTTCAACTGTTGCACAGAGTTTTGCAAACTCACGGTCGTTAGTTACCACTTTTGATCTTGCTGGGTTTTACTCTAGTACGTATGTTCCGAACATTTCTCGTAGCCCGTTTAGTTCACAATTGTTTGATGTTGCTAGTCCTTCTCGAGATGCTGCTCTTGCTGAGCTTGGGGTTGTTGCGCAAGGTGTTCAGATAGATGGTTCTTATGTTCTTTGTGGTACTGGTGTTTTTTTAGATCCTTGCTTTTTTCGTCCTTTAGGTAGTAACGACTATGTGCAAGCTGAACTTGATTTTGCTTTTGAGCGTATCAGCCCTTATGTTATTTATGCTCTTTATACAAAAACTCCCCCTTCTTCGCCACCTGACTTTTATGAGGATTGGTCTTCACAACTTGTTTTTGGATCTGACTCTGTTGAAGTTGATCCTTTGGGTTGTTATGCCTTTGTTACAGTTTGTGGGAAGGATCCTCGTTAAGATAACTTTATATATAAGTTTATACTGTGGTATAAGTATATATAATGGCTAGAAAGATGAAGACAAAGGCAGTTTTACATTATCCTCGTTTAGATACAATTCTTCACGTTGAAGCTGTTTTAAAACAGGGTGATGGTTTTTTGTCGAAAAATGAGATTGATCGTCGTCTTCCCAAACAAATTATGCGTCCTACGTTAAATGTTATCTTAGAGTATCTTCAAGCTAGTGGAAAAATAACTATTGCTGCTGAGGGTATTCTTTGGATTTATCATGAGGATGTTAGTTCTACCCTTAAGAAGAAACTTCTCAAAGGGGTGACTGTTTAATTGTTGAAAAAGGATATTCTTGTTCAATTTGATCGCGAGGCCTACCGAGAATATCAATCATTACAAAATTTAGTTTTGCAAAGGAAAAGTTCCCGAAAGAAACCTACATATGCTCAATTACTGAGTTCTATTAATACTGCTGTTGCTAATCTTAAAATTGATCCTCATTATGGTAACTTAATCCCCCGCAAATATTTGAGTAAACGTACTATGCAACGATATGGAACTGATAAAATTTTTCGTGTTGAACTTGTTGGCTATTGGCGGTTGTTGTATACGCTTGTTGGAGATGAGGCAAAAATTATTGCTTTTGTTCTGGAATATATGGATCATGCCCAGTATAACAAAATTTTTGGTTATAAGAAAAAATAGTTATAATTCTAACTCGTCATCTTGCACGTAGGCGAGGTTATTTGTGAGTGCAATGTATGCTTTTTGTAATTCACGACCAAGGTATGCTGCATGGTCCTGTCTTGTGATTAATCCTTTTTTAATTGCTGTTTGATAGATTTCAATTGGTTTTTTACCTTTAATGATATAATCCACTTTGTTAATTTCGTAGCAATGCGCTATTTCGATACATTCTTCTTCTTTGTTGACTTTGATTAAAAAATATCCTTTTTTGTCCATGACAAACTCTTTGAGATCATCATATTCTGCTTGTATTGTTTGTTCATTTTTAATTTCGACTTCGTCGTCAAAAAGTACTTTGTCTTCTGACTCTACTCGTATCGCGTTGACCGGACAGCCCCTTGCTGCCTCGACTGCTTTTTTAATGTACTCTTGTGATGCTTCTGTGTTGAGGGTTTCGTAGTCGCCTTCAAGTTCTGTGTCTCCTAGAAGAAGGGCTTTGCTTCCTGGAAAACTAAATGCTTCTGGGGCAAGTTCAGCGCAGATGCCGTTGCCTATACATTTTTTTCTGTTGAATTTGATAGTGACTTTTTGCATGCTGCTGTTATTTAGTTTGGCTTAATATGTTTTATGGTTAGGTTTCTTTTAAAAATTCTTGGAGTTGAGAAATGTAATTCATTGTTTCTTTTCGTAAATCATTGAGGTCTAGCCTTGTACTTTCTTTAAGATAAACCTTTTCAGGTTGACCTAATTTTTTGTAAATTCTCTTTGCTGTTCTTGCTAATATTTCTTTAGTCCTTTCATAATCTTTTCCTTCTTCTTCTAGATGCTTCATTGCTGCTTTTTTATATCTATACTTCTCTTTGCCAAAAATTATTTTATTGGTTACATCTTTTATTGTGAGATATCCTTTTGCTCCTATCCAAAACAAGAATTGACTCCCTATTACAGCAGAAGCGCCTCCTGCGATTATTAGACCAACAATATCTGCTATACCATCAACTTCAAAATCACCTACAATACTGTTGACGGATAATATTTTCATCCAAACTGTTCCAGTGACTCCTGCTCCTATTATTCTTGACTCTAGTGTTGATCTTTTTTCATGCCTTTTAAGATATGATTGCTCACTTTCAAATTCATTTCTTCTAAAGATCCTGTGAACTTTTCTTAATGTTTCTCTGTAAATTTTTTCGTCGTTTTGATCTATAACACCTGCTTTTACTAATTCTCTTAATCTTTCTCGATGTGAATGATATGCTGGACAGAGTCCTTTATATTCTCTTGCTCCTCTTTCGAGCCATTCTATACTTTCTGTGACTCTTCTTAGATTATTTTCTAGATTATCATACCCTACTACTTCCTCTTTATTTCTTTCTTTTAGCTTAATGCCTAATTCTGTTGCATCTAAATGCCTTTGTGCCACTGCACGTGCTTCGGGATCTAGTGTATCAATTTGTGCTAGGAGGCTCTCAAGGTCGTTACCTACTGTTTGTTCTATTTCTTGCTCTGCTTGCGCTTGAAAATTTTGTTGTGAAATTGTAGGCACCACATTTTCTACCTCTTTATCTGCCTGGTGTTTTCTTCCTGCTCTTAATGCCTGTTTTACTTGATCTTTTGGGCTCATTCTGTTGCTTGTAAGGTGCGAAAATCTTTTAAAATTGACTTTTATCAGAGTTTATTTAAAGGGGTGTTTTTTGCTCTTTTTATGACTAAACGTCCTCATGTTGTTGTTTTAGGTGGTGGTCCTGCCGGTTTAGGTGCTGCGCATGTTTTAGCTAAGACCTGTGATGTCACTGTTGTTGAAGCATCGCCTGAGCTAGGTGGTCTTGCGGGTTCGTTTACACATGCAGGTAAACAGATCCCTAAATTTTATCATCATATCTTTGATCATGATCGTATCACATTAGCCTATCTACAGCGCTATGGTGAGCGTGAACATATGGTCTGGAAAAAGATTAAGATGTGTATCTTGGTTGGTGGGAAGTTGTTTAACTTTACCAATCCGTTTGCTTTACTCCGTTTTAGTTATCTATCGTTTTGGGGGCGCATTCGCTATGGTCTTTTTGGCGCGTATGTGTTAAGCTTTATGAACCCTAAAAAAGTCGATAAAACCTTAGATGCTCGCGCTTGGCTTACTAAAGTTGCTGGAGCTGAAGTTACTGAGAAATTGTTTTATGAGCTACAAGGGCGCAACAAATTTGGTATTAAATTAGAAGATATTTCAGCACAACAGTTTGCGCATCGTTTAAAGGCTGGTGAGGCGTTAGGTACGTTTGGCTATCCGTATAAGGGCTTTCAAGTTATTGTTGATGGTATAGAAGCTGAGTTGCGTGGTAAGGGTGTTGATTTTAAAGTTTCTACTCCTGCTGTGGGTGTTGATTTGGTAAAAAAAACAGTTACCTTGAAAGGTGGTAAAAAATTGTCGTATGACAAACTAGTTACCACGTTGCCTGTGCCTGTTATGCTTAAGATAACTTCAGGGTGGCCCCAGGATTATGTTGAAAAGTTATCACATATCAAGTATTGTCCTGTCGTGAGTGTTATCTTTGGTGCTAAGGAGTTTTTATCTAAACATTATTGGCTGAATGTGTTGCAAGAGCGTATTCACATGATTGTGCAACATTCTCGTTTGTATGATGGGTATGGTGCTAAAGTGATGTGGGCGTCACGCTATGGGAACTCCATAGAAGATTTTGATCTGAGTGATGAAGCTATTGAGAAAGCTTACCTTGGTGTGGTTACAAAGTATTTTCCTGCAACAGAAATTGTCTGGTCGAAGGTGTATCGCAATAGATATTCTTCGCCGATTTATGATAAACATTACTTTGATTATAAGCCTGATTTTCGAACGCCTCACGCGGATGTGTATTATGCGGGGATTGCTGTGTCGTATCCGGAAATTCGTAACACGAACACTGCTTTAAAATCTGGGCATACGGTTGCTAAAATGGTTTTAAGTGATTTATAGCAATACTTATTAAGTTTGTTATCCTCTCTTTTTTATGGCAGACCTACCTTGTACTCATTTACGAAGAGAACAAAATTATACTTGCCATATTACTGAAAAACGCTGCGTTGCTGTCGAATATGATGAAGGTACTAGTTTTGTGCATGGTGATGATGGTCTTTATTATTCTCAAAGTACAGGCTCGACTTGTCCGGCCTATAATCTTCCTGGCCCTTTAGTTATTGAGTTGAAGCGTGCTCGAATACAATCTCAAATTGATCACTTGGAAGCTGAGCAAAAGTCTCTTGAAGACTCTTTGGGTGCTTAGCTAAACCTTTTTACCTTATTAATCATCTTTTTTATGCCGTTTACTGATGTAAAATGTCTAGCAATATACGGCCATCTTTTTGGATGTGTGTAAAAAGAGATTAACAATTTTTTTTGTAAGAATTTTAGTCGTTTAAAGTTAATGTCTGGATTGTCAAATGCTTGATTTTTGTAATAATCGAATTCTTCAAAGTTATTGGTTACGTTGTACGCGTCTTTTGTTTTTTCGTACATGTGTGTTTCTGGTAATGGTGTTGATATGGTTGCGGTGATTTCAGTTGCATCTAAAGATCGAGCGTACCTGATGGTCTCTTCAATTTCTTCTTCAGTTTCACCAGGGGCACCTAGCATAAAGAAACATAAACAATGTACGCCTATTTTTTCTGCGATACTAATCATGGGCGCTACGGTTTCTAGCTTAATGTCTTTTTGGTAGATTTCATCTAATACTCTTTGTGAGCCTGATTCGACACCGATGTGCATTTCGTGTAGGCCTGCTTTGTGTAATTTTTTTAATAATTCTTCATCAAGTAAATTGATTCTTGAATTACATCCCCATAAAATGTTTAGATCTTCTGCGATTAATCTGTCTGCAAATTCAACTACCCATCTGCGGTCTACGGTGAAGGTGTCGTCTTGGAAGAAAAATGCTTTCATGCCAAACTTTTTTGTTAAATATTTTATTTCTGCAACGACACTGTCTACTGATCTTCGCCTGAACCCTTTGCCAAATATTTTATCTAGCACGGGTTGGCAGAATGAGCATCTGTACGGGCATCCTCGTGATGAAAATAAGCTTGTTCCTTTTAAACTTGGATCGACACTGTCTAGTAAATGCCATAGATCCATATAGGTGTCCATGTCTAATAAATCGTATGCAGGTACAGGTAGCTTTTCTAAGTCTGGTTGGTTACCTTTAATGATCTGTGTACCTTTGTGTTTGCCGTCAATAATTTCTATAATGGTTTCTTCAGCTTCACCTTGGACAATGTAATCTGCGAATTCTTTTAATGTTTCGGGTTTGAGTGTCGCGTGTGGGCCGCCTGCTAAAACTGTTTTGCCTTTGTCTTTTGCATATTGCATAATTTTTGTTGCATCTTCAAACATCATAGAGTCTGAATAGACACAAACCATGTCTGGGTTGAAACTGTCTAGACGTTTTTGTACGTATTCGTGTGTGGGGTTAAATGTTGTGTCGATTAAATCGACGTCGTGGCCTTGCTCTCTGATGACTGCAGTAAGCATAGCCATGCCTAGTGGAGGATCGCCGCTTTTGTACTTCATCCGTGGAAAAACGAGACTGATTTTCATTGTAGAATCTAGTTTTTTGCTCGATAAATTGTTTATATGTCTTGTGGTTGCGGTGGCTTTAAAAATGAACTGTTTATTGCTTTTGTTGATGAAGATGGGTTGGATATTAACTGCTCTTTTGGGTATGCTTTTTTTTAGTGGTATGATTTTGCTTTTTAAGCTGCTTACTGATAAGGGTGTTTCTGCTTCTTTGCTTTTATTTTTTCTTTTCTTGTTTGGAGCTCTTTTTTATTTTGTGCATATTCTTGCAACTGATGCCTCTTTTACTGTTTCTCGCTCGCTTTTGTTTTTGATTGCTTTTGCTGCGGTGTTAAGCTATCTTGGTAATTTGCTTTATGTTAAATCGATTGCGCTTGCGCCTAATCCTGGTTATTCTGCTGCTATTATTGGCATGCAGCTTGTGTTTATTACGCTTGCTTCAGTATTTCTCTTTGGCTCTGAGTTGAGTTTGCAAAAAGGTGTTGGTATCTTTTTTGGGTTGCTTGCTATTGTTCTTTTGTCTTTATAACAATCTTTAATAATAGGCTTTTTGTTGTATTTTTATGACTTTTCTTGTTACTGGTGGTGCAGGCTACATTGGTAGTCACGTGGTGCATGCTCTAGCTGCACGTGGTGATTCTGTTATTGTGTATGATGATTTATCCAACGGTCATAAAGAACATTTGCCTGACGCAGTTGGGTTTGTGCAAGGTGATGTGGGGGACCGTGCAACATTAGCATCTGTTTTTTCTTCCCATAAGATTGATGCTGTCTTACATTTTGCTGGTTTAATCCAAGTCGGTGAATCTATGGAATATCCGGCAAAATATTATGACGTTAACTATTCTAAACCTCTTGCACTTTTGCAAGTTATGGGGGATTTTAATTGTGATCAGATTGTGTTCTCTTCAACGGCGGCGGTGTATGGTGATGCTGCTGATCATCCGTTAACTGAAGCAGACCCTCTAAATCCCACAAGCCCCTATGGTGACTCTAAGTTACAGTTTGAACAGGTGTTATCTGGTCTTTCTGCTTTTGATTTGCGGTCTGTTAGTTTGCGTTATTTTAATGCTTCTGGTGCTGGATTTGGTGTGGGTGAAGCGCACGACCCTGAAACGCATCTTATTCCTTTAATTTTGCAAGTTGCTTTAGGTGAGCGTGCAGACATTAAGATTTTTGGTGATGACTATCCCACTGGTGATGGTACCTGTGTGCGTGATTACATTCATGTATTGGATTTGGCTGATGCGCATTTACGTGCTCTTGATTATTTACAAGATGGTGGTACAAGTGGTATTTTTAATTTAGGTAGTGGTGATGGTTATTCTGTGCGAGAAATTATTTCAGTTTGTCGTGACGTTACCGGTCATGCTATCCCTGCTGAAGTTGTTGCAAGACGTGCGGGGGATCCTGCTGTTCTTATTGCGTCGTCAGCTAAAGCGAAAGAAGTTTTAGATTGGCAACCGCAACGTGATTTACGCTCTATTGTGGAATCAGCTTGGGCGTGGCATAATCGCTGAAATATTTGCGAAAAATTTGACTAAAAGTATTTAAAGTCTTGAGATTATGAGGTTGTATGGAAAAAGATATGCAAGGCACGCTCCTTTTTTGGATCTCTGTTGCGGTGTTTATTGTTTTATTTATTCTTTTTTTCTTTGAGGTGTTTCTAGGTGGTTTCTAATACTCTTTTTAAATGGAAATTTAATGATTTTTTTACTTTTTTGTTGATTCTCCTGGGTCTTTTCATTCTCTTTTTAACTCTTAAATTTCTTTTTGGAGGCTCTCTATGATCTATGAAGGTTTTATTATTGGTTTACTTCTTTTTAATTTGGGCTTTACTATTCGAAATAATAGAGAAATTGCTTCTATGAAAAGGGATCTTCACCATATGCAACGACAATTTGATTCGTTAGCTGTTGATTTTAAAGAACATATTAAAGCTTATTCATAACTTTGCCAGAGTTTGCCCCACTCTGTTTGCATGAATGTGTTAATTTTTTTTCTTCCTACGGTGTTATACCAGATATGATCATGGTAGAATGCTGAACCGAAGACGCATGCTTTGAATAATGGTGAGTGAAATAATATTGGTTCAATTGCTGAGAGCGCACCTTTTCTCGTGAGTTGATCTGCTGCGACAACTGGGCTTTTTTTGGTGGTGAATTTGAAGTTGACTTCTTTTATATCTTCACCGACAACTTCTATCTGTTTTATGTCAGCACAACCTAACCCTAAATCGTGTGCTAATTTTAAATATTTAATTTTCATAGGATCGAAACCCATCATTTTTGCTGCAACAGCGTCAATGGCTACTTGGTCTTGCGCTGCTAAGATAACATTTTTGATAACGGGTTCCATGGTTCGTGGTCCTGCACCATTACCGCAAACGGTGCCGTCCATAACTGCAAACATACCAGGATGGATCTCTTTTTGAATTTGTAACAAGTCTACTAACACTTCGTGAATTTTAGCATGACAATGATGCCTTCTCTCAGTTATTAATCCGCCAAAGGCATTTTTAATGCTACCCGTCGTAACTGTGTGTCCGTGGGTGTTGTGAAGTACTATGCCATTACCAATAAAGTTGTTTGGTCCTGGCACTGTGAAATCGTAGAGAAATTCTGTGTCTGACTTTTCTCTTTTGATCTCTTTTATATGGTCCCAGGCAATATCTTCTGATGCTAAGAATTTGATGTATTTAATCTCTCTACTATATCTCTTTTCCTTATCTCTCTTTTCGAATCCCTCTAAAATTCCCTTTACTGTTTTTCTGCTAGGTTTGTGTCTTTCTTCCTCAATATCAAAGATTGTTGTTCTGTTTCCTATTTCTCTCTTTTTTAGTTTTAGCCCTTCTCTTATCTCTTTGATTTTTTTCCCCTCCAAAGGTATGCTGTCCCAGTTGGGAGAACTTCCTTTTCTTTTTAGAAACTCCTTTATTCTATCTTGCTTTGATGCTATTCTTAGAGAAATTTTCTTCCCTAAAACCCTCATTGATTCTCCTGAAACAATTATTAGGTCATATTCTCTTTCTGTTTCCTTTACTTTGTTCCTTGTTTTACTAACTGATGCAATTACTCCCAACCTTGTTAGTATTAACTGTACATCTTTTGATAATTTTGTACTTTTTGTTTTTATGCAGAGATTTCCATCTTTATCTATGTGTCCATCTCCATCAATGTATCCGTTTAAAAACTCAAGGATCTCTTTATCTTTACATTTAAAAATTAGTCTTGGAATTAATTTATTCCCTGCGTGTGATGGAACTTCTAGCCCAATTTTTAGGAAAAGCTCTGCGATTTTTTTTGATGTAAATATTAGCTGTATTTTGTTTCCTTTGTATATCTTTGGTGTGATGTTAAATAGGTTTTTGGTTAGTTCTATATAATCCTTTTGAATCTTATTGTTACTATTTGTTAAACAAAATTGATATGATCTTTTGTTTGCGTGTACAACATGTCCCTCTGCTATGAAATATCCTAACCATCTACAAAACTCTTTGCTTGTATGGCTTGGTATTTTTATATCTTTTTTTTCTTGTCCATATAGTTGGACCCCGTATCTTTTGAGAATCCTTCTTATTGTTCCTCGATCACAAGAATATTTCTTGGCAAGATCTTTAATCTTTTCTCTTTTCAGATAGTCTTTTAAGATATCTTTTTGCTCTTCTACTTTCAATTTTTTTGTTTCTTTAAATTTAATCTCTTCTATGTTAATCTCTTTATGATTTAATGTTTTAATTTTTGGTAACTTTTGTGATTTCCCTTTTATTGTTATTTTTCTTGGAATTGCTATTCTATGTGTATTTTTCAGTTCTTTTGCTGGAATCCACCCCTCCTGTGTTAAAAATGGATGTACTTCTGAAACTTTAACTTCCCTTCCTGTTTTTGTTTTTATTTTGTATATTTCTTTTGGTGCTGGCGTTTTCCAAAATTCTCTTGCTTTGTTTGTTTTTATTTTTCCATTTTCAAGAATTGTTGGAATGTCGTGATTTGCAATTGCTACTCTATCTTGATCTTTTGTTATTCTTACTGTGTTTTTTTCATGTACTTCTTCTACCATCTCTTTTATTGTCATTAATGTTCCATCACTTTGCATAACCTCTGTATCTGGGTGGGTACATTTAACTGTTGGAAAGTGGATGACGTTTTTGTCAAGAAACATTTTTGGAATTCTGTGGCCGTCTGGAAAAATAGAATCAAAGGCAAGCATCTCTGCTTTTGGTACGTATCGTACCCATTCCACTTCAGTGAGTGGTTCATACTTTAGGTTGTATTTTTTTAACAAAGGTAACCACTTGTTACCTTTAGCTCCTTTCCATACATCGGTGACTACGGTTTTGTTTTCAACCGGATGGAGGTTGCTAAAACCGTCTTTTTGTAATTGTTTTATGGTTCCTTCCAGCTGCCAAGGTTCTGTGCTACAGGCAGGGTAGTACATGCTCCAAGATAGGTTGAGTTTAAGAATGGTTTCTTTTGTTTTTTTAATTGCTTTTTTATATTCTGCTAGCTGCATGAGTTTGCCATAATCGTTAACCACCGTTTCTGGTGTTGTTTTCAGTACAGCTACCTTGGACATGTATGTGGCAGGTTCGTTAGCCTTATAAATCTTCTTTGTTGATCAAGGTCTATGCGTATCGCTCAATGGTATAAGAATCTTTTAGTCTTTTTGCCCTTAGTTTTTGCTGGATCGCTTTTTGAGCAACAATACCTTTTTGCCGCTTTACTTGGCTTTCTTTCTTTGTGTTTAATTAGCTCGTCTTCTTATTTTATAAATGATATTAAAGACCTTGCTAAAGATAAAGTCCACCCTCAAAAATCGCAACGTTTACTTGCTTCTGGCCGTATCACTGTTGTGCAAGCGTGGCTTATCTCTGTTGTGTTACTCGGTTGTGGGCTTGCTTTAGGTTGGACGCTTTCTTTGCAGTTTTTTTTGATTGCTTTAGGTCTTTTTGTCTTAACACAATTGTATACGTTCTTTTTGAAAACGGTTGCGTTTGCTGATGTGTTAACCATTGCTGTGAACTTTGTTCTTCGTGCTCTTGCTGGTGTGTTTATTGTAGCTTCCACTCCTTTTACAGTTAGCTCTTGGCTTTTACTCTGTCCGTTTTTTCTTGCTTTATTCTTAGCTGTAGGTAAACGTGCGTCTGAAGTTAGGTTACATAAGGACCATCGAGAAGTATTGATCCACTATACGCCTGAGATGGTTCGTTCGTTGCTGGTTATTGCCACCACCTGTTTAATTATTGCCTATACCTTGTATGCGTTTTTTTCTCAATATCCAGGTTTGCTCTTTACGCTTCCTTTTGCCTTGTATACTATTTTGCGCTTTTTACACTTGATTTTTTCTGGCTCTTCGATTCCGCAACATCTTGAATTATTGTATAAGGATAGGCATCTTGTTGTTGGCGTTTTGTTGTGGTTGCTCGGTGTCTTTTTAGTTGTCTATCATTAATCATTACTTTTATATGCTTATTGCTCTTACTTTCGTCTATGGCACTTGTTGAAATTACCGTCAATGCATTAGGCTCTCTTCTCTTAGAGGGCAGGGAAGTTGATGGTTACTCCATTGGTCTTCCGATTCTTGTAGATGGTACCGCGTTTAAAGAAGCACCATTTTCACCTTACTCTTCTGCTAATGCGTATGCTTGTAGTTTTTCTGGTGGTGTGTTTTCTGCCTCTGATGCAATTTCTTCTACCAGTTCGCTTCGTGCTGTACAGTTTTATTGCCTTGAAGGTCGATCGTCTTTTGCTACTAGTGCTCAAGCACATCCGCAGGAATAGGAACTTTTATAAACTGACTACGGTTTTCTAGGATATCTTGTTTTAAGAGGTTTCAGCAATGGTTACAAAGAAAAAAGGGCATATACTTTTGTACAACTCTCGTCCGAAAGATGGTGAGGATAAAATAGACTTTTCTTTGGCGTTGCTTAGTATAGCTGCTTTGCCTATGCAGGAAGGGTATACTGTGCATTATGTTGAAAATTTTGACCCTCGTTGTGATGAAAAAATTATAGAATATGCAAAAGATGCTATTTGTGTCGGTTTTGGAGTCATGACCGGTAATCAAATTCGTGACGGTTTGCGTGTGAGTAAACTGATTAAAGATAAATATCCTGATGTGCCTATTGTTTGGGGTGGATGGCATCCGTCCATTTTGCCTGAACAGACACTTGAAAATCAGTATATTGATATGTTGGTTGTTGGTCAAGGTCAACGTACGTTTTTTGAACTTATTGAAACCTTAGCGCAAAAAAAAGATTATACCAAGCTTTTAGGTATTTGGTATAAAAGAGATGGTAAGCCTGTACACACTGGTCCACGTCCTATGGAGGATATAAATAACTTTCCTCCTCTGCCTTATGAGCTTCTAGGTGAACATAACATTGCTCATCCTGTTGATGAAGTTGCTACACGCGTGGTGGAATATTTTACCAGTCAGGGTTGTCCGCACCGGTGTAACTTTTGTGCTGATCCGCTCGTCTATAAACGACGTACTACGTTGTTGTCTGCTGATCGTGTCGTTGCTGATATTAAACGTTTTATCAATGACTTTGATGCAAACGGTGTGATTTGTACTGATACTAACTTTTTTATTAAAGAATCTCGCGTGAAAGAGATTTGTGAGCAGCTCATTGCTGAAGATATCAAAATTGCGTGGGGTAGTGTGAACGGTCGTGCTGGGCATTTGTTGCGTTACTCTGAAGATACCTGGCGTTTATTGCAAAAGATAGGTTTTTCTTCGTTTTTAGTTGGTGCTGAAGCGGGTAACCAAGAAACGCTTGATTATATTGACAAAGATGGTACGGTTGAAGAAATTATTGAGCTTGCTAAACGTCTTAAAAAATATGATTTCAAGGCTTACTTTTCATTTATCTTGGGTTTTCCGCCGAACCCGAAGTGGGATATGCCCTATTCAGAGCAAATTAAGCGAGATTGGGAAGGTCTTGTGAATATCACTGATACGATTTTGAAAATTAAAAAAGATAACATGTTTTACTTTTTGATTTATACACCATACCCTGGTAGTCCGATGTATGAGAATTGTAAGCTGGGTGGGTTTACAGAACCTCAAAATTTGGAAGAATGGGCTGACTTTACTTTAGATAATGTGCGTGTTCCGTGGATCCCTGAGAAATATATTCAACTGGTTGATCAGCTTAATACCTTGTATATTCCGTTTTTGACTGGGAATGTCTATCCTAAGTTTAAACATTATGGGGTTGTTGGTCATATTGCCAAAGTTGCGTTTATGCCGTTGCATGCCATGGTTCTTCTACGTTGGAAAACGCGTTTCTTTGGTTTGCCTTTTGAGTATCACTTCTTGAAGTTTTCTAAGAAATTTGCACGTAATGTGTTAATTAAGAAGAACTTGAAAACGTTGCCGCAGCGTGCTGCACGTAAGATGTTTGCTAGCGTTCCTTCTGCCGCAATCTTTAAGTAATTTCTTAGTTAGAATCTACAACATCTTCGATAAGTTCCCACAATCCGCCGCAGGCTACGCCTCTTTTTTTCTCACAAATGAACTCTTCGCCTATTTCTTGTGGTCTCACTAGGAAATCAGGGAGGGGACTTTCTTGAACAATTTTAAGTATTCTTAGTTTGTATTTTTCATGTGTCTTGCTTGAATGGTTTTCGAGAATTTCAACTCTGTCTATTCCACCATCTTCATGGTAGAGGGCTGTATCTCCTGGCTTGTATTCTGTCATTTGTAAGGTGAGTCTAGATTTACTTAAATATTTTACTTTTTTCTACGATACTTATAAATAAGGTCTTGTTGTTACTTGTCTTATGCGATTATTTTTGTATAGTCTGGGTCCTGCGCAATCATATGTAGCGAGTTTGTTTGAGTTAGAACGACAAGGAAAAGTACGTTTAACCTTTATTATGTGTCGACCTTTTCGCCAGCTTATTTTAAAATTGTTGTCTTTTGTCCCTTTCTATACACGTTCCTATTCATTTGTTCCATCCTGGTCTGATATCTTTTTAAGTTTATTTGCTCCTTTTATTCTTTTATTTGTAAGAAATATTTATGTTTCTTTTGGCCCCTATGATTGGCGCGTTTGGTATTTGCTTGTTTTGAAAAAATTAGGTAAAAATGTTGTCTATTTTCATTCTTGGCCGTATTGGGATGGGCGTTGTATTTTTGCTTCACGTTTTTTTAGTAAGTGGGCTTTTGAGCGGTTCCTTAAAGGTGTGAAAGCGGTTACTGTTTTAGCAGAAGGTGAGGCTGGTTTGCGTGCCTTAGGTGCCAAGGTTGTTGCTATACCGCATGTTGTTGATTTTGTGCCTGTGCCTAAAAAGAAGCATACCGGTGTTCGTGTGTTATATGTTGGTCGTGTTGAGCCTCAAAAAGGTGTACTTAATACTTTGCACATATTAGAAAAGATTGGTGATGTGACCTTTGTTGTGATTGGTGAAGGGCGTGATGCTGCAAAATTGGTTTCTGATACTATTTCTGTTGAATATCATGGCTTTGTTTCTGATCGTAGGAAACTTGCTGGAATTTATGCTTCTTGTGATATTTTTGTTCTTAATTCCTATAAAAATCCTACCTGGCAAGAGTGGTATGGGATGGTGCTTCTTGAAGCTCTTGCCTCTGGTCTTGCTATTGTTGCTGTGGATCATATGGGTCCTCGTACTATCTTAGGTGATGCTGGTATCTTGTTTGCTGATGCCGATTCTGATGCATTAGAGAAGCATTTGCGTGCTTTAATTAGTTCTAAAAAATTGCGTGTTAGTTATACTCAAAAAGCTTTGCAGCGTTTTAAGCAGTTTTCTTTGGCTAAGGCTGCTAATGATTGGTGGGCCGTTTTGAAAAGTTAGAATCCAAACGTTTATATTGTGACGGATTTTGTTTTTTTTATGGGTCTTTCAGACAAGCTTTCTTATCCAGTTGCTGTTCTTGGTCTTACTGCTGGAGTGCTTACTACCGCTTTATGGGTTTACGACTCTATTAATCCTATTGGGGCTAATCTTTTAGTTCAAGAAGAATCTCTTGAGCCTAATTGTCTTGAAGTGAAATTAATCTATCAAGATGATGGTGGGCAAGATGAAGTTCTTCTTTTGGTTGATGATGTGAGGTATCTTGTAAGAGATGCTCATGGGATGCCTGTTCTTTCTTTGTATGAAGTTGATCCGCCTGAATAATTCATTCTATAAACAGTTTATGCCACAGCTCAAAGTTGATAAAGAACCATTCCATATTGCTTCTTGTTCTTGCTTTTTCTGTGTTCTTGAAGAATTTTTTATAGACTGCATCCTTCTCGTCTAATATATTTCTTTGCTCAGCAATCATCTCTTGAATTGGTACGGGAAATCCTGCCTTTTTTCTTGTCAAGATCTCTTTGGGAAGACTTTTTTGTAAGGCTTCTTTTAAGATTGTTTTTCCTGGCATTTTTTGTGCGAAAGGGATGTTACGGCTTAATTCGATCATTCTGTGATCTAAAAATGGTACTCTGCTTTCAATGGAGGTTGCCATGCTCATACGGTCTTGTTTTCTTAACAGTTCTTGTAAGTATGTTTTTTGGTCTAATTCTAAACAATCGTTTGGAGTTCTTTTGAAGTTTTCTGTAACGTTTTTTGTTTTGCCTATTAACTCTTGTGTTTGTTGTGCAGAGTTTTGTTCAATCAATTGTTGGTAACTGTCTTTTGGATCTGTTAGTATTCTTTTTACGGTGGCCTTTTTAGCTAACGGCGTGTTTTTTATACTGTTGTACAATGCTTTTTTTGCGGGTAGATTTTTGAATTTTAGTGCTTGGTTATATCTGTAATATTTGTCGTAGCCTGCAAACAGTTCATCTGCGCCTTCGCCAGTTAATACCACTTTTACCTTTTTTGCTGCTACATCTGCTATGTGATATAACGGAACTGATGCTTGAAACGTAATAGGCTCATCGTTGTGCCAGATTAATTTTGGCAAACTTTTGGTGAAAGTTTTATTATCAATGATCTTTTCGTGGTGGTCACTTTGTATATGTTCTGCTACTTTTCTTGCATATTTAAACTCATTATATCCTTGCTGTTCAAACCCAATCGAGAATGTTTTAATTTTACCCTGATGATGTTTTTGTGCGTATGCTGCGATCGCGCTTGAGTCAAACCCGCCGCTTAAGAAAATGCCTAGCGGTACATCGCTCATTAACCTTTTTTTGACGCTATCTTCAAACAAAGATTCTATCTTCTCTTTATAGCTTCCTTCAATTTCTTTGAAATCTTTTTTCCAGTATGCTTTTGTTAAAATCTTTTTTGTCTTGGTGTTAATGATAAGATACGTTGCGGGAGGAATGCTTGTAATGCCTTTAAATAATGTGTTGTTGCCTAGATTATACCGCATTCGGGTAATTTCTGTAAGCGTATCTACATCTACTTGTGCTGTGTACTCTTTATATGCTAAGAGTGCTTTAATTTCTGATGCGAACAGTAGTGCCTCTTTAGTCTTTAGTACATATAGCGGTTTTATGCCTATTCTGTCTCGTGCTATGAAGACTTCTTTTCTTTTACTGTCATAAATTGCAAACGCAAACATACCGTTGATTTTTTCAAGGCATTTTTGACCCCATTGGTTGTATGCGTGTAAAACTGTCTCTGTGTCTGATGTTGTTGTGCACCTGGTTTTGAGTTGTTTTCTTATTTCTTGGTGATTGTATATTTCGCCGTTGTAGACAATCGTTAAATGTTTGTAGCTCATCGGTTGTGCGCCACTTTCTAGGTCTACGATGCTTAGCCTTTGATGACCTAACATCACATTTTTGTCGATGAAAGTGCCGTGGCTATCTGGACCGCGGTGTTGTAACTTTGCGGTCATCTTTTTGAGAAGTTTTTTGTCTTCAAGACCTATAACTGCTGTAATCCCGCACATAGTTTTGTATCCTTTTTTTCTAGAAAAATTATTGTTTTAATGTTGTTTTTACCTTGTAGTTGTGTTCTGTATGCTACTTCTTTTTCTAAATAATTTTTTGAAACGGTTATTTCTTGCGTTTTTTTGTTTACTGCTGATGTGTACCATTTTATCTTGTCTTGATGGATGAAGTTTTGTACGAATTCTCCAGGTGCTTCGTCTTCTATGATAATCGCTTTATCTTTTATGTATGTTACGGTTCGTTTTTTATTGTCGTGGGTTATTACCCATTTGTTATCGGTTGCTTCAATTATTTTACCTTGCTTGGTGTTTATCCAGCCAAATTTTGTTTTGGGTGTTGCTTGGCGTTTTTCTGTGATTATTGTATTATGTGCTTCTTGGCTTCGTAATTTCTCTCTTAACTCATCGTTGTAGCTGAATGTTCCTGCTTCAATTAGGATCGGTTTGTTTTTGTAGGTTATGGTTATACTTAATGCATCTTCATGCGTATGTGTGTGTTGTGGCTCGCCGTTAAATCCAGCAACTAAGCTTAGTTGTAGGTTATCTTTGTGGATCTGTACTAACCCTGCTTGCTTGTCTATTCTTATTCCGCTTTGTTCTCTTGCGTGAACTTTTTTGAAGGTCTCTGTACCTTTTTTTCCTAAGAACCAAGCTAGACATTGGTCTCTTGTTGTACAAGCAGCTTTGAAATCTCCTCTTTTGAAAAGTACTGTTGCAAGACTGAAGGTGTCTGTTCGTGACTTGCGTACGTGTGCGCCTAAATTGAAGACTCTGCTATCATCACTGTCACCGATTTCTTGTGTTGGATAATATAGTAGGCATTTAACCATCTTTTCGAGTCTGTTTGTAAACTCTGTACCCATACCTTGGTTATGTAGCTGTGCTAACAAATACACTTGTAAGAAGAGGTCTGTTGTGAATTTGTGGTAGTTTGTAGATTGTTCCCAGTTTGTACCTTCTGCTGTTGTTTGTCTTTGCATCTGATTTTGTATTTCATTGAGATAGGGTCTTGCGTTAATTTTAAGCTCTGGAAATGTTAAGCTTGCATAAATGAGTCCGGTGAGTTCTCCAATAAGATGATTGTTGCCGTTTTTAGTTAGATTTTCTTTAATGAAGGTTGTGTGTAAATAAATTTGTTCGAGTAATTTTTCTTCTTTGCTGAGCATATACGTCCAGATGAACGTGATATTTCTCAGTGCCACTTCAAGGGTGCTTGACCAGTTTACGCCTTGTTTATAGGGGTTTTGTTCAATCCAGCTTTCAATGTGTGCTTGTAGGGTGTGCTGATATTTTGGATCGTTTGTTAGTAGATATGCTTGAGCTAACGTGTAGAAATGTTGACACCTGTTGAGCTCCCACACTGCTTTAATATCTGCTCCTTGCCTATTAAAATTGTACTCTTTTGCGAATTTTCTTTGCCAGGTGTAGCCTTCAAAAAAATCTCTGTGCCAGTTTAAATTGAAATGGATTGCTTTAGTGAATAATAATATTTTTCCTCTTCGTATTTCGTCTGCTGCTTTGATTATGTCTTCTTTCTCTTTTTTGGTGAGTTCATTTATCTCGCATGCGAAAAACTTTTTTGGGTTGTTTTTCATGTTTTTTATTATCTTTTTATCTACTTTTGTTTTGGTGAAGCTTCTGAGAAATTTGTAGTCTTTTTCTAGTTTGTTTTTTACTCTTGTACTAAAGGGTTTCATAGGCTTGTATGAGTCTGTGCTCTTGCTGCTCCCAGTTGTATTTTTTTTGTGCTAGGTTATAGCTGCGTTTTTGCATCTCTTTAACCTTTTGCTTGTTGTTTATACACCATTGCATGGCTTTTTTTATGTTTTCTGTAGTTGGTTCTATAGTTAGCCCTACTTTTTCTTGCTTAACTGCTTTTAGTCCTGGTAGGTTGGAAACTATACTGATACATGCTCCTTGCATGTAGTCATAGATTTTATTTGGTGCTGCGTAGTAATTGTTTTTTGAGGTGTTTTCTAATAATAGAAATCCTACGTCTGCTTTTCTGCATTCTTCTTGCACTTGCGTGAAGGTAACTTTACCTTTGAATTCTATGTTGTTGTTTGCTAGCTTTTTGAGTTGTTTTTCTTGATTGCCGTAGCCGACAATTTTTAGTCTACAGTTTATTTGGTTTGCTGCTTGGATGATTTTGTCTAATGATCTGCCTTTGCCTAGAACTCCTACATAGAGGAAGGTGAATGTATCTTTTTTCTCTTTTTTGGTGTTTGTGTTGGGGAAATTTTCTAAGACTATGATTCTTTTGAGGTTGTATCTTTTTTGGAAGATTTGTTTTCTAAATTCGTTTGCTGTAATTACTAGTTTTGCTTTTTTGCTTAATCTTCTTTCTTTTTTGATTAGTTTTCTTCTTTTGCTTTTGCTTATTCCTGCGACATCTGTTGCTAGCTCATGTGCGTCGTATATAAGGGGTTTTGCTTTTATCTTTGCTGCTAAATATGCGTAAGGTAGCGTATCAATGTCGTGCGCGTGGTAGGCGTCTGCTTTTGCAGTAAGTGCTTTGCTGTATCTAAGCAGCATTGCTTTTGCTTTGCCTTGCAATGAGTTGTTGTAGCCGGTGATGCTGTTTCTTATACCGTTTACTTTTATTGTTTGTGACTTTTTGTTCTTCTCAAAGGTGTAGACTGTGACGTTGTGCCCTGCTTTTTGCAAGCTTTGTGCCTCTTTGAAGACTCTGTAGTCTGTTGCGAAATCCTTGTTTAGTAGCATGCAAATGTTCATGCTTTTTTGTGTAGAAGATCTGCTTATATGGCTTTTGTTAGCTGTACATACTTGTATTTTTTGTCTGTATAGCTTACTTGTCCCTTATAGCCTTGGATGCTCACAGGGGTGTCTTTAGGGTAGATAATTAGGCCAAAGCTGGCGGGTGCGTTCTTGGCTTTATTTTGCTCAATTTTTATTTGTTCTCGCGTTTGCCACCACTCTGCCACCTCTTTAAGTGAAGCGTGCCATGCTTTTTTGTATGTTTTAAGTAATTTTTTTATAAAATACGTTTGTGTGTTGTCTGGATGTTGTGAAACTATGATTGTTGCGTTTACTTGTTTTTTGGGTAGCTGTGTGGCTTCATAATAGATTACTGGTAGTTCGATATACCTCGTTTTTTCTTTGAGTACTGGTCTATATGGTAACGTCGTACCGTTAGGTGTCCAAGTGCTGTCAAAGCCCATACTTTTTCCAAAGCTAAATGCTGAAGAATCATAGAGGATGTCTAATTTGTTGAGATAGGTGAATATTTTTGGAGTAAAACTGTGTGGGTGATGGAGTCTTGTTCCGTTTATATTACCAATCTGTTTTTTGAGCTCTTTATACTGATCTTTAAGTACTTTTTCTGTAATTATGTTTGTTGCGTACGGGGACTCAACGGTCATATTGTTATATGGGCCGATTGTAAAACCAAAATGTAATTCTAAATCTGTACCTTCTTGTGCTTGTGCTGTGTAGCTTTTTCTGCCTGTACCTTTTGGTGGCATTTCTGTGTTTTCTTCTTGTAAATACTTTTTTGGCCGTACAAAGAAGGTGTTCTTTTTGGTTAGCGTAAATGGTGTAATATACCATCTTGTTGGCAGGTGAATTTTTGTGCCTATCTTGAAGCTGAGTTTTGCTAGACTTCCGTGGATGAAACTTACAAAATCTTTGTTGTAGTATTTTCCTGCTGCAAGCATGCTGTACTTATAACTAACCCTGTTTGGTAAAATTTTTGTAAGTATTTTTTTAATTATTCCCTGCTTTTGTCGAATAATGTCCCATTGTAATAAATGATCGATGTCACCTGAAAAGCTGAGGCTATTTTTGTATTTTATATGCGGAAAGTAGTGAATTCTTATTAACGCTTTTTTTGCTGCTCTTGCTGCGTTTTCTAGTTGGATGAGTAGTTCTTCTCTTTGTTCGTCCCACCCCAAATTGTCTGCATACTCTTTGTCACATATTTCTAGCCTTGAGAGTTTTGCTATTTTTTCATAGATCTCGTTGTTGAGCAGGATCATTGGGCAGTGTTTTTTTTCGCTTCGATCTGTTATGTAGAGATCTAGATCCTTTTTGTATCCAACGCTGTAGGTAACTCCGAGCTGGTTAAGTACTATCTGTGCTGCTTTGAGCGTCTCGTTTGTCGGTGTTTTAAGTCCGATTTTCATACTTTTTGTAGTATATGCGATGTAGCATATATTGTCCTATGATGGATATAACTGTTGCGGCTGCTGCGCCCATGATGTTGAATAAGGGGATTAATGTAAAATTTAACAGTATGTTGAGTGTGGATGTGCCTATGGCGATGTTTCGCAGTGCTTTACCTTGACCTTTTGACGCTAAATATTGGTTGTATGGTTGGTACAATCCTGCAAAGAACATGGCTACTGCTAAGATGGGGATGATTGCTAATGCAGGTGTATATTTGTCGCCGAATAAAGTTATGAAGAGAAAGTTGCCTATGATGAAGTAGGTTAAAAGTCCAATCGAAAGTACTGTTCTATTGGTGTTAAGGACCTTTTTGCTAATGCCTTGCTCGGTGTAGAATCCTTTAAACTTAACTTGCCCTATTGATTTTGCAAAGTAGGAAAGAGGTGTAACAAATAATACTGCCAAGCCGTAGTATCCAATCACTGTTGTGGAGAAGAAAAATCCTAACACTAATTTATCTGTCTCGTAGGTGATAATGTCAATTGCGCGTGCGATGTAAATGTAAAACCCATAGCTTTTAATTTCTTTAATTAATTCTTTTGTATGTTGTTTTATGTTTTGAAATTTTGGTTTGAGTTGATGTACCATGTACAGCGTTACTATGGTCAGTGCTGTGTAGGATGCTGTTAGCACGGTTATTGCATAAATCTCTTTTATGAGAAATAGGGTGAATACTGTGAGTAGTGCAATGATGGTGGGTGCAGCTCTGTATATTGCTAAACTTTTTATCTTGTGTAAACCTTTTAGTGTTTCTTGGATTGTTTCTTGCAACGGTAGTAGAATCATAAACGGTGCGATGTAGAGCATAATGTGTGCGATGTTACTTTTGAAAATGTGATCGACCAAAAATGAAAATCCTGCAAAGCTTGCAGCAAAACATGTTCCGATGATTGCGCTGATTATTAAAACAGTACCTATGATTTCATTTTTGTCTTCAGTGTTTTTGAGTACTAACCTTGATGCTGCATCTGATGCGCCAAAGTTGAAGATGAGATTTCCTATACCTGCTAAGGTGAGTGTAAAGACGAGCATTCCGAACTCTTCTACGGTTAGTGCTCGTGCTTTTAGGATGCTGTAGAGGAATCCTACTCCCATCAGGAGAATGTATGAGCTGAAGAGCCAGGAGGTCTTTTTTATTAATTTAGAGTTGAACATGGCTTTTTGTGGGTTTGTTTGTTTTAAATACTTTTTTCAACCAAATAATCGCCTAAAATTAAGTAATCTATGCCTGTGCCGATAAAACATCTAATTGCATCTTGTGGTGTACAGACAATTGGTTCGCCGCGAATGTTAAAGGAGGTGTTGACAATAACTGGGCATTTAGTTAACTTTTCAAACTCCTTTATGAGTGTATAATACTTTTTGTTTTGCTTTTTGTTAATGCTTTGCACTCGTCCTGTATGTTTTTGACCGTGAACTACCGTAGGTATTTCTTTTATCTTTTTTGCTTTATGTACAAAGAGCATAAATGGAAGTTTTTTTTCAGTTGTTTCAAAGTATTCTTGCACGTTTTCTTCTAGGATAGTTGGTGCGAATGGTCTGAAACTCTCTCTGTGTTTTACTTTTTTGTTTAAAATGTCCTGCATCTCTTTTGGTCGTGGGTCTGCGATGATTGATCTGTTGCCTAAAGCTCTTGGTCCAAACTCCATACGTCCTTGAAACCAGCCAATAACGTTTTTCTTTGTTAACAGTTTTGCTGTTGTTTTGCAAATGTCTTTTTGTTTGGTTGCTTTTACCGGGAATTGTGAGATTGCCTTTTTTATTTCTTCTTCAGTATATTCTGGGCCAAAGTAGACGTTGTCAATTTCGTGTCTTTTAGTTTGTTTTAGTTTTGCATGGTATACTAAGAGTGCTGCACCGATGCTTGTGCCGTCGTCACCTGCTGCTGGCATAATGTAGATGTTTTTGAATGGTGTCTTCTTGGTAATCTTACCATTAACCACACAGTTAAGCGCGCATCCGCCACCAATCACTAAATTATCTGAAGGGGATTTTTTGTGTAAATAATTTAAGAGTTTACATGTAATCTCTTCAAACACCAATTGTAAGGATGCTGCAATGTCTGCGTGGCGTTGCAACATTTCTGTTTCAGGTTTTCGAGGTTTACCCAATGCTTTGCTTAGTTTTTTGCTATACAACTTGGGTTGTTTGCCTGTCCAGGCCGAGCCTTTTACATGATATAGGAAGTAAGATGTGTCCACGGTATATTTTCCGTTATTGTATTTCATTATTTTTCTAAACAAGGATGCGTAAATCGGTTTTCCTAAATCTGCTAGGCCCATCACCTTGTACTCGCCGTTGTTTGGTCTAAATCCTAAAAATTGTGTGACAGCACTGTATACGTATCCTAGCGAATGCGGAAAGTAGTTGAGCGTGTGTATCTTTATCTTGTTCTGCTTACCATAGCCCATCATAGAGCAGACAAAGTCACCTAAAGCGTCATAAGAAAAAATTGCTGCTTCTTTGTACGGTGAGGGGTAGTACGTACCTGCAACATGGGTTAAATGATGATCGATAAAGTGAATTTTTGCTTTTGGATTTAGACTTTTGAGCTGTTTGTGGAATTCTAATGTCTTTTTTCTTTTTTGTGTTCTATTTTTGAACACGCCTAACGATTTTGGTAAGTATTTTAGTACGTGTTTAATTTTTTTGTTATTTCTTAACTTAGGATTGTTTGAAATGGCTATATGATCTATCTCTGTTGGACTAATCTTTGCCTGCTGTAAACAAAATTGAATGGCCTCGTATGGAAAGTCTTGGCTGTGTTTTTTACGGTCAAAACGTTCTTGTGCTGCTGCTGCTATCACTTTACCGTCTTTTATTAACGCAGCTGATGCATCGTATGCGTACGCGTTTAAACCGAGGATGTACATGGTTTTTTGTCTTTTGAGAAGTTATATAAAGGTTGTTTTGTTTGCGGGTCTATGGCCAAAAATCCCGTGTTTTCGCTGCGGATAGACATTGATACCTATAAAGGTTTGCGTGCTGGTATTCCGAACCTTTTAGATGCCTTTGCGCGCTACGAAGTTCCTGCGAGTATTTACTCAGTCATGGGATGGGAAGGTGACATACTTTCGACTCTTAAGTATCGTATTTTACGTGCAAAAAGAGTGACGTTTTCAAACAAAGAAATTCCTGGTAAGAAATCTTCAGCGGCCTACATGAATTATGTCAAATCAGTTCGTCCTTTGCTTTTTCCTGTTCCTTTTACCACACAAAAAAAAGTTTTTGCTCGTATGGGCTCAGAGGGTCATGAAGTCGGTACCCATGGCTATATTCACGTGGTCTGGAATGGGTTGAAGAGACTTGAAATGGAGCGTGAGTTTGCTCGTAAAGTTGCTGCGTATCAAAAGATGTATGGTCTCAAACCGACTGGTATGTGTACGCCTTTAGGAGTACATAACAAGGATGTTGAAGATTGTGCGCAGCAGTTTGGTTTTACGTCTGTGTCTTATCTGGGTTCAGATGCAACAAAAATGTATTCTCCTGAGGGTAAAGACTTTGTTCTAGTTCCGTCTACGTTGCATAAAGGTGAGCGGTGTGTCCCTCTTATTGAATATTACTTAACACAAGGATTGTCTGCAGACAAAGTAGTTGCTCACACGTGTGCAGCTATTGATGCGTCTGTTGCAAAAACCGGTTTTGCGCCCATGTATATTCACCCGAAAATTGAAGGGTTTGTTGGTCTTTCCTGTTTAAGACGTGTGTTAGCATATGTGGTGGATTCTGGGTATGATGTGCTGACCACCAAAGATGTTGCTAAGAAAGGCATTTGATCGGTATCTTTTTAAATTCTTTATTCCTTTGCTCTTTATGCACTGTTGTAATATTTATGATACTTTTGCTGCTGAAGATCTTCTTGTTAAAAATTATACTCATTGGGGGTTATATGTTCGTAACAGAAATACCACACTAGGTAATTGTGTTGCTATAACTAAACGTCATATGGAGCGTTTTTCTGAAATTAGGCCTGAAGAGATGAAGGAGTTTGCACATGTTGTTTCTGATGTTGAACATGCTTTGGGTGCTGCCTTTTCACCTGATAAAATGAATTATCAAATGCTTATGATGGTTGATTCCCACACTCATTTTCATATTATCCCTCGTTATGCTTCTTCTCGAGAATTTGCTGGTCGTACTTGGGTAGATGAAGGATGGCCTAAACTTCCTGGTCCGCTGCAAGAGCCTGTATCCGTGAATATTTTGCAACGTGTTCGAGATAAACTACGTGGTTATCTTTGAGCTTCTTGCTCTTCTATGATTTTAACTAATATGTGACCGTCTTCTAAGTCTTTTGCATCATCCACATCAAACCACATGTAGCCTTTACTATCACAAGATTTAAACTCAAAGTCTCTGTTTGCTGCAACAAGCATAGGAATGTGAAAACCTACGTTGAGATGACCGTCTTCTAGGTGTTTTTCAATTTCGGCGAAATAGTGTCTTGCTGCTGCTGCTGAAAATTTAAACATGCCTGCTGAAGCGCCACACACATCTTCGTCTTTGATGTGTCTGCCTAGCTCTGTCACATTACCCTCTTTGATAATGACCTTAGGAGAATCTGCAATTCGAAAGGGTTCAGTGGTATCTACCACCGCTGCGTTAGGGTGGGGGCATTCAATTAATTCTTTAATAATTTTGTAATTAAACACATTGTCTGCGTTTGAAAATAGAAATCCTGTCTCTTTGACTAGGTCTTTTGTTTGCCACATGGAAAAAATGTTGTTGGTGTGTTTGTAGATAGGACTGTACACGTAGGTAATAGGCATGCCTTGATAATTTTCTCCAACGTGTTGCATAATTTTTTCTTTAGCATGGCCTACCACAATAATTGATTCAGTTACCCCTGCTTTTTTGAATGCTTGGAGCATGCGGTCAATAATAGGGATGCCGCCAACTTGTAGAAGACATTTGTGTTTTTCTAACGTGGTGGGATGAAGTCTGCTTGAAGTTCCTGCGGCAAGGATTACTGCTTTCATGAGATTGAGGTTTTATCCTTGTTTAAATTCTTTTAGATACTCTTTTAGAGCTTTTTGTAGTGCTTGTGGGTTTTCTTTTTTATATACTTCAGCAGATTCGGTCTTGTCTGTGTAATATGTACTTAGATTGATAAGATCTATTCCTTCTTTTTGTAGAGTCTTTTTTGTTCCTTTCTCTGTGTAGCCTGCGATTATGAGTACTTTTTTGTTTTTGGCAAGCTCTGCAATGCCGTAGGTTGTTTTTTGTGCTGTTATGCTATTAAGATCAAAGTGCCCTTCAGCTGTTATTATGAGGTTTGCTTTTTTTATTTTTTCTTTGAGGTCTAAAACTTCGTTCATTTTTGTTATTCCTAAATTACATTTCGCGTTGTAGAAATGTGTAAGTGCTAACGGTAATCCGCCTCCTGCTCCAAGAAATTTTTTATCAGTTTTTACTTTTAGAAAGTTTGCAAACCTTTTACATCTATTTTGTACTTCTTCTGCCTTTTTTTCTTTGTTTTCTTCTGTCTTTTTGAATTTGTCTTTGGTCGGTGTGAACATTTCGTCAATTGAGATACTACCGTCGCACCAGCATTCTATCTGGATGTCTTGTGCTGTACCTTCAATGCGTGTTATTTTATCAAGTTGTGTTGTCTTCTGATTCTTACTGTAAAATTTAAACCCTAAACCACGCAGCATTCCTACACCACAATCTACTGTACCTGTTCCTCCAATAAGTACAATTATTTTTTTATACCCCTTGTCGATTGCGTGCTGCATAAGTTGTCCTACGCCGAAACTTGTTGCTGTGTATGGATCTTTTTGCTTTTCAGGGATTAGTAATAAACCACAAGCCTTTGCCACTTCAATGTATGCTGTATCGCCTACCACCCCGTAATAGGTTCTTATTTTTTTATGTGTAGGTGTTGTTATGTTATCTACGTAAATTTTTTTGCCCTTTTTTACTTTGATGATTATATCCAATGTATCTTCGCCGCCGTCGAAGACTGGCATTTTTGTTATGTTTGCTTGCGGTAGAATCTCTTCTATGCTCTTTGCTATGAGGGCTGTTGCTTGCTGTGCTGTATATGTTCCTTTAAATGCTCCTGCTGCAATGAGTATATTAATCATAGGGGTTTTGGCGTCATAATGTATTTAAACATTGCTTTGCTGTGGCCTGTATGAATTTTGACTTTACTGGTAAGACAATTGTTATTACTGGTGCTTCAAAAGGGATTGGTCTTGCTTGTGCTCGACAATTTTTAGATGCGGGTGCTTTTGTCGTAAATATTTCTCGTACGCCTGGACCATTGTCCTCTGAGCGGTATCTATATGTACAAGCTGATGTGCGTGATGTTGCTGCTATTACCTCTTGGCTTGATTCGTTTGAAAAACTTATTGATGTCTGGATTAATAATGCTGGAGTGTATCCTCAGTCAAACCTTTTAGATGTTAGTGAAGCTGATTGGGATGCGGTGTTTTCTGTTAATTTGAAATCAATGTTTTTTTTGTCTACTGCTGTGGCGTCTCGCATGCGTTCCTCTGGTGGGGTAATTTTACAGGCTGCATCGTTTGCAGCGCAGATGCCTTCGTCTTCTAGTGGTGTGTATGCTGCAAGTAAAGCTGCTGTGGTGAGTTTGACTAAATCTATGGCTGCTGAGTGGGGGCCTTTTGGTATTCGTGTGAATTCTTATTCTCCGGGTGTGATACATACCCCTATGACTGAGGATGTTATTGCTGCAAAAGATGTTACTTCGCCTCTTGCTCTTTCTCGAGTGGGGGATGCGTCTGAAGTTGCTTCAGTTATTTTATTTTTGTGCTCTGATGGGGCATCGTATATTACCGGTTCGGATGTTGCTATTAATGGAGGTAAATTTTTAATACAAGATCAATGAAGACGATTACTACTTCTTTTACTCGTACCGATACTGTACATTTTCACCTTGATGATGATGCTCATATGCACTGGCTTGCCTCTTTTGATTCAAGCAAGTATAACCGCTTTTTTGTTATTATTGATGCTGAGGTTACACGTTTATGGGGTGATCTTTTGTTTTCTCGTTTACGTGCGCATAATAAAGAAATTTTTACTTTTACTGTAACTGCAGAAGAGTCCAGTAAATCTTTAGACTTTTATCCGCAATTAATCTCTTTTTTTGAAGCTCATAAAGGAAACTTGTCTGATTTGGTTATTGGTGTAGGTGGAGGTATTGTTCTTGACTTGGTGAGTTTTTCTTGCTCGACCTACATGCGTGCTTTGCCTTTTGTTGCGATACCAACTACCTTAATTGGACAAGTGGATGCCATTACTGCTGGTAAAACCTGTCTGAATACCTCTGTTGCTAAAAATGTTCTTGGCACCTTTTACTATCCTGTTTTTGCTTACAATAACATCCATTTTCTCAAAACGAATTCTGCGTATCACCTTCGTCAAGGCTACTCTGAAATTTTTAAATATGGGTTATTAGGATCTACTTCTTTGCTTGATTTACTTACTTCCCATTTTTCTTCTCCTACTGATGCTTTGTTGTTACAGATTATGGAAGAAGCTATTGCTGTTCGTGTTAAAATCCGTAAAATTAATCCTCTTGCAAGTAATCTTGGTCATACGTTTGGTCATGCGCTTGAAAAAGTTTCTGGACATACCATTTTACACGGTGATGCGATTGCTGTTGGTACTGTCATGGCGTTGCGTTTTGCGCAACAACAAAATCTTTTACCTGAGCATACTGTGGATGCAATTATTTTGCGTATGCAAAAACTTGGTTTAAACACCTACCTTGATGCTGACTTAGATGTTGATGCTGTGGTTGCTTGCATGATGCGAGATAAAAAAGCGTCAAGTACGCATTTGTTTTTAGTCTTACTTTCTGGGATTGCGCAACCGTATGTTGATGGAGATTTTCCTTTCTTTACGACGACACCTGATGAAGTGAAATCTTTTTTGTCTTCTTTTGTTGCTGATTACCCGTATAAAATTACTGATTGTGCTGCTTATTTACAACAGGAGAAACTTGGCTATGATTAGCAGGATGAACCATGTTAGTTTTACTGTCTCTAATCTAGATGCCTCTATTATTTTCTATCGGGATGTTTTAGGTTTATCTCTTATTGATGTTGCTAAGCGAGATGTTGCTTTTTCTGAAAAAGTGACTGGGATTTCTGGTGCGCATTTACGTATCGCGTATTTTTCTGCCTCAAACTGTTTTGTTGAATTAATTGAGTATTTGGCACCTGCCGGTGAAAAGTTAGACACGCGTACTTGTAATGTGGGTAGTGCGCATGTTTGTTTTGATGTTGCTGAGTATGACGCTTTTATTGCCCGTCTTAGATCACATCATGTACACTTTGCCAGTGAGCCGCAAATTGTGCCTGCAGGGCCTAATAAAGGGCGAAAAGTCGTGTATGCTGAGGATCCTGATGGCAATACCTTGGAATTCTTTTCTGTTGAACGTTATTTTACCTAAGAGATATTCTTTTAAAGAGCCTTCTTTTTGAATTTTCATGACAACCTCTCGAATAGTGGGTATTAACGGGTTTGGTCGTGTTGGTAGGGCAATCTTTCGTAAAATTTTACAATCGGGCGATTTTACTGTTGCTGTCATTAATGATATTAATCCAGATCTTGCTAATATGATTTATCAGCTCAAGTATGATTCTCATTATGGGCGCTTAAACCAAGAAGTTACGCCTACTGAAACTGGTTTTTGCTTGAACGGTCTTACCGTTGTTGTGTATCATGAACAACATATTGATGCTGTTCCTTGGGAGAACCATGGCGTTGCACGTATCATTGATGCTTCAGGTGTACGTGATAATGTTATTCGTGCGCGAAGTTTAGTTCACCGTGGTATAAAACAATGTGTCGTTACTCATTCTCCTGATGAAGCACTTTTGGATCGCAGTGTTATTATCGGTGTTAATGAGGATGAAATTGATCCTTCTGATTTTATTATTTCAAGTAGCATTTGTGATGCTACTGCTTTTGCGCCAACTATTCAAGCACTTGATGCGACTTATGGTGTTGCACACGGGTATTTGACGACGTTACACCCGTGGTTGCCCTATCAGAATCTTTTAGATGGTCCGTCTATTTCTTGGTCGACACCTGGTGAAGTTAACCTGAATTATGTTCTTGGTCGTGCGAGCACTTCTTCACTTTTGCCAAAAAAAACTTCAGCTGTGCTGGCCACCTATAAAGTCTTACCTCAGTTACGGGGCAAGTTTGATTCCTTCTCCTATCGTGTACCTACAGCGTCTGTTTCTTGTGCGAATCTTTTTGTTCAATTAAAATCTGCTGTCACTAAAGAAGAGTTAGTTGCTTTTTTTACTGAAAAGGCAAGAACTCAAAAGTGGAAAGTGTTTGCAAATAACTTTGAACCGTTAGCCTCTATAGATTTTCAAAAAATTGAATATTCTGCTTCTATTGACCATCGTTGGACCCATGTTAATGCGCATAATTATGTGCGTATGGTCCTTTGGTATGATAATGAGTGGGGTTATAGTTGTCGTGTTGTTGACTTGGTTACACACTTGTTTGATTTAGATGCAGGGCCTGTTCTGCTTGAACAGCGACCTTCTGATCCTTTAATTCCTTTTAGTCAGGGATAATTTTGTCTTTTTTTTGATTTTCAACGAGTGTTCGTTTGTGTAAAGGAATGCCTATTTGTAAACCCTTGTAGATTCTTGCCATCCATAGCACTGCGCCCCAGAATACAAAGAACCAGAGGAAGTAGTAAAATATGTTGAACCCTGCTGCAATCATCATCATCCAATAGGTCGTGCTTGACCCGCCAAAGAAAATGTTTGCGCCAAGAAATTTTCTATTTTTTAACATAAATACTGGCGGGATGCGTGTCCCTTGACTAAGTTCTAACTCGTTGAGGATGCCGATATATTGATACATGAGGAAATGGAGTGCGCCAATGAAGCCGATGATGAGTACGTGCGGTTCTGGCATAAATCTGTATACGCCGATGGTGATTCCTATCATGAGTAACACATCTCTGAATCGGTCACACGTGTTGTCCATCCAGGATCCAAATGGAGATTTTTGTTTTCTAAATGTTGCAATTTTTCCATCAGCACAGTCTGAAACGTAAGAAAGTATGAATGGGATTATTCCTATCCAGAGATATGGTTGCTCTCCTACGGCGAAGAGGGCTGCAGTTATAATTGCAAAGATTAAACCGGAGAAGGATACTTGATTTGCTGAACATTTTGTTTTGAGTAAAATTTTTAGAAATGGGTGTGTTATCCTTTTACCTAAAAGGACTTCGGTAATATTTTCGTATTTACGAATAACTTGTTTGTTAAACCCTGTAAATGAAAGATCTTCTTTTTTCTCTATTTTCTTTTCCATGCTTTTTTATAAATCCTCTTCCTTTTTTCCTAATTTATAGCCTTCAACGATGCGCCAGATCCATGGAATTGTACCTAGTGTGGCATAAATTATTAAAAACCATTCTACTCTTTTTACGATGACCATGAAGATGAGTGCGTAAATAAAAATGTTTGAGTAGGCAATACAAACATGTGCCTTATCTAAATATTTCTTTTTGAAAGTTATTAGGTGTGTTACCTCGTGTTTGTATTCTATTGCATTTACTCTACCAATGAAATGGAACATGAGGAAGTTTAATCCTGCGAGCATACCCCAAATTAAGACCATGGGGTCTTGTGTTATTACGTATAAACCAATGGTTACTCCAATGAAATTTGCTGTTTCTCTTATTCTGTCACAGACTTCGTCTAACCAGCTACCTATTCTTGAGAATAATTTTTTTTCTCGAGCAACTCTGCCATCTACTGCGTCCATTAAGAAGCCTAAGTAAAATAAAGCACAACCTATCAATGCTAACGTGTAGTTGCCAAAAGCGAAAAGGACTGCTGAAACTAGATTAAAAATTAATCCTAAAACTGTTATTTGATTAGGTGTCAGGTTGGTTTTAAGCATTATGCGTAATAGCGGTGTGGCGAATCTTTTTGTAATGAGAATATTTATTGCGCTTTCAAATTTTTTTAAGGAAGCTTTATTTATCTCTTCATAAGATCGCTTTTCTTGGCTCATAGAGCTCGAACCCCTCTTTGATTTATAAACCTTGTTGTTACTCCAGAAGTCTTATATAGCAATTTTGTTAGCTCGGGCGTATGAAAGCGATTATTTTAGCTGCAGGTTTATCACGACGTATGCTGCATCATACTAGGGATCATCCTAAATGTTTGTTAGAAGTTAAAGAAGGTAAAACTATCTTAGATTTGCAGCTTTCTCACTTGCGTAGTGCTGGTGTACGTGATGTTGTTTTAGTTACTGGATACCTTAGTCATAAGATTGAAGAAAAGGTTAAAGCATATTCTGATATGCATATTAAAATTTTGTTTAATCCATTTTATGAAGTGTCTAATAATCTCATGTCTTTATGGCTTGCACGTGATGAAATGGACGATGATTTTATTTTTATGAATGCAGACAATGTGTTTCACCCTGAGTTAATCGCAAAACTTGTTGCTGATGTCGGTGAAGGAGTCAAGTTAACGGTGAATCGTAAACCTTCTGAGCATCTTGATTCTGATGATACCAAAGTTATCACTGCAGATAATATGCTGCTTGCTTTAGGTAAACATTTGAGTCATGTTGATGCGCACGGTGAGTCTGTAGGGTTTATTCGTTTTGAAGGTCAAGCTGTTGTGGATGCTCGAAATCACTTAGAACGTTTGGCTCGTGACCCTAATAATATGAACACGTTTTGGTTTAAACTTATTGATGAGTTTATCAAATCTGGTGGTGTTTCTGTTCATGAAATTGATGGTGAACATTGGGCTGAGGTTGATTTTCCTGCTGATCTTGAACATGTGCGTCGTCATGCGCATAAATTTGAATAAGAAAGCTTCTTAAAGGAATTTGTTGTTTAGACTTTTATGAAACGTTATTTAGCCCCGGTTTTTACTTTGCTTGTTGCTTTAGTTGGCGGCTATTACTTGTATGTAAATCGTTCTGAGCTTGCTTTACTTACTGATGTTGCTTACCTCCCTTTGTTTCTTTTAGTCTTTTTGGCTGTTGCTAAAGTCTTTATTGAAGGGGTTCGCTTGCAATGGTTTACTGATTTGTTTGGTCTTAAACTTAGTTTTACTGAATGGTTTGGTTTGACTAATGTAACCACTCTTGCTAACCTTGTTGCGCCGTTTAGTGGTGGTGCTGGTCTTAAGGGGATGTATCTTAAACGTAAACATGCGTTTCCGTATACCAAATTTTTGAGTACGTTAGGTGCTCGGTACCTTATTTTCTTTTTTTCTACTGGTGTTTTTGGTTTGGTTAGTCTTCTACTTTTAGGTTTATTTCATTTGCCTTTGGTTCTCCTCTTTTTGGGGCTTATTATTGCTATGATTATTCTGCTGTATGTTCGTTTACCTGCACGGCTTTTTCGTTTTAAATTTCTTGGTAAAGTTGAAGAAATTTATGCAGGATGGCGATTAATTTCTTCACGAGGCTTTTTAACTAAATTGTTCTGTCTTGAGATTGTGAGTTTTCTTGTTGGTGCTGCAACGTTTTATTTTGCCTTTCTCACCTTCTATTCTTCTATTAGCTACCTGCAAACATTTTTAGTCTTTACTACCTCAGGTGTGTTAGATTTTATTTCTTTAACGCCTGCTGGCTTGGGGGTGAAAGAAGCGTTGGTGGTGTGGGTTTCATCAGAGCTTGGCTATACACTTAATGTTGCGTTGCATGCTGCTGCTTTAGCGCGGCTTGTTTCTTTTTTACGTTCGTTTATTTTAGGTTCAGTTTATACGTATGTATTGTCTAAGAAACTTTAACCGTAGATGATTGCGCCGACAATTATGGTGATGTGTAAGCAAATCCAACAAGAATAGGCTATAATAATTGGTTTTTCTCTGTGCACAAAACCATATGTGACCCATGCTATTGCAATGAGCATATAGAACGTCCACGAGATTATTGATATGCTTGCTGCTTCTTTGTACCACCAAATTTTTGTCGCTTGGGGAATCGTAACAATGGGTCCTAAGAAAATGATGGAGAACACAATTTTGTCGACTAATTTTTTAGTTTTTTTACTCATGTGTTTTTTGTGATAGTGGTATACACCGCCGTTGTGGACCATAGTTGTGTTTCTTTACTTTCTCTTTATAACTCTGTTGGTCCTAAACTTTTGCGTTTTTGACCAACACCACCTGATTAAGAATTTTCCTGGTTT
>CAYFPK010000004.1:0-62948 GCA_964344975.1 Candidatus Woesearchaeota archaeon
GATTCATTTATAAAGCTTACGGCAGAATCGATAAGTTTATATGGGTTGAGGAACGAGGCAAAAGAAACCACCAAAAAGTAGTGAAATATGATAGAAAAAATTATACAAAAGCTTGCAGCAACTAAAGGGCTCAAAGTACATAAAGTACTCACAGAGCAAACAAAAAGAAAAATCTTAGAAAACGAACAAGAACACAATACAGGAATTCAAGAGACGCTACAAAGACAACACACAATTTTGGTAACACACGACAGCACCTTTCGAGATCCCTTAGGAGAACAAGTAGAACACACAGAGCAAGGCCATTGCTTTCCAGGCCTACCGTTTCCCGAAGTCAACGCCCAAGACGTCATTTCAGGCTCACCTTCATTAGAAGTACACAACTTTCTTCTAGACAAATACCAGATACAAAGAACAAGCGAAGATGCAAGCCTACTTATTGGCTTCAATTTAAAAGACAAAGAATAAAACAATACCTAACGCAACACCGGCTAAAACATCCCACAGGTCATGTTTTTGCAAATATAATCGCGAAACACAGATTAAAAAGACAAAGACAAAGAGCAAAAACGTTACATACAAAGAGCCAAAAGATTCCATAAAAAACAAACCTAGCCCAGTCGCACGCACAGCATGTAAGCTGGGAAATGATGAAGAATCTATTTTTTCAAACACATTAGAGTAAGCTTCTTTTTTAGGACGCGGTTTAAAATGTAAAAAACGTATAGTAGCTACAATTGCATACGCTAAAAGTAAAAACCCAAAGAGACGTAAAGCAAAAGTAACTTCATCTAAAGCAAAAACTAATGCAAGCACAAACAAGAAAAAGGGTAGAGCACCAAAGCTAGTAACATCTCGAAAAACAACATCAGCAATAGATTTAGCAGTAAAACGCATAAGCAAGTAATAAAGGTATCACATAAAAACCTATCCATAAGAATTAAATACCCAAAAAAACAAAAAGCCCTATGCTCACAGAAAAAGAAAGGCAAACGCTCAACCAGATAGCACAAGGCAACACAGAACACAGTGACGACCTTATCATCCAACTAGGTGCAAAAGGCTGCATTGAAGTAGAACTACCCAATGGCAAGCCAGAGGTGAGAAAAATAACAAGAAAAGGGCAAGAGGAGTTAGCAGACAACGCATGGTTAGAAAGTTAGAACACTTCGTTGATAAAGCAATCCCCCCGTCCTTAGTAGCAATACTAGCAGTACTCATAGCTGAAATTTTCTTCCACCATCAAGTAGAACCATACCATATATTTATAGAAATCATCGATTACACCGTAATTAGCATTTTTGCAATTGATTTATATTTCAAATACCAAAGACTCAGACAAAAAAACACATTTGTAAAAAAATACTGGATAGAAATAATTGCAATTTTTCCATTCATGTTATTTTTCAGAACAATTGAACGGTTCATTGCACTTGAGCTAGCTTCACGCGAACTCAAACAAGCACAGATGGCATTACACGAAACCGTTGAAGTATCAAAAGGGGCAAAGGCAGCAAGAACAGCAAGATTCACAAGACTCCTTCAACCACTGTTAAGAACACCACGACTACTCAAAGCTGTACCGTTTTACGAAAAACCGCATTAAAAATCAAGACGTTGAGGCGAGTGGGCACGATAAATAATATCTTGCCAACGAGCTTTATGAACATAGCCACCATTTGCAGGTTGATTTAAGCAAAGCACTTCAACACCTGAAAATCCAAGTAGACAAGAAAATTCTTCAGGGCGCACAGGCAAATCATCTTCACCCATGGCAAACGCATAGGCTGCAAAATGCTCTTCAGTAAGAAGACCAGAAGAGAGATCTACTTCTTTTTTCCTTTCCATGCTTCAAGAAACTCCAAAGGAATCGGAAACAAGATCGTTTTGTTCTGATCCGAGCTCACCTCATTGATAGTTTGCAAGGTACGCAGATGCAAAGCCCCATTAGAAGCAGCAAGCATCTTAGCAGCTTTTGCCATGTCTTTAGCAGCAATAACTTCCCCACTCGCTTTAATAATCACTGCACGCTTTTCACGTTCAGCCTCAGCTTCTTTACTAATAACCCGTTTCAAGTCAGCAGGAAGCTCAACATCTTTAAGTTCAATTTTATCAACGATAATACCCCAAGGATCCGTGTCAGCATCAACAATTTTTTGAATTTGACGAGAAATTTTTTCACGGTTCTGCAAAATCTCATCTAAAGTAAATTCACCAATAATGTTACGCATGGTAGTTTGTGCAATTTGTGAAACAGCATACCGATAATGTTCCACCTCAAGAATAGCCTTCTCAGCATGACGTACATTATAGTATAAAACAGCATTTACCTTTAAAGAAACATTATCCTTAGAAATACATTCTTGTGAGGGCACATCTACAGCTTTGACACGCAAATCTACTCGCTGCCAAGATTGGATGATAGGAATAACCATCCGCAAACCAGGCGGCATAACACCCACGTACTTACCTAAGGTAAATTTTACTCCACGCTCATATTCTTTAACGATACGCAGTGAGAAAAGAACAACAAAGAAAACAAGAAAGGTTAACCAGTATAACATACAAAACACAAGAGAAAAGAGTTATTTAAAGCTTATGCAACAGAAGCAAGCAAAGTATGCATTTGCTGCTGTAAAGAAGCAATTTCAGCGGCAACATCACTCACTCCACCGACAAGCTCTTCAATCTGTGCAGCTAAAGTTTCCTGCGCTGCATCCGGCGTTTTAGTTACAGCAACACCTGCACCGACACGTAAAACAACAGAATCTATTTTACCAAGACCACCTTTTACAAGCAACCCCGTAGCAAGCGGCATTAAAATCTCAGCACCTTCAGGTTGAGAAGCTAAAACACGTAAACTCTCTTGCACCTGTTGCAACACACCGATGTGCGCTTGCATTTCAGCATGATACTGTTGTAACTGTTGCAGTTGTGTGGTTAAAAGTTGATACTGAAAAACTAATTGTTGTTGTTGATCTGGCGAAACACTCATTTCTTAGCAGCTTTTTTTGTAGATTTTTTAACAGTCTTCTTGGTAGTTTTTTTAGAAGAAGCCTTTTTTTCTTTAACGACATCTTTGGACTTATCTCGAGCCTTACGCTTACGAGTAGCCCTAACACCTTTAGCTTTTTTAGTAGCTTTTTTCTTAGGTAAAACTACAGCAAACCCTTCCTTTGCAAGTGCTGCGACAACATCCTTTTGTGAAGCACCTTTTTTCACAGTAATTTTTTTAGATAAAAAAGTAATATGAGCAACATTACATTTGCGAGAACGTACAGCACAAGAAAACTCAACAAACCCAGCATCTAAGTCAGCAACAACAACACCGATAGATCCAGCATCACGTCCAGCAATCTTCATACCCACTTGACCAACTAAACTCATTGCATCATCCCCCGAGCTTTATTCACCATCTCAGCACGCGTGCAAGAGGAACACAGTACACCACCATAAGGACGTTGAGGACGTTTTTTAGTTTTAGCTAAATTCTTAAACTTTGAAGAAAGTAAATGCGGAATACCAGGTAATCGAGTACCACAACCACCACAAACGTGACGTCCAGGCTTACGTAAACGATACGTACGCACAGTCTTCCCGCCGGGCGTCTTAACAAAAACACGACGTTTTGAACGCGATTTTAAGCTTCCCGCAACCATACGAAGAGCAAACTCAGTGCATTTATAAGCGTTGTGGCAAGAGTTTATCAAAAAAGCAAAGATCCATGTTAGAACAATAACGATAAGCCTCCTAAGGACCAAAGAAAACCATTTATAAAATATAACAACCAAAGAAGAGAAAAATACTTAAAGCTAGTATCCAAGAAAAAAGTCATGCCTGACACAGAGAGAAGACTAGACCAGCAGCAACTAGAAGCGATAAATTTCTTATGGTTAGAGCTAACAAACAGCTGCAACCTCGAGTGTACGCACTGTTACTCAGATTCAAACCCAGAAAAAGCAGTTTTAGGATCAATAACAGAGCAAGATTGGATCAAAACACTCAAGGAGGCAGAAGAGCTAGGTTGTAGAAAGGTCCAATTCATAGGTGGCGAACCAACCATGCACCCGTCGCTAAACAGATTGATAGAAGCAGCAGACGATTTAGGATACGAATACATTGAAGTATTTACCAACGGCTCATTACTCAATGACAGAAGATTAGACGAATTAGAAAGACACAACGTCCGGCTAGCGTTCTCTATGTATGGGTCCAATGCTCAAGTGCACGACAGCATAACAAGAAGAAAGGGAAGCTTTGAAAGAACATTCAAAGCAATTAACAATGCAACAAGAAGAGGGCTTGAAGTACGTGTTGGCATAGTAGGTATGCCCGAAAACAAAGATGATATCGAAGCAACAAAAGAACTTCTACAAAAAGCAGGAGTCGAAAAAGTCAGTGACGACTACGTCAGGGGCATTGGCAGAGGAGAAACATACATCACAGACATAGGAAACCCCAAGGATGAGCTATGTGGCTGGTGTTGGAATGCAAAACTTGTCGTTGACCCAGACGGAACAGTGTATCCGTGTGTACTCTCACGAGCCTACCCTATGGGAAATATCACAGAAGGACTTGGAGAAATTCTAAGCAGTGAAAGGCTATGGGATTTCAGACAAGAGATATTTGCAAAAAAATATGAAGGTCCCTGTGGCTCATGTGTTCCAGACAGTTGCAAGCCAGACTGTATCCCAGTAGAGGATCCTGGACCTTGCTACGCGCCCAAAAACAAAGAAGAGCAACTTCTTCACTAAAAAATCTAATGCACTTTAAGCAACTTACGTAACACAATGCTAAACACAATACTAAAAATAATATACGAGCCAAGCCAACCAAAGATCCAAAAAATGTCACCAACACCTTCGTAAGCAGTACGTAACCACGCAAACACTAAGATAATAGGAAGCATGGTAATAAGCATGGGTTTCAGAGTCTGCATCATCATCTTCATTTGCAACTCCATCATTTCCGACTGCTTTTTTTTCAAAGCTTCCATATCACCAGAAAGACCTTTCATTTCTTTTTGCATTTTCTTGGTACGTTCTTTAATAGACTGTAACAAATGTTGATCAGTAAAATGTTTGTAAGCAAGAGTAATAAGCAAAGTCAAAACAAAAGCAACAAAAACTACACCAAAAAGTGGATCAATTGCAATCGCCCATCCAAACAATGCATCAAATAATCCATCAAACACCATCTTTATCCACCCATCATTTTACGAAGTGAAGGATGTAAATCCATCATATGTTGCTTTGCAACTTCTTCATATAACCTATAAATAATCATAACAGCCAAAAGAATACCAGTACCTCGAGAAAGAGCACCTAACACATCAGCAGCTGCAGCTAAAATACCAATCGCAACACCACCCATGACACTTAACGGCGTAATGTAACGATCAAGTAAATGTTCAACGACCCGCGTATCTTTACGAAACCCGGGAACTTGGAAACCTGAAGCCATAATTTTTTTAGCTTGCGACTTAGAATCCATACCCGCACTCTGCACCCAGAACACAGAAAAAATAACCGAACCGACAATTAAAAAAATCATATAAACAAAGGCGTGCGTAAAATCATTATTCCACCACGAAGCAAAACTAATCGAACCGGTTAAAATATTCTGTACCAAGTTCGGATACGCAACCCATTGTACCAAACCACTAGCTGGCACTTGCCCTTGGAAGGTACCAAGAATAGGAAAACCCCAATTTTGTAACAACCGCGCCCATAACTGCACGTTAGCCATTAAAGCGGCAACTAAGATTACCGGAATGTTCGAGGTATACAAAAAATGCAACGGCCATCTAAACCCATATCCACGCACACGACCAAAGGTAAGAGGAATCTCCACCTTCATCGCTTGCGCATACACACTCATCGCAAAAACAATCACCGTAGCAAGGATACTCACAATAGCAAGCAAAGCAGTTTGCGGATCCCCACCAACTAAAGATAAAAACAACACCCAGACAGCACCGATCGGCGCTTGCGCAGAACCAAACGCCCAAGTTCCAAGACTTGATAATGGACTAAACGCGGTAACCATAATTTGTGCAGAAACCCCTGCAGCAATGAAAAGACTAACTCCAGAACCAAACCCGTATTTGTTAACAATGTCATCCATCAACAATATAATAAAACCACCTAAGGCAAGCTGCGCGACTAACACAAGCTGCATGGTAAAATACGCGCTAGTGCCTTGCAACGCAGCAGCAGGAGCAAGACCACCCATAAAAACGTAAACTACAGCTTCAAAGAAGATGAAAAAGATACTTAACAATTTTTGTAAACCTTGAAAAAGTACACGACCTTCATGTGTTGTTTGATCAATATTTAAAATACCAGAACCAGACAACAATTGTAAAACAATAGACGCAGTAACAATAGGTCCAATACCTAAAGAAAGAACCGAACCAAAACTTGCACCTAAAATAATAGAAAGCTGATCAAATTGCGCAAGAGCATTCTCCCCAAGGCCAAATAAAGGAATAATAGAAAGCACAAAAAACGCAACAAGAATCGCAAACGTCCACTTTACTTTATCCTTAAACGTGATTTTATGCTTCGGTCCACGAATATCCGGGATGTACGAAAGAACTTGTTCAACTAGCTTCATGAGAAACCACAGACCCTCCCGCTTTTTCAATCTTTTGTTTTGCAACAGTAGAAAGAGCAGGAGCGGTTAACTTAATTTTAGAGCGAATTTGTCCACGACCAAGCAATTTTGTATACCCAAGCGTAACCAAATCAACCACATACACATCACCCTCTTTAGTAACAAGTTGAGCAGCAACATACGCATCAAGACGCGCATCAAGATAGTCAAGATTCATGCAAACATGGCTAACTGAACCAGGCACTTTAAACCCTCGACGACCAAAATAAGAGTTACCGAATAATTTCAAGATGGTAGGTTTTTTAGTATCAGCACGTTTACCAGAACCTGCCATACCACGCCCACCACGGTGTCCAGCACCACGGTTCTTTTTCATGGAACCATACCCGTGCGTCGTATCAGCACGTAACCGTGAATTTTTCTTACGACGTAAAACAACCATTTACAGCATCCTCACTACAAGATCATTGATAGCATCTTTGCGATAGCCAAGTGCACCACCAAGACTAAACGGTCGTTTAATACCTGCCCGGTCAAACCCTTTACGTGGCGGCTGCAGTCTAAAGTACGGTTTAACACCAGGTACTGACGACAAAGATGAACCAGAAGCAAGAGACTTAGCAATACTTGAAAAATCTCCTTGAGCATGTTTTTTAAGATAGGCAGGCGTTAAAGGTTTATTGCCAGCAACACGTCCACGTTTTTCAAGAAGTGTAGCAATAGTTTCTTCAGAAATATCACCCCAGGTGACATAATCTTTAACGACTAAAAGCATACCCAAAATTTGCGGGGTAGCATCCAAAAGAACACACGAGTTCTTACGGTATAAACGTAAACGAGAAAGTGTAGTCCGCACTTTAGCTGAACTACCAAGCACACCTCGGACCAAAACCACAGCAAGCTTCGCCATAGTCAATCAGCCCTCCCAACAACCATGTGCAAACGAGCATCATCGCCCGGTTTTACTTTCACAGCTGACAAGGATGCTAAAGCATCAAAACAAGCACGAATAAAGTTCAATTTGGTAGGTGTATGCCCAGAACTCTGTGACCAAACATCAGAAATCCCAGCGAGACGTAAGATACGCGCACATTCAGGTTCAACACAGAGACCTGTTCCCTGTGGTGCAGGAATAAGACGAACGCGTAATGAACCACACTTACCAGATACAGCAAACGGAATCGAGTTGTATCCCGCGGTACGTTGCTCCCAAGAGCCGTTACCACGAACAACACGAATTAGATTTAATTTAGCTTGACGAATAGCTTTCTCTCGTGAAGGAACAGTTTCAAGCGCAGCACCATAACCGATACCAACTAAACCATCACCGTTACCAACAACCACACAACTTGCAAACTTAACAGTCTTACCTTCTCGAGTAGTTTTTTGTGTTTGACGCCAAATGCTACGCTTACCGCCACCAAATTTACCCTTAGATTGACCAACTTGTAAAATATCAACCTCTAAGTTCGGAACTAAAGCATCAACAATTTCCGGCTCAAGGATACGTTGCCCAGAAGATAGAATGGTTGCAATATCAGTAATTTCTCCGTTACGTACACGACGACCAAGATCAGTCTTAGGAACCCACCGCTCTAAGATTTCAGCGGTACTCAAACGTTTATTTTTTCTCATGGCCATTTTGCTACAATCTTCTCCTTACAAGTCTGAAAATGATCAGCCAATTTCGAAACATCAACACCCTGCTTCACGTACGCTGAAAACTGACGTTGATATTTAGCCTTATCTGCAGAAAGCAGTGAAGCGTATTGTGAAATTTGTGTACCGTTGATACGCTCTTCAACAGGAAACGCTTTTTCTGAACAAGGAATACTTAGTCCAGCATCGATGGCACCTTTAACAGCTGCAAAAAATGCTGAACCAAGCTTCGGTGAAGCAAGACCCAAGTCAACAATCGCAGAGGTACACTTTTGTGCAACAGCACGCTTTGCAGCTAAAAAACCAACAAGGTACGCTGAAGGTAAATTTCCTCCGTGACCTTGCCAGCCAAAAAGTTTAGCAACTTCAAAAGAGTTCGCAGAAGCAACAACACGGTCCCCTGCAGGTGAATACGTAATAACTTGTACAACAAAGCTAGAACAATGTCGACGCACAACAAACCGAGCAGCCCCGCTAGACAAAAGTGCACGACGCTTAGCGTAATTGGTCAAACCCAACCGCTTACGACGGTACGCTACAGTATACTTTCTATTTTTTGCCATGTTGTGTAACCAACCCTTTCTCTGTTATGAATAATTGCAAGTGACGCTTACTACGAAAAAAGCCACCCTTAACTCGTGAACGTAACTGCGAATAAACTGCAGGTGAAACAAGATTCTTTGATTTAAGCGTTTGTAAAAAACGCCGTTGCACACGCACTTTGTTAATCCAAAGACGTTTTGAAGATAAACGCGCGGTAGCTCGACCGCTGCGAGAACCTGACCCTTGACGACGACCCTTACGACGTTGTACAAGCAACTTTCTTGCTCGAAAACGAGAAACGCCTGATTTAGGTGCAGCAGAGATAGCACCATCAGCAACTAAGAGACGAAGATCCTGTTTAGTGATAGCTTCTTTAATGTCAGCCAAACGTTCAGGATTAAAAACGACACGATGAAGACCACAGTTAAGCACAGCCGCAGCAAGACGCCGTTGAACACGTAACTTCATTTGCCAGCCTCCTTAGTTTCCTTTTTCGCAGGAGTTTCTTTTTTCTCAGCAACCTTAGTTTCTTTAACAGGGGTCTTAACTTCTTTGGTTTCTTTAACAGCCTTAGCTTGCTTTTCAGCAACCTTAGTTTCTTTAACAGGAGTCTTAACTTCTTTGGCTTCTTTAGCAGGAGTTTCTTTCTTATCAGCAGGTGTAGCCTCTTTTTCTTTAGCAGCCTTAGCTTTCTTTTCAGCAGCCTTTTTCTTTGCAGCTAATTTTTCAGCTTTAAACTTCTTACGTGAAGAAAACTTTTCCTCAAGAACAGTTATCGCAACAGCAAGATCAGTAACACTAAGAACAGTTAACCCTTGTTTTTGACAAGCAGCATACAAAGCTAAACGAGAACGTGCACCAACAGCAGAGGCAATAACAACACCCTGTGTTTTAGCATCAAGACCTTCTAATTGAGAAAGCGTATGCACAAGGACAACAGCAAGACCGCTACGGTCAAGACCACGTACAGCTCGAGGTGACCGATACCCTACACTCGGACAAACCTCATGCCCTTTTTTATGTAAGCGAACTTTATTATGTAACCCGCGAGGTTTACGCCAGCTAGAAAGTTGAGGCTTCTTGTTTGAATCTTGAATTTTAAATGTCGGTTTACGCGACTTACGTGCACGACGTAGCGCAAGCATCTCAGAAGTCATGACATAACCTCCCGACCTGCACGATTAACAATCCACAACCCATCCATGAACACACGACGATCACGGTTACTAATACGACACAACTGCTCAATACGTGCAGCAGTCTGACCAGCAAGTTCCTTGTCAACACAGGTAACAGTAATTTTTTCTCCAGCAACAACAACTTTAGCAGCAGGGTCTAAAGAAACACGTCGAGGAACCTTTTCACCAAGAAAATTCTTAACCTCAAGAACATTTCCTTTAAGAGCAACACTCATCGGGAAGTGACCTGAACAAATTTTAAGCTCATACACAAACGGCTCAACAACACCAGCAAGAATGTTACGAACATGAGCGCGGTAGGTGTTAATATACATCTTTGCAACAGCACCTAAAGAACCTTTTTTACGTGGAGCAAGAGTAACAGTACCATCAGAAACAGTAATTAAAACAAGAGGATGCATCAACTTTTTTGAGACTTCACCAGCAGGACCTTGAGCGGTAAAAACTCCTTCAGTAAAGTTAGCAGTAACACCTTGTGGAATAACAACAGATACAGCAAGTGTAGACTTTTTAGTTTTCGCCATTAATAACAATACGCAATCAAGCGCCCTCCAAGTCCTTTTGCTTTCGCATCAGTATGCGTCATTAAACCTTGCGAAGTAGAAACAATCAACACACCAAAATCCCGTGCAGGTAAAAAACGTTTTTCATATTTTTCATAATTATCTTTACGCACACTAAATCGCGGTTTGATAACACCACACGAATTAACATGACCAAGTAAAGCGACACTAAGAACACCACCACGATCTTCTTCAACAACAGCAACGTCACCAACATAATTTTGCGCAGATAAAAGACGTAAAACACCTTGAATCATTGAAGATACAGGAGTAACTGCACAAGAAGGTTTCCCCTTTCGCTCAGCGTTTGTCACATGCGACAATACATTTGCTAGTGGATCGTTCATTACCATTTTAATCAAACTTTGAAAATCCTATCTTTTTTGCAAGTTCCCGAAAACAACGTCGGCACATACCAATACCATACTTGCGAATATAACCCCGGTGACTACCACAACGTTGGCAACTCCGCAAAGCAGCCCCACAAGATCGCTTTTTAGGAGCATTATGTTTGATAAACTTCGCTTTTTTTGCAGGTTTAGCATTAAGCTGCTTAAACACTTTTGTATAATTACTCGTCGTCATGCCACAACCCCCTCAGTGCCGACCGCTGTGCCAAATTTCTCCTGAATAAAAGCAACAGCATCATCTCGCGAAATACGATGACGAGCAGGGATATGTGACTTACGTAAACGACGCTTCACACGGAATCCCGGCCGAGATAAAGTTACAGCAACTTCAAGACCAATAATACCAATGTCAACATCATACTTCACATCAGGAATATCAATATACTCAGCAATACCAAAAGAAAAGTTACCAAAAGTATCAAAGGAACGTAAAGCAAGAGCATTATCCCGCGCAGCAAGTAAACGTGCAAGAACTTCCTCAGCCCGTTTACCACGTAAAGTAACTTTCGTTGCAATTTTCAATTTAGGACGAACCCCCCAAGAAGGAATTCTTTTATGTGTTTTAACAGCAACAGGCGTAGCACCAGTAATAATAGTTAACAACTTCATCGCTTTATCTAAACGATCTCCAGGTTCACCAACACCAATGTTCAAAGTAACTTTCTCAACACCGATAACACGCATAGAATTCATGAAGCCACCACCTGCAACGCCGGCTTTTTCTTTGCACCAACAACAAACCCATAATCAAGTAAGGTAGTTGCAGCAACACCACCAACGTCATACTTAAGCATAGCACGGCGAGCACCAGATCGAACAACAACTTCAGTGACAACACCAACTAAACCAACACCAGACCCACCGCAAAGATACACAGCAGAACCTGGCGCAAGAGCATAATGCTCAACAATTTTTTTAGCAGAAAAATCATACAAAACAGAGTCACCAACAGAGCCAGCAAAATCTTTAAGCAACAAGTTAGAACCATCATGGAAATTTATTTGTAAACGCCCACCAGATAAAACCGTTTTTCCGACAACACGAAGTAAACGAAGACTTCGCTCTTTTGCAGCAACAGTAATAAGAGCTAAACGCCCTTTACGATCATACACCATCCGATAAGAAGCATCAAGTTTAGGCAACGTAACAACATCCATGAATCCTACAGCACTACGAACATCACAACGTACAACACCGTTAACTAAAACATCACCAGCATGAGCAACATACTTTGCTTCTTTAAGCGTTTTCACACAACCAATCAAGTCACGTAAAACAACACCTAAAGCAAGGCTTGATGCAAGCGAATGTCCACTTGGATGTTGACGGACAACCCAAAAATGCGCTTTACGTCGAAGAGGCCAACTCTTCGGCGCTGATAAACGAGGCATATGATTTTGTACCATTACGCTGCAGCCCCCTTTGGTTTGTTAGCAGCAGGTTTTTTAGTTGTAGTTTTTTTTGTTGCAGGCTTTGCAGGTGCAGCGCCAGTAAGCTTCGCACGACGTTTAGCATCGTCTAACTGTAACTCTAACACTTGTAAATTTGAAGCAAAGAAAGGATAGTGAGCAACACGACCGTCACGCTTTTTCACACCAACACCTTCTATATGAATACGTCGACGCACACGGCTAACAGTAGATATAACACCAACAGTACCTTTATGCTGTCCACGAAGAATTTTAACTTTATCACCACTACGTACAGTAACACTACGACAACCGTACTTTTTACGAAGATCTTTACTAAGTGGCGCACGTAAAAGCGAACCAGCTAAATGAAGAGGAAGGTTATACACATACTTTCTCTGCTTACGCGGTTGAACACTTCCGCGCCAAGATTTAGACCAATCTGAGTTCATAAAACAACCCCCGCAATCTTTGAAACACCAGGCCAGCGTTCAGTAACTTCCTTTGCAACAGGCCCTTTGATAAGTGTACCCTTAGGGTTTCCCTTAACATCTTTAAGTACAACAGCCGCATTATCCTCAAACTTAACACGCGTACCATCAAGACGACGAAACTCCTTTTTTTGGCGAACCAAAACAGCAGGAACAACTTTTTTTCTCATATCAGGTGTACCTTTTACAACAGAGACGGTCATAAGCGTACCAATACCACCACTCATGTTACGACCACGAACCGTTTTAGACCCTTTAAAAGAAATGACACGAACAATTTTAGCGCCAGAGTTATCACACGTGTGCACAAGAGATCCTTTTTGTAAAGCTCGTGTTACACGAGCACGAATAGGTTTCACGACTCTACCTTCCCTAAAAGCACAAAATGCTTTGTTTTACTAATAGGACGACACTCCCCGATACAAACAGCGTCACCAACAGCAACAGTTAAAGCATCAGGCACATGCACCTGTACACGAGTACGGCGCTTAGCATAACGTTCATACTTTTTCATATAAATCAAACGAGGCCACTCAACAACAATTGTCTTGCGAGCAGAGCAACGAACAACAGTACCGACAAACTGCCTACCCCGCGAAGTTACACTCGACATGGCACCCTCCGTACAGAAACAAGACGCTGCCACGGTCGACCAACAAGAGTGGCACCAGCAACAGCTGAACGGTCAATAGACAAAGTGATATCTGCTTTAGCAAGACAAGCAGAACCAAGCGTAAGCGTGTGAAAAGTTTCATCACAAATAACGCCAGACAAACCAACATGACAAGAGTTACGACTAGCAACGACAGTAGCAGACAAACCGATAAGTTCACCACGTACATTAACCATCAGCGACGCCCCCTTTTCTTAAACTTAGAACCTTGCGCATCAATAGTTTCCGCACTAAATCCAAGCTCGATAAGAATGTCTCGAACACGTTCAACATGATCACCTTGCAATTCAATAACTCCATCCTTAAACGTTCCACCACAAGCAAGCTTTCCTTTGAGTTTTTTCGCCAAATCCCGTCCATTAATGGTCTTCACATCAAAACCTTCAACCACAGTCATCAACTTACCGAATCGTCTCTTGACTGCATGAATCACTATATGCTGAGCTTCCTTTGCGATAGTTTCACAAACACAAAGATCAGACGGCAATCCACAGGTTGGACATATATCACTCATAACTAAGCAGAAACCCCTCCTTGTAATTCTTTTTCTCTTTGAAGCGTAGCAAGACGAGCAAGCATACGACGAATAGTACCGATACGACCAGGGTTTTCAAGTTGCGTTTTACTAGCAACCTGACTACGCAACTTCATAAGCTCTTTTTGCAACTCAGCAGCATACTTAGCCAACTCATCAGCCTTCATCGCTCGCAAATCCTTAACTTTTAACGCTTTCGCCATCTACAGACTTCTCCTCAGATGCAGCGGGAACCGCCACGTCTTTTTTAACGTTACTGTTATCTACAACTTCCTCAGAAACAGCAGATTCCACAATAGTAATAGAATCAGGTAAAACAACATCTTTTCGCAAGATACTCACTTGTACACCGACAGTCCCTGTTTTAATGTCAGCAGACTCAATAGCCTTATCAACTAAAGCTTCAGAAACCTGACCAGACTTCTTAAGGTAGCCAGCGTTAAAGCGCCACGTACGTGACCGCACACTAGGCAACCCACGTCCAGAAACAACAATTTCAACACCAAGCGCACCGGCATCCATCACCGAATCAACCGCATGGTACGCCATAACTTTAAAACGGCGAGCACCAAACCGCATAAACCCTTCAACAATACCTTTAGCAACGGTACGCGCATCAAGTTTCGGATTAACAATTTCAGAAACTTCAATTTGCGGATTCTCCATACCAAACTCTTTTTTCAACCCTTCTGTCAACGCACGAATATTTTCTCCCTTACGCCCAACAACAAGACCAGGTTTAGAAGTATACACGGTAACTTTTTCACCAAGAGGCGTGCGACGCAAATCAATGGAACTACAACTAAGACGCCCAAGTGTGGCATAGACATAATTTTCAATTAAATTCTGGTTAACTTTTTGTTTAAACAACTTTTTTTCAATCATGATGCAACTACCCCTTGTGGTTGTACGCGAATTTCAACATGCGCGCGCTTCATACGACGTCGACGATGCCGACCAAAATGCCACCGACCGGTACCGGTGTTAGATACAGCATAACTGACCACTAAAGCATCAGCATCCATACCGGCAGCAACCGCGTTAGCAACAGCTGAGTTTAATAAAGACAAAACAGCGCGAGACGCTTTAACTGGATAACGTGCTCCAGCAACCTTACCAGGCTTGTGAGCAAGGTCTTTAGCAAAACGAACAAAGGGGATAGGCCGAGCAAGCGAAATAGCAGCAGCTAAATCACGTTGCGCACGCGCAACAGGCTTACCGCGAATGTGTGAACACAACTCACACGCAAATTTAAACGAGATCGGTAAATCACGACCAACAGCACGAGCTTCCGCACTCATTTTTTACCTCCAGTTCCAGTACTAGATTTGGTAGCACCAACGCCAGGCGAAGAATGTTTAATACGTAACCGAGTAAGAGCATGCATACCTAAATAATCACCAAGATGTTCTAAAGTGATAAGTACAGGAACAAACGTTTTACCGCTATACACATGAATGGTCTGACCAAGCATCTCAGGCAAGATAACCATATCCCGACAATGCGTCTTGATATCTTTTGTATACGTACCAGCATTTTTTGCACGCACCTTTGCAAGCAAAGCCTTTTGCGCATCAGTAAACCCGCGCGCAAGACTACGCCGTTGTCGTGAACGAAGCAACTTGGTAAACGTTTCCATATCCATTTGTGCAACTTCTTCTGCAGTTTTACCATAATACACTAACTTTTTCGCCATTTATTTCTTCTTCCCCGTTCTTCTCGCACGAATCTGTCCAACCTTACGACCAGGCGGCGCATGACGTGGCGCAATGGTAGACTTACCAGCATGCCGTCCACGACCAGATCCAAACGGATGATCTACAGCGTTCATAGCAACAGCACTGGTACGCGGAAATAATTTTCCTGTCGCACGTGCAGCGTGCCAACGCTTACCTGCTTTGACAACAGGCTTATCTAACCGCCCACCACCAGCAACAATACCAAGAGTGGCACGACACTGGGGATGGAACGCTTTAATTTTTTTAGAAGGTAACTTTACAAGAACTTTATCAGCACTGGTGCTCACCACACGAGCAAAAACGCCACTGGAACGAACAAGCTTCCCGCCATCACCAGGACGCAACTCTAAATCATGCACTAACGTACCTTCAGGAATCTCAGATAAAGGAAGTACATTTCCACTTACAGCAGGCGCACCTGAACCAACAGCAACAACTGCACCCACACGCAACTGTTCACTCGCAAGAGCAAGACCTTTCTCACCATTTTCAAATAAAACATACGCAAGAGGCGCAGTATGGTTCGGACAATGCACTAAATCGACAATTTCCCCGTGTAAAAGTTCCTTTGAAACAACAGGATAACTAACACTACCTTTGGAACTGTGCCCATGATTACGATAACGTGTGGTTCCCCGCCCACGTCTTTGTGAAATAATTCGCTTACCCATTTTATACTAAACCAAGCTGCGCAATAATATCAGATGCAACAGACTTACCTCCTAAAGTTACAAACGCTCGTTTGACACCACCAGGGGTAACAAGGGTACGCACACTTACAACATCTACACCAAACAGCGAAGCAACCGCTTTTTTAATTTGAGGTTTGGTCGCAGACTTAGCAACAACAAACAAAAGCGTATTTTCAGCTTCCATAGCAGTAACTGCCTTCTCGGTGGAAAGTGGATAAAGTAAAACGTCGTATACCATAGGTTAGAGGTACAACTTCTCCTTTGTTAATATAGCAAGCGCTTCCGGGCTCCACACCGCATGACGAGCAACACGAGCATCCTTCATAAACTGCCCCGCATGCAAACTACGTACACTGACAACAGAAACACCAGACAAATTACGTGCAGACTTTTTTAGCGGACAATCTGCTGCAACGACAAACACAGGACCAAGACCAGTTTTGTATTTACGGCCACGCATTTTACCACGACCGGCACGAATAGAACGTGAAGGTAAAGTCACATGACAAGCAGACAATAATTTAGCAACATCCGCCCCCTTAGCAAGGGATTCAACATTTTGCACAACAGACACACGTCCTTGTGCAACGCCAGACGCAAGCGCACTACGTAAAGCAAACCGACGCTCTTGCTTGTTGACTTTTTGAGAATGATCTTTAACCGCTTTTGGAGGATGCGCACGACGACCACCAACAGTTCCAGGCACTTCAGCACCCACCCAACCAAACTGCGTACCGCGACTCCACAACGCTTTACGGGGCACACGAGAGATACCGTGCTTGTACGCGCTACGATACGCACCACGACGTCGAGACAAGGTCGCACTCACGCGCAAACCAGCGTCAGGTTTAGCACCGTACGGGGCACGACGATTAGCAAAAAGTGCACGCAACATGCGCGAAATAACATCAACACGCACTTCACCTAAAAACTGTGCAGGAAGGCTAGTTGTTGAGGCTTTTTTACCAGTGGTATCTAAGACATCAACCTTCATTGTTTACTCCGCAAACTAACATGAGCAAGTTGCGCTCCCTTACTGGTTAAGGCACTGCGACGAGGCAAAGAAAAACGGATTAACCGTTTAGCAGGCCCAGGAACTGAACCTTTAATGAGAATATAATCAGACTTTACAAGACCATACCGTAAAAACCCACCGTCAGGGTTAATTTCAGCAGGGTTTGAACCAACAAATAAGACTTCTTTGTTATGCTCAGTTCGGGCAAAATAGCCAAGACCACCAGGAAGACCGACCGTCCAGGAAACCCGTTTAGGCGTCCACGCACCCAAATTTCCTATAGCACGCCGCTTTTTTTCAGATTTGTGAGATTTTAAAGAAACACCGAATCGCTTAACTGAGCCAGCAAAACCACGTCCCGTGGTTACTGCATGCACATCAAGCATTTGGTGCGCAGATAACACATCACCAACAGCAATGTCTTTACCGACAAAAGATTGAATAATGGCAAACTGAGCTGCAGCCGTATCGCCACCCACAGCAAGCTCAAAAAGTTCAGGCGTTTTTTTACCTAAACCGGACTTGTGCGGTTGAGTTTGCACCACAACACGTAAAAAATCATAAGAATCAAGGTTTTTCTCAAAAGCAGCCAAATCCCCTTTTTTCTTGGAGGCGCAAACTTTACGTGACGCAAATTTATCTACACCCAGACACACTTCAGCAACAACAGACGACCCCATGTAGGCATCTTTGTAGGCACGAACAGAAAAGAGTTTGAGAGCAGGACATTCAACAACCGTCACCGGCCATACAATGGACTGTCCTTTAGTAAGAGAATTACTTCGAGAATCTTTAAGTTGCACATGCGTCATACCAACTTTATAGCCGCAAAAACCAAGCAACCCTTCACCGCCAGGCCAAGACCGCACACGCGGGTAGCCACGTTTAGAACGCCGTCTAGGCCAAAACTGCAAGCTTCCACATCTGGGTTTTTTTACCTTTGCCACGGATTTATGATCCTAGGCTTAAACACGCATAAAAACAGGGTTTTATGGTCATTTAAGCTGTTGTGGGCAACTGAGTGTCCTTTATAAAACTTGTGGGAATTTTTCTCAATGCAACAGACAATTTAGCTTAGATTTGTAGAAGAGATCACTAGAAAAAACAATCCATTCATCTCATAAAAAGAAAGAATAAAAAAAGAGAATAACAACAAAAACATTTAAAAACAACTATATAAAAGAAAAAGTATAATGACGTTCATCCAACAAAACGCCAACATGGGACTACTTTTACTTCTCGTCCTCGTTGCCGGCGGTTTGGTCATTGCAACGGTCCTTTTCAATGTCAACTTTCAAGATTTAAGCGGGGAGTATAAAACAAAAGTCTCAGAACTCGAAACAACCTACGATGAACTTTCAACATCCCAGCAAGAGTTAACCGACATTGAAGATGAACTAGAACAAAAAGAACTGCGAGAATCTGATTTGGTCCAAGAATACACAGAGATTAAAGACGAGCGAGATAACTTACAAAAAGATAAACAAAATTTACAAGAGCAAAAAGCAATACTACAAGACGAACTTGAAGAAGCAAACGACCAAGTAAACACGCTCGAAAACAGAATAGATAAACTCAACGACGACATTAACCAACTTAACAACGAAAAAAGCACGTTACAAACACAACTAGCGAGTTGCCAAGCGGTATGAAATTAATAAGAGAAGGACTATTAGAATTAAACAAAACATTGCTAGCAGTAAATCTTTCTTATGCAATCGTTGACGGACTCATTTTTTTAATGGTCTCACTACTTTTTTTAGCATCAATTAACTTATGGTGGGGCTTCGCACTCATCCCTGCTGCAGTATACTTCATTGTACACACCAATTACATTCTCACACACAGAACATACAAGTTTGTCGAATCAAAGGTACCTGTACTCAAAGAAGCATTAAGAACAGCAGCAGATAATCAAAAAAAAGAAACCTACATGGCAAAGTTATTACAAGACGACGTCATTAGAAACTTAGCAAAGATAAAATCATCCTACTTCTTAGACTTAAAAATGCTAGGTGCAAAACTCGCATCACTTTGCGTTGTTGCCATACTCGTCATCATGGTAAGCGCATTTAACGTACAATTCGGCGGTGTCAATGTAATCATAAAAGATGTACTGACAACATCCCTGTCTGAACAAAGCCAAAACACAGGCACAGAAGTAAGTTTAATTTCCATGGAAGGTACCAACCCAGACATTTTCGGCGAGAAGCGTATCGCAACACTGTCAAGTAAACAACTAGAGTTACAAATTAATCCCATAGCATCAGAGTTAGACATAAATATTATCACCGAAGTCATCGATAAAGACTTTTATACGCCAGAAATTCCAAAAGAAATATATACAAGTGCAGACAAAACCTACACAGATAACATCCCACAACAAAATCAAGAGGTCGTAAAAAACTATTTTAAATCAATCACAGGATAAACCATGGCAAGTTTAGAAGGCGCACAAAGAAAAACTGACGAAGTGTTCAAAGAGTTAGGTAAAGTCATTGTGGGACAAAAAGGTCCACTAAAAGAAATATTAATAGCATTGATGTGTAATTCCCACGCACTGTTAGAAAGTTATCCTGGTTTAGCAAAAACCTTAGCAATTAGAAGCATGGCAGAAATAATGGATTTAACCTTTTCAAGAATCCAGGGTACGCCGGATTTATTGCCAGCAGACATTACAGGAACTTATGTTATTGATGAATCTAGAGGAAAAAAACAATTCCAGTTTCAAGAAGGGCCAATCTTTGCAAATGTAGTGTTAATGGACGAGGTCAACAGAGCAACACCAAAAACCCAAGCAGCACTCTTAGAAGCGATGCAAGAAAAACAAGTTACTGTAGGTAATGCGACATATTTACTAGATCCACCATTCTTTGTACTAGCAACACAAAACCCCATCGAGCAAGAAGGGACGTACCCACTACCTGAAGCACAAACAGACAGATTCTTATTTAAAATTAGGTTAGACTACCCATCTTTTGAAGAAGAGTTAGCGATTGTGGACCAATACGCAGACAAAATGAAGATTCCACAGTTACGTAGGGTACTAACTAAGGATTCGCTAAAAAACATGCAAAACTTAACCTTGCAAATGCCTATTGCAAATGATATCAAAAAATATGCAGTACAGATTGTGACAAAAACACGTACAAAAAAAGATTTAATCGAATACGGTGCATCACCGAGAGCATCTATTGGCTTAATTTTAGCAGCAAAAGCGCACGCACTGTTAGCTGGACGAAAATACGTGTCTAAAAAAGACATTGCAGCCATGGCATATCCGGTACTGCGACATAGAATAATTCTAAACTTTGAAGCAGAGCGAAAGAACTTAACTGCAGACCAAGTTATCGAGCGTCTTCTATAAAACAAAAACACATATAAAACACACAAATAAGAGACTCCTATGGCAATCAACATTGACTTTCTCAACCAACTCAAAAGATTCAACCTCATAATCAACAAAAGAATCACGTCAAACTATGCAGGAGATCGTAGAGCTGCCCACACGCAAGGTCAAGGTTTGGTATTCAAAGACTATGCCAACTACACGTTTGGTGATGATTTCAGATCAATAGACTGGCGCGTCTACGGACGAACAGACGAGCTGTACATAAGACGCTATGAAGAAGAGCGAAACCTCACCGTACACGTAATCTTAGACGCATCGGGGTCCATGGGCTTCAAAAGCAGAGGCACAACCAAATTCGAATACGGGGGCATGATTGGTATCGGTTTAGCATTCTTAGCACTCAAAAACAACGAAAGATTTGTCCTCTCCACCTTCGCTGAACAATTAGAGTTTTTCAGGCCAAAAAAAGGCTCAGCGCAACTAGCAACAATAATAAATTATCTTAACGAGAAAAAGCCGCAAGGAGAAAGTAGGTTCGCAGGATCTTTGGCAAGCTACAAAAGTTTGATACATTCAAAAGCATTAGTCTTTGTCATTTCAGACTTCCTCTATGATACACAAGAGCTCGAAGAAGCGCTGGCAAGATATAAAGATAACAAAATTGTCCTCATCCAAGTACTAGACCCCCTAGAAATTGACCTTAATATGGACGGCGATTTCAACTTGGTAGATATGGAGTCAGACGCAACCATGCAAACCTTCATATCTCCACTATTAAAAGAAAAATACGCTGAGGGTATGAACAAACATGTAGACAAGATAAAAGAAATTGCAGCAAGAGTCAAAGCAGAATTTTATTCAGTAAACTCTAACCAAGAAGTCTTCGACGCCATGTTTAGCATTTTAATGCATTAAGTTTTTCGTCAATACGATCAAGTCGAACATCAACACGGTCAAAACGCCGATCAATAGAATCAAAACGACGGTAGGTATCATGTTTAAACTGTTGCATCTCCCCCATAAACAAAGAAAATTTAGAATTCATACGAAGAAAACAGATAAACAACCCCGAAAAACCAATATAGAGTAGCTGCAACTCAGTTGGGCTATGTCCAGTTAATTTTAACCAAAGTTGAAAAATAAAGATAAGAATTAAAAAAACAAAAGCTAAACGCAGAAACCAAGAAAAAAGATCATGAAAACGCATTAGAAAAAACCCACCTGAGTAATGATATAAATCATAAGAAGAACCCAAGCAATAAAGAGAAGCACATTCTCAAGCCGAAAGTCATCAATACTCCAAAAACCCATAGCAATACCAAACACACGTACCTATAAATACTTTACCCAAAAAATTTCGCAAATCCTTCAAGAGATAACAACACAACGATTATCAAAAATATCCTTTACAAATCCAAGCTTTTTGCGCCGTTTAGCATACACGGTCAACAACACATCACCGCGACGCACTTTCTGACCAAGCTTCACATGACAATCCACGCCAGCCCCAGCATCTTTGGGCGAACCTGCCAATTTAGCATATTGTACAATTTGTTGCATGTTAATCGAAGAAACTTTTCCGGATCGCCTAGCAACAACATCCCAGGTACAAGAACCGTAAGGTAACGTATACGGCGTAACATTAGGGTTACCTCCTTGCGCAGCAACTATTTGACGAAACTTGGCATAGGCAGCTCCAGAATCAAGAGCACCAGTTACTAACTTTTTAGCATGTTTACGTCCAGTCATAGCAACTATTTTTTCCGCCATAGCAAGACTTTTAGCACGCAAATCAGCAGGACCGTTCCCCTGCAACACAAGCAACACGTCCCGCGCTTCAAGCACAGGACCGATACCATGACCGATCGGTTGGCGCCCGTCAGAGACCATAATAGCAACTTTTATTTTCATTTTTTTACCTAAACGCACAAACAATTTTCCGAGACGATCCGCTGCTTTTCTACTTTTTATTTTAGCCTGACGTCCAACAGGAATATCTACAAGCACATGCGTAGAACCGACAGCCGCTTTTTTTGCCATGATACTCGCAAGCAAAATACCTTCAGGATCTAAAGATAAAGGTCTCTCTAATTTAATAAGCAAATCATCAGCTGAAGCAAGACCCAAAGCACCACCCCACACCATACACCCACCGGTTGCAACAACGATACGTTTTATGGTAGCAACATCATGCGCGACAGGACAAAACACTTCAACAGTATCAGCAGTTCCCGCGGGTGAAGTAATAGAACGCGTACTCGTTTTAGGGATAGTTAGCCCTAAAGAAGCTAGAATAGCAACAACAATAGGCGTAGTTCTGTTTCCCGCAACACCACCCACACAATGTTTGTCAACAACAATACGTTTTGTAAGATGTAGCTGTTGCGCACAACTAACAATAGCTTGCGCAAGATAAGCACTCTCATCAAGCGTCATACCGTTGGTATAACAACCAGCAATGAAATAGGAAGCCTCAACTTCAGCAAGTTCATTGGCAACCAAGTCACGAACAATGGTAAAAAGTTTTGCTTTGCTCAACGTTTTCCCATCTAACTTTTCTTTTATATATTGTAAGGAGAGTGGTTTATCTTCAAGTAACACCGAAGTCATACTTTTGTTAGCAACACCAAACTTACAAACAACTTCTAAAAAAAGACCAACTTCACCGGGACGCACAGGCGAATGTGCACCCCGCATAACATCAACAACAACAATTTGAGAACGTCGCCCTGACTGTAAGCGTACCCGTTGCAAAGCACCGACACCTAACTGTAAAGCATCCTGTTCATGTAAAGCAACAATCAAAGGGCCCCCCGTAGAGATATGTAAATACTTAACGCGTAACTTCATTTCCTAACATACTTCTTGTAAAACATCTGCCCTAACACCACTGCAGACGAAAGCACAATCGGCCCCACAATAACACCAACAAAGCCAAAGACCTGCAAACCACCTAAGATACCAAGTAAAGCAACAACAGGGTGTAACTTGGTACGGTCTCCAATAACCTTTTGACGAATAACTCCATCAATAAGACCACTGATGATAAGACCAACAATTAAAACGCCGACAGCTTGCGTAGGCATTCCTTGAAAATGATAGATTAAAGCAAGAGGCACCCAAACAACAGCAGGACCAACAAGTGGAAGTAGTGCTAAAAAACCAATAGCTAAAGCCCAGATAAACGGCGCACGAATACCAAGTAACCAGAACGCTGCAGCAGAAAATACCAATTCAAGTAAAGCAACGGTAAAAAATCCATAGGTAACACCATACACCATATCTCCTAAATGTGAAAAAACGGCCTTTTTATTTTCAAGAGGTAAATCTTTTTCCAAACCAGAAATAATCTTCTCCCCCTGCAAGAACAAAAAAAACAAAGTATATATCGTAATCAAAAAGTTAAGAATCATGCCAGGGACACTGACAAAAAACGAAGATGCCGCATTACCTATAGCAGCAACAACACGAGAAACACCAGCTTCAATAAAATCACTTACAGCAGAGTCCCCAACAAAAGTGGAAAGTTGTTCACTTACAGAACCTAAAGCACCAGAAGAGTACAAAGAAAGAGACTCTTGAATAATCATATTAGTAAAAAAAGCAAAGGGAAGAAGAACTAATAGGGTAACGAGAATACACATTAAAAGCGAGGCAAAAAAGGGACTACGCGTATACCGTGCAAGCTTCTTATAGATGGGATAAAACATGTACGCTAAGATACAGGATGCTAGAAGAGCCGTGATATAAGGCCAGACTAAAAAGATAGAAAGGATAAACAAAAACAGCACAAGACCCAGCAAAAAATACTTACGAAACTCTGTGATACGCATAAACAGGTTTTGTCAAAGAGTATATTTAAAGCTTATGGAGAATCTTTATGTAGAAGTAAAGCTCAAAAAAGAGATGACTGACGAACCTTTTGCAATAGATAACAAAACGACCAAATTCTTAGAGATGCTCAAACAACAAAGCAGCACAAATCCCGCAGCAAGAGAGTTATGGCAACGATGCCTTGAACGCCCGTCTGTATTTAGAACTGTAAGTCTTCCAGAAGTAGAAAAAGGCGTAAACGTTGAAGAGGGCAGAAGGTACAGGTTAGAAAAAATAACAGACCTACACAAAGAAGCACAAGAGTATTACAAAAATGCACTAGGCATAGATCTAGAACTAGAAAGAAAAAGAGAAAGACATCTATTAACAGTAGCAGCATCAAGAAGAACAATTGCAGATGAACTAAAAGCAAAAGTATTTGCAAGACAGGGACTGCCAGAGATCCACAAAGCAGCAAAAGAATTATTGTCAGAACAGCAAGTAGAAGATCTCGATCCAGAACTGCAAGCATTATTTAAAAAAAGAAAAGAACCACTAAGATTAGAAGGAAGAAGATATCTAGCCAGATGGACAATCAGACTCCAATATAGAATGCAGGTGGTAGGTTCAGGGTGGTATACTGATTTTGATCCAAATGATTGCATAGCAGAAAGAGCAAGAGAATACAAAACATGGACAGGGGAGTGTACAATCGTTGATAAACTTAAACCTGAAGTGATAACATTTAGGTTTAGGGCAAAGGATTATGACCCAACATGCAACAAAGATAAAGAACAATTTTTTGCAGAAACATTTGGCATCGCCGCAAGAGATTTAAGAGACGCAACGCCTTCTGCAGACAGGATTCTTGAAAGATGTTGGCAAGAGTACACAGCACTTTTAGAAACCTACGGTGGCACGTGTGGGCCAGACATTAAACTGCCAGAAGAAGTAGATTTAAGTTATTGTAACATCCAAACAAGAACCGACAAAGGTGGACAAGGGTTACTTTTCAAAACTGGCTAAAGAAGCGTCTTCAATAAGTAACGTAGCACAAGACCCAGCAAAAAATACTTACGAAACTCTGTGATACGCATAAACAGGTTTTGTCAAAGAGTATATTTAAAGCTTATGGAGAATCTTTATGTAGAAGTAAAGCTCAAAAAAGAGATGACTGACGAACCTTTTGCAATAGATAACAAAACGACCAAATTCTTAGAGATGCTCAAACAACAAAGCAGCACAAATCCCGCAGCAAGAGAGTTATGGCAACGATGCCTTGAACGCCCGTCTGTATTTAGAACTGTAAGTCTTCCAGAAGTAGAAAAAGGCGTAAACGTTGAAGAGGGCAGAAGGTACAGGTTAGAAAAAATAACAGACCTACACAAAGAAGCACAAGAGTATTACAAAAATGCACTAGGCATAGATCTAGAACTAGAAAGAAAAAGAGAAAGACATCTATTAACAGTAGCAGCATCAAGAAGAACAATTGCAGATGAACTAAAAGCAAAAGTATTTGCAAGACAGGGACTGCCAGAGATCCACAAAGCAGCAAAAGAATTATTGTCAGAACAGCAAGTAGAAGATCTCGATCCAGAACTGCAAGCATTATTTAAAAAAAGAAAAGAACCACTAAGATTAGAAGGAAGAAGATATCTAGCCAGATGGACAATCAGACTCCAATATAGAATGCAGGTGGTAGGTTCAGGGTGGTATACTGATTTTGATCCAAATGATTGCATAGCAGAAAGAGCAAGAGAATACAAAACATGGACAGGGGAGTGTACAATCGTTGATAAACTTAAACCTGAAGTGATAACATTTAGGTTTAGGGCAAAGGATTATGACCCAACATGCAACAAAGATAAAGAACAATTTTTTGCAGAAACATTTGGCATCGCCGCAAGAGATTTAAGAGACGCAACGCCTTCTGCAGACAGGATTCTTGAAAGATGTTGGCAAGAGTACACAGCACTTTTAGAAACCTACGGTGGCACGTGTGGGCCAGACATTAAACTGCCAGAAGAAGTAGATTTAAGTTATTGTAACATCCAAACAAGAACCGACAAAGGTGGACAAGGGTTACTTTTCAAAACTGGCTAAAGAAGCGTCTTCAATAAGTAACGTAGCACAAGACCCATCAGCAACGATAGAAGTTTTATCTAAACTAATTGAAGAGGTAAACCAAGGCCCAGACACCATCAACGATTCAGCCTCACCACCCTCAAAAGCAACGTTAAGTTTATTGACTCCATGCAACCTAACTAAAGCATCCACATCAGAAGAAGTAATTTCTCTATTCAACCAAGAGGAATCAAGACCGTCAGCTGCAACGTGTGTTAAAATAAAAGAAAACCCTGAATCAAGCAACTCACGCATGTAATATTCCTGATCAACATGCCACAAAGGCGCAAACACTTTCAACCCTAAAGCATCACAAACCTTCTCAATACGATCCCGTTGATATGAAGAATACAGTGCACCACACACCACACCTTGCACACCATACTCTTGTTTTGCACGAAGCAAAGCCAACTTAAGATCTTCCAACTCTTTTTCTTTTTCACCCGCAGTCACTTGTTCAAGCAGTGGAATACCTATACTCTCAGATTGTAAACGCACCATCTCAATGGCTGGCGTGTGAAACATGTACGAATCTTTATTTGCAGAAAACAGAGTAACAAAACAAGCTACATCATAATTTCGCTTCAGCATAGTGTACGCTGCATACACACTATCTTTACCGGAACTTAAAAGAGCAGCCAAACGAACATTACAAGCTGGATAGAACCGACGTAGATAAGAAGAAATATACCGTTCACCAGACTTCTTGGTCAATTTTACAAGAGCTTTATGAAAATTAGATCCATACTGCGCAGCCTTTTTAGGACGCAAAGCAAACTCATCTGATAAACCTACATCTTGCGCAACTAAACGCAAGATATACTTTTCAACACCATCCTTTATTTTCAAATCAGGTGAGATAGTAAGAGCATACGAAACAAGATCATGATCTAAAAAAGGTAACCGCATCTCTAAAGAATGATACATAGAAACAACATCATCACGGTACAAATCCCGCTCATACAATTGTCGCAAACCGCTCAAACATTCTTTATTGACATCATACGAATCTTTATGCCGTTGATACCCTGCAAAAATTTCTTCAGAGCCAAGACCAGAAAACAACACCTTACAACCATCCTTGGCTGCAGCAGCACACGCAGCAAAAAAGGTTAACGCAACACCAACTTTAACAACATTGGTATCTTCTATGAGAGGAACAATTTTTACAAGGATATCCTCAACGTCAGTCAAAGAAACAGCAACAACACGCAAATCAAGGTTATATGCTGCAGCAACTTTTTGCGCATACACTAAATCTTCAGGCGTTTTCAAACCATCATCTGCAAACACACAACAGTAACAGGTAAATGCATAGCCTAACTTTTTGAGAAGTAAAGCAAGTACAGTTGAATCTAAACCACCAGAAAAAAGTAAACCAAATTTTTGTTGAGGTACACGTTTTTTAACAGCAGTTGCAACAAGAGCGTGGGTACGTGCAACAACTTCTGCAACAGGAGCATCAAAAGTTGCCAAAGAAAAAAAGTCTCGTTGAACAAAAGAAACAGACTTCCCAGAAAGGTCATAGACTAAAACTTGTCGAGGATTAAGCTCATGCACATCATAATAGTCACAAGCAAGTAAAGCCTTCCTCTCAGATGCAAACGCAAAACCAGAGCAAGGAGAATACCACAGCGGCTTTACACCTAAAAGATCACGCGCCAAAAACAGTTTACCTTCACGCAAGTAGGCAAAAGCATACACACCGTCTAAAAGATCCAACACATCATCAAGGCAATCAACAGGAGTACGTTCTAACAGCTTAAAGAGCAACTCAGCATCATTGCGGGCAAAGAGATGAAACTCAGCACTAAGCTGACGCCAGTTATAAATTTCACAGTTAGCTACAAGAACACCTTCACCGACAAACGGCTGTTCCACATGATCCACAAGAGCATGTAACAGATGACCTAAAGCAACATCATCTTTGATGTAGGTACCAGTATGATCTCTGCCACGATTTTGCAAAAGAGACAGAGCACAAGCTAGCTTCTCTTTCGCATCCTCACGACCCAAAAGACCAATAATTCCACACATAGAAAAGTGATACTGCAAAGAGATTTAAAGCTTATTTAAGAGGCATTCTGTAGCGCTTCAAAATAAGAACGCACATCAGAAGCACGATCAAGAAAAAAACTTACAGAACCACGATATTTCCGAGCATCACGACTATCTGTGCCATCAAGATTAAGAGCAGCATCAGAAGCACGATCATCAAGAGATTTCGAATCAGTATAATCCAACTGAAACAAACAGTCTCCTTCACAAAGGGTAGCAACAGGAATCAACTTTTGAGATGGAGAGCCAGCAATATCCAACAAGACAAGGTGAAGGTTTTGCCGAACACCATCTCCAAGGTCAACAGCCTCAGGACGGCCTGGCGCATCTACAGGAACAGTGTATTTAAAAAGTGCAACACGACGGTTCAATCCCATGAAGATGGTAACTCAAAAAGAAATATAAACCTTCCTACTTAACACCCTTACCAAGTTCTTTGATATCATCCCGACCACGGTCAGAAGTACTATACGAAGGGTCCTCATACACAGCATAGACTAAACGTTCAAGACGCTTCACCTTTTCAGAAAGAATTTTTACCATTTTTTCTAAAGCCACCTCCCGCTTAATTTCACGACGCTTTTTCGCATCAAAATAATAATCACGATTCAAGAGCAATTGCCGATAAAACCCGACAGTCAGCGTCTGCCCAAAACTTAAAAACAGCACACCCAGGGCCTTAAGCACAAACACAGGAAACAACCACCATTTCTTTTTCTTACGCATACAAGACCGAAACTTCCAGGACTTTTAAAGGTAATGAAAATCTTTTTAAAGATATTCTCATACCCAACGACAAATCACAAAGGGAGAAAATAATGGTAGAAAGGTTAGAAATCACAGTAGAACTAAGTGACCCAAGAAACACATCAACAAAAGGTGTAGTAGCACAGATAAGAAAAGAGGCAGAAAAAGGTGGACAAAAAGCTGAAAGAATCGAAGTCAATTCATATGAATTCAGTGTAAAAGTCAAGAGAAAAACATATTCTGGTCAACCAAATACAGACCCTACACTAGCAACAATGGACGCTATGCGGCAAGCAGAAGAAGCAGGTGCGCTATCTGGAAAATACAAGCTAACAGGCAAAGTTACAGGAAGTTATACATTAACAAAAGCACAAGCTCCAGCGGTTGCACGAGGTGGTGGATGCGACCTACACGAAACATATAAAACAGAAGAAAGCGGAAAGCTTTTCTAATTTTCTTTTTTCTTTTAATTTCAAAAGAGGTGAAGCAAGAACTATGATAGGCTTCCCGAAAACAACAAGAGATTTCATCAGGCAAAGAAGTTTAGGTGAAAGATGTCTAAAAAACCAAAAACTGCACGTGCAGAATCACTTATGAGATGGGCAGATGACATTGATCAAAGTGAAGAACAGTTTAGGGGTCATCTTGAAACAGGCCTCTACGCACCATACCAAGATGAAGCTATGGCAGCACTAATTAGTGGATTCAACTGTACAACAATAATTCCAACCGTATTCATTGCAGCTGAGTTACTAGATTTAGATCCAAAAATATACATGTTCGGTGGATTTACAGATATAGAAAAAAGAGATAAAAAGGACAAACCACTCTGGTTCAGCCCACATTATGCATTAACTGTTGATGTCGGATGGAAAGATCGTTGGCTACTCGATCCACGCTGGGATAGAATGGGTCCCATAAGAGAGTGGAGAGATGAATATTTACACATCCACAAACGAAAAGAGTTTACAGGTGCAAGAAGAAAATATCAAACAATAGAAGAAATAACAGAACAAGAATTCGCACAACTCATGGCTTGGTTACAATCACCACAAGGCGCTCTTGATATGCTCACAGCAGGACAAAAAGTAACAACAAGGGTCACAGGTATGGGACATTATTACGCTGCACTAATGGCATACTATCAACCCGAAGAAAACCAATTAAAAACAAGGTTATATTTACCTCAAGAAGGAATTACAAACAGAGCTGCAATCTGCAAAATGCAGTTAGATAAAGAGGGAACAATAGGAAAAACAGAGTTAAACTTATTTTATACAGAAGATGCCTTATGGACAAGACTTATTGGAGAAACAGCAGTCGCCCACATAGATTTCAAAAGATTACAAGAGACAATTAAAGAGATAGAAGAGGTAATGGAAATAAAAGATTTTCAAAGAATTGGACCACAATTTGCAAGGTTAAGTCAAGCACAACAAAAAAGACTTCTACAAGTAGCAAGCGAACATAGAAAAACATTAGACGAAGACGAACAGGAAAAGTTAGAAACACGAATAGCAGTAAGAACATTATACGAAACAAAAAATCAGGATAAAGAGTACGTTGAACCAAGGTGGCAAAGAGCACAAAGTAGCAAAGAAAAAGCAAAAAGAGCAATGAAGGTTATAGATGAAGAAAATAAAGATTTCAAAGAGAGACATGAAAAAAGATGGTTAAAAGGGATAAAACGAACAAAAGAAGAGGAAGAAAGAACAAATGAACTATCAAAAGCAGTAAGAAAGGCAAGAAAAAGAATAAATAATACACTAAATTTTTTAATAGGACATGAACAAGAATTTCACAGAACACGGGACAAGATTATTTTCGGCAGGAGATTCAAAGGCAAAAAACCCAAAGAAATAATAAAAGAAGCAGAAGGTTTAGATTCACGCATAGGATATCTTGCTATGCTAACCGATTTTCGCGATTTTGCTAAAAAGGAAGAATTAATGAGACTCACAGCATACCAAGACGACATCGCAAAAAAAGTGCAAGCAAGATTTACAGCATAAAGCTTAAATGTAGAAAAGATAAAAGTTCCACATGCTCGACTTCATCCTAGTCACCTTCGGCCTTACGTGGTTACTACTAGGTTCATTCTTCGATTTGGCAACGCGTGAAGTACCCGACTGGATAAGTTATTCTATGATCGCCCTAGGACTAACGTTTAGACTCATAGCAAGCATAGCGACAAAAGACATCTGGCCCATAGTATACGGTCTGCTAGGCTTTGGCATATTTTTCATCGTAGGATGCTTCATGTACTACACCAAACAATGGGGAGGCGGTGACGCTAAACTTCTCATGGGTATAGGAGCAGTATTCGCAACACCTTTTTTCGGCCAAACCCACACATGGCCATATTGGATTGTTCTATTAGTCAACATTATCATCTGCGGCGCAATTTACGCACTAGTCTGGATCGACATCTTAGCGTTCCAACACTTCAAAGCAGTACTCAAAGACATGCACGAACAAAGTTACACGGACGTGTTAGCAACTTTTAGCATTGGCCTTTGTGCAACAGTACTCAGCGTTTTATTTTTGCCAAAAATATTTACCACATTCATCCTCATTTCAACGTTACTATTAATCTTCGCTGCAAGCATCTTGCACTACGCAAAAGCAGTAGAAAGAATTGCATTGACAAAGAAGATACCGCTAAGCAAACTCACGTTAGGTGACTGGATAAGCAAAGACATCAAGGTAGGAAAAAAGATTTTAGTAAAAAAAGAAGGATTGGGTATCACTAAAGAAGATCTTAAAAAACTCAAAAAATATAAAGTAAAACAAGTCTGGGTTCGTTACGGCATTCCATTCGCACCAGCACTATTTTTAGGTGTAGCATTTACATTAGTAACAGGCGACCTAACAGCGTTGCTACGGTAAACGTTTTTTCACGGGCATTGAAGTTATTTCTTCACGCGCAACTTGCGGCTCTTCTTGTTGAGGAAGATTGGCATAAATTTCATCTTTAATTTTCGCTAATTCTTCAGGAGTAACTTTAGAAGACTCCCAAGCAAACTGTACTTTGTCACCTTGCTTGCGAGGAATTAACTGTAACACAAAATGCGGAAACCGCTGCCCAGCAAATTCTCCATTGTCTGCATGAATGTTGGATGCAGGAAAAAGTTTATGTAAACTCTTAAGCAAAACTTGCGCAAGACGTGCTAAGTCACCAACTTCTTCTTGCGATAAATCAACAAAAGTAGAAACATGCCGTTTAGCAAACAACAAAACATGGCCCGGGTTCGCTGGGTTAATTTCTAAGACAGCCATGTAGCGTTCATCTGAATACACTTTGGTGGTAGGAATCTTCCCTTCAGACATTAAACAAAACGGACACTGTTGTTGTAGTGCTTCAGGATTAATCTGTGCAATCATCTCCTTTGCTTTTGCTTCTTGCTCTTCAGGAGGAAGCTCAGCAATAGCACCTTTAATCTGCGCAATTTGTTCAGGCGTTAATTCAGGCATAAACCACATAAAGAATACCCGGTTATAAAACTATTGCCAACAATAAAACAACCAACCCAAAACAGCTACAGACAATAGACCACTTCTTCATACTAACTTGTTGTACAGTCAAAGGAATACCAATTAAGAGATACCCAAGCACAACTTCACGTACAACAAACCGCGCAATGGGTCCAAGACCTAAAGCAAGTAAAGGAGTAGTACCAAACAGGATAAAACAAGCAACCATAACAAAATCAATAAACGCATCACCAATCCATCCGTAGGCAAACAACTGCGTAGGTCTACGAAAAAAGAACAAAGCAGTATAAACAACCCCAATCAAGATTTCTTGACCAATCCCAATCCAGGGAAAGGTCCCTAAAGAAAAAATAACCTGCGTCTCAAACGAAGCAATAAAAGCAGCAGTACCTAAAGACAACTGTGCAACATAATAGACAATTTGCCGCAACACATTAGGAACTAATAAAATTAAAAACAAAGACACCCATTTCTTCATAAGACAAAATAAAAAAAACTAATATAAAAAATTAACCGAACGCTCGACGAACATCGACCACTTGACAACTCGCAACACCTGCAAGTTCAGCAATGGTATCTTCTAAATCATCAGTCGAACCACCAGCTTCATCAACACCAAAGATAATTTTAAGAGCCTTAAGACCAAACGCCACAGGTTCAACGTCTACCTTAGCAACTTTACCAGCAGTAGCAACAATCGCTTCTTTAACCTTTTCTTCTAAAGCAGCTAAATCAACGTCAGGCGATTCGGGCATAATTTTAAACGTGACAATAACTTGTGCCATAACAAGCGAGACAAAAACACTATTTATAAACGTTGTGTAAAATCAGCAAATTCCCCAGTAGCTGCACTACGTTCAGCACGAACTGAAGAAACAAGAGCGGCAGGAGGACCAGAACGACAAAGAGCAAGCATGTCATCTAAAGCAGCAGATACACCTTCAAACACAGCACTAACAGATCCATCTGTTTCATTACGCACAAACCCAACTAAATCTAAAGTCCTAGCATGACTGACAACAAAGTCACGAAAAAACACACCTTGCACATGACCATCAATACGAAGTGTTAAGCGTTGCATACAAAAATAAAGGCCAAAGTATTTATATAGATACCGAAGAAAAAACATCCATGGCAAAAATCCTTTACGGCGTGTGTAACGTCGGCATGGGCCACGCAATTAGAAGTAAGGTCATTCTACAACACTTAGAAAAAAAGCACGAGATACTCATCATAGCAGCAGACCCTGTATATACATACCTCAAAAAACATTTCAAAAACGTGCACAAGATTCCTGGATGGAAGTTAATCTTCAAAAACAACAGAGTAAAACCACTTAGGACAATCATAGCCAATGCAAGACAAATCAACAGTAAAACAAAACAAAACATAAAAAGAACATACAAAAAGATACAAAAATTTAAGCCACAAATAGCAATCTCAGATTGGGAAACAGTCACAGGCCACATGGCAAAAAAATTACAGATACCTTTAGTAGCAATTGACAATGAAAAATACTTAACGAGTGGAAAATACACAGTACCACTAAAATACATCCCAAGTTACTTATTAACAAGGTTAACCATTGCAATCATAACAAAAAAGGCAGACAGTTATTTAGTACTACTGCTACCAGGAAACAAAATTAAAGAAAAGCAGAACATACATAGCATTCCACCAATTCTAAGAAAAGAAATTTTGCAAGCAACACCAAAAAAAGGAAAAAAAGTAGTGGTATACGAAACAACACAAACCGATAAGAAGCTGCTAAAAATCTTAAAAAAAATAAACCAGGAATTCATCATTTACGGGTATAACATCAAAAGAAAAGTAAACAATTTAGAATTTAAAGAGTTCACAGACAAAGGGTTCACCAAAGACATCATCAACGCAAAAGCAATAATTACGACAGGCGGCTTCAGCCTAATCTCTGAAGCAAACGCATTAGGCAAACCCATGTTAGTAATTCCGATAAAAACACATTTTGAGCAACAACTTAACGCCATGTACGTACAAAAAAAACAATGCGGAATCTATTACAGTAAACTAACAACGAAACGCGTACAAAGATTCCTCAACAACATAGATAAGTACAAATGTAGAGCAGAAAAATTCACCAACAACCAAGCGTTAGGAATCCTTGACTGGATAATTAAAGAGAAAACAGAATGATCTTCGCCTACCTCTACCTCATACTCCCAGGCATTGTAGCAAACGCAGTCCCCGCATCTTTGCACAGATGGAACTTTTTAAACACGCCCATTGACGCAAAAAAAACGTACAGGGGTAAACGAATCTTAGGCAATAATAAGACGTGGCGAGGACTAATTTTTGGCACACTCACAGGAACATTGACCATACAAGTGCAACCATATTTTTTAGAACATGTACACTTAATCAATTACAGCGAATACAACCTTTGGTTGTTAGGATTTTGTATTAGTTTCGGAGTACTATTTGGCGACATGATAGGAAGTTTCATCAAACGACAAGCAAACATAAAGCCGGGAAAACCCTTTTTCCCACTAGACCAACTTGACGCACTAGGCGGTGCGCTTCTTTTACTCTGGCCATTTGGGTTTTTAACACTAAAAATGGTACTAACGTTAATTATCTTTGTACTCATCACCCATATAGTCATAAGACACGCCGGGTACTACCTTAATATTGTAGGCGAGAAATGGTAACGCTTAAATAGAACAGAACCAAAAAAGAGCACAGTATGACGCCAATTGAGACCATTGCATTTTTCTTCTCAGTATTGATACTCATAAAAATTGGTTACTTAACTTGGGCACCTCATAAGTGGATGAAACTAACTGATTACTTCTTTAAACACACAAACAAATTTACATGGATCTATGCAGCATTCGCATTCTTCTTAGGCTACTTCATTTTTCAAAGCTTCACCGTCATTGACGTAGCAGCAATTACAACCTTTGTCGCATTCTTAATGGGCGTTGGCATGCTACCATACGCAAAGGGATTGATAGTAGAGCATAAAAAATTAGTAAAAAACAAAAACATCTGGCAAGTCTATTGGTTATCCCTAACCATCTGGGTAGTCTTTGCAGTTTGGACGTTAGTACAGTTATTCTGGTAAAGTTTATTAAGCAAAAGAGGTCAACAAAACTATGACTGAAAAAATAGTATTGGTAGATTTCGCAGGAACATTAATTAAAGCAGAAGTTATCGAAGAAGCAAATATTCTACGCTCACAGATACTCAAAAGAGTACTTCCCTCAAAGCAAGAGCATGGACACGCAGAAACATTATACAAAGCCAACAGAGAGTTCGTAGAAAGCCTCACAGGACTCAAAAAAGACATGAGAATCGAATATACGGAAAATGATTTAGACAGAGTTGAAATAGAAGGAGAAAAATATCAAAATCAAATCGCAACAAACCTATTTCAGCTCGGCATGTACATGGCCGCAAAAAAATACACCAAAAAAATGATTCCAGAAGGGTTTGTAGAAGAACTTCAAAGAATAAAACAACTAGGATACAAACTTGCCATCGCCTCAGGGGTAAGAACAGACATTATATCCGGGATGCTACAAATCGCGCAAATAGATGTTCCCTTTGACTACATCTACGGGCAACCACCTATTTTAGGCGTAAGTAATAAAGAAAACCTCAAAAAAGTCCAAGCACATGGTACAGTTGAGTACGTCATAGGCGATAAAATGAGCGATTTAGAGGTTACAAAAGAGGCAAAGACTATTTTTGTCACATGGGGCCATGCAACAGGTGGTGAACAAGAGTTTGCAGATCATACAATAAACAAACCAGAGGAACTGCAAAAGATTATACAATGAAACCGACAATAATTATTGACTTCAACGGCGCACTATTAAAATCAGAACCATTCGAAGAAGCACACAAACGCTGGTTCGCAACAATGGCTCACTTACTTAACGATCCAACAATTAACGAATACGCAACCCTAGAAAACTATTTTCCAAAATTACAAGAGGTCATGCAAAAATTACTCGGAAACAGCAACAAACAAACACAGATCAAATTCGCAAGACATTTTTTTGCAATGTTAACAGTAGCAGAGATAAAACAAGAGCATGTTATAAAAGAATTTGCAGAGTATCTCAGAACAATAAAAGAAAAATATAACATCATCCTAATAACGTCAGCGCCAGAAATAGCAGTTGAGCCAATACTCGAAAAAACAGGTTGTGCAGATATATTTGATGAAGTCTACAAAAGCCCCATGAAACAACAGCCAAACAAAAAAGAACTTCTCAAAGAGTATGCAAGAGACCACAAACCAACATTCTATATTGGACAAGGGGATAAAGACATAACAACCTGTAAAGAATTAAACATACCAACAATCAGCGTTAATTGGGTAAAAAAAGCAGAAATAAAAGGCGAGCATGATATTCAGAAAGTAGAACAACTCAAAGAGATCTTATAATTTTCTCACACAAACAATAAATTTTGCGAAAAAAACACACAAGTATACATGAACAAGTAGAGCAATACTTGTGTAATGAGTAATATCTTCGAAGTAACAGACATCACCACAAGAAAAATAAGACTCACAAAAGAGCAATGGCAACACATAAAAGAAGAGCATAACGATGTAAATAATATTGAAGAAATGGTACAAACCTTACAATTACCTGATAAGGTAGAAAAACGAAAAGAATATCGACATGAGGTAGGAAAATACTACAAATACAACAAAGAAAGGAGAAAAATGCTTTTCATCGCAGTAAGATATTTAAACGGGAAAGGGTTCATAATAACTGCATATTATAGAAAAAAATGAAAAAAGAAGATATACGAATACATTGGGACGAACAAGGAGATTACCTTGAAATAAATTTCAAAGAGCCAACAAAATCATATTATGAAGAGGTTGGTGATGAAATACTAATACGAAGAGACGAGAAAACAGGGCAAGTGAAAGGATACAGTATCTTTTTTGCAACAAATAGAGAAAAGAAAAAAAAAGAAAAAGTGAGTGTAACTTCAGAACAAACAAGTCAAGCAACCACTTAAAATGAAAAAGGAAGAAATACGAATCTATTGGGACGAACAAGGAGATTATCTTGAGATAAACTTTGGAGAACCTGTAGAATCATACTGGGAAGAGATTGGTGAAGACATATTTATGTGTAGAAGCGAGAAAACAGAAGAGGTTAAAGGATACGGAATATTCTTTGCAACAGATAGAGAAATTTCTTCTTAAACAGGCCGAGTCGAACCCCATTTCTTAAGAGCAGTAGCAAGCTCAACATGATCTTTTGAATACTTTTTCAAAGAAACACCTTGCATGGCAGCATCAATAGACTGTCGAAGAGCACGAGCCCCAGCAAGAGACCCGGAAGGATGCCCGTGTATACCACCACCAAGTTGAATACAAATATCGTTTCCAAGCGTTTTCATAACCTGCGGAACTAAACCAACATGCAGCCCACCAGACGAAGTAGCCAGCACAGGCTTAACAGACCCCCACTTTTCTCCAAGCAAATGACCAGAAGGAGAAATCAACTGTTTTTCCACCTCTTCACCGATGTGAGTGACCTCAGCTTTCGAACCAACCAATTTACCAATAACCGTACCGATGTGCAAATTATCAACACCGACAAGACGACAACACTTAGCAAGTGCAAGCATACTCATACCGTGTAAAGGGTTACGATCAAACGCCGCGTGAAAAGCACGGTGACCATGGATAGCTAACTTATAATCAGAACAAATCTCACGTACCGTTTGCAAGCCGGCCCAACCAACAGTACACACATCCACCATGACATACTCACCGCCATGTTTAGCAACAAACTTTGCACGTTTCTCCATAGTCCTAGTGTCAGCAGAAATATTAATAAAATAACTTTTACGTTCTCCAGTAATCTTTTCAGCTTTATCACGTAACTTCAAACAAGTTTTCACACGAGGCTCAAACTTGTTAAAAACCTGACTGGTTAGATTCTCATCATCTTTACCAAAATCAACACCACCCAGCCAAGAGTTAAACAACACATCACTATGCTCTTTAGTGGTCATGCCGACTTTAGGTTTAGGCACAGTTGCAGTCATAGGACGTTTACGTACTTTCATAAAACGACGAACACCACGCACACCAAACTGTGGACCTAAAAACGAACGGAACATATAACGAGGAAAATAAATATCTTCTAAACGCAAATTTTTCACCGCCTTCATACCAAAAATATTTCCTGCAAATGAAGAAAGCAACTGCGGCATGTTCCCAGCTTCAAACAACGGTTTGGGATACGCAATTTTGAGATACTCCCCCTTAATAGAAAAACACCGTCCACGAATGGCGCGAATGTGCGGCTTCAACGTAGTCAACGTAGTCCACGTCCCGTTAGACGACTCCGACGCCACACGTCCAGCAGCTTCTTTGACAGAAACACCTTTTGCAGGCTGCATACGAAAACTACAAATCAAATCAGACGATGACGGCTTGTACGACAGATCAACAAAATCAAGATATTGAGACATGTTAGATATTTTGGTAATGCTGTTTTATAAACATAACGTTTCCACGCACCGCAGCAACTAAACCTAAATGCGGCGAAGTTAAAGGTGAGGTAGATAAGCGGTCAAGATGTTGTAACGCATCAGGCAAACTACGCGATAACCGGGTAACGTGACCTTCAGCTGCAGCATCTCCTCGAAGAAGACCCTCACAAGCAGACGTAATATTTTTCACGGTAGCCTCAAGCTTCATTTTAGCAAGACCAGCATAATCGCCTTTAACCCGCATACCTGCAGACTCTAAAGCACGCTGTAAATCATCATGGTTCATCTTCAAGTCCTGCACTTGATCTAAAAATTCTCGCTTCACAGTATCACATCCGGCAGCTCACAAACACTGCCAAGGATCTTATAGGGACGCTCTTTTTTAAGTATTTCGCGAGTGTAGTTACCAGTAAGCACACCGATACCACGAACCCGTGCAGCACGCGCCGCACGTAGATCATACACCGAATCACCAACCATATACGCAACTTTGCCACCAAGCTGTTGACGTACAAACTGTATTTCATCGGGATACGGTTTTGAACGGGCAACATCCGTATGCCCAACCAGTATGGAGAAAAGCTTAGGGTCAAGTTTAGTTTGCGCAAGCAACTTTAAAATGCTAGAATGTCCACAATTCGAAGTAAGAGCAAGCACATATTTTTTTCGCAATTTTTTAAGAGTAGAAACAACGCCGGGAATTCGTTTAGCATGCAACACCCCTTGCCGATGCAACACACGATCATGCACCGCTAAAAGAGTTTTACGTTGCGCAGCAGTAGCACCAGGAGAAATCATCCGCACGACTTGATCTTTTGGCCGACCAAACAGATGTTTCATACGAGACTCAGGAACTGGAGAAAATCCAATTTTTTTCAAGCCAGCATTAAAAGCCGCAACATGTACAGCGTCAGATTTAATTAACGTGTTATCCAAATCAAAACAAATTATTTCATCCATGGATAGGCTTTAAGCACCTCCCGTATAAATTGTTTATGGGTATACACACCCAACTCAGAAATAATTCCAGCAATTTGTTTAGCATCAACAGCATCAAAAGCAGGGTTCGCAATAGTAGTCCCTTTGCAAGGTCGAGCCCAAACCTCAGAAGAAGGTCGCTGCTCAACAGGCGTTGTACGATTTTTACTTAACGTATCAAACTTCCAAGAATCAGTACAGATGTACACAGGCACACCAAACTCAGCAGCAACAGAACAAACAAGCTCCGAACCAATCTTATTATAAATTTTAGCATAAGAAATTGCATCACAACCTAAAAGCACTACATCAGCTTGAGAAATTGCAGCACGCATAGCCGAGTCAACATACATCGTGTGAGGAATTTGTAATTTACAGAGATCTTTTGCAACTAAACGACCTTGAAACAGCGGACGTGTTTCTGTATGCACAACACGTTTGACTTTAGACTTGTACAAAGAGATAATAGAGAGAACAGACGAAGAGTGACAGTGGGTATACACAACAGTTTTACGTGAAAACAACTTTTTTGCATGTGCAGCCAAAGTAGATCTTGAAGAGCGCAAATGATCAAGCGCTTCACGCTCACTTTTATGACGCGCACACCAAACAGCGTTACGCAAACAAGGCTCAGTCGGCCGCGCAGAAAGTAACGTACGCACATCAGTGGCATCACGAGCATAGCGTAAAGCCCGAACGCCAGCAACAGCTACATTATGTGCACCCTGAATTTTAAGCGTTTTTATCCGATGGTAGATCTGTAAAAGACGTCGCATAGGGTAAAACTAAAAAAAAGAGAATATAAACGTTGCGCCTAATAGCTACCCAAAAGTGTGATAAGCACAAGGACTAAAACGATCGCAACAACCACGGTAAGTAACATAAGCAAATTTTTGTTACTACGAGACTCACGTCGCGGAACTGTTTGAAAAACTGGTGCAGAAACAACAGACGGTTTCCGGCGAACTGCAGGTTTACTTCGAGAAGTTCTCTTTTTCGCAGAAGACTTCTTGGTTGTTTTTCTTTTTGTAGTTTTCTTTTTTGCAGTTTTTTTCCGAGCGACTTTACGTTTTGCAGTTGTACGTTTTGTAGATTTTTTCTTAGAAGCTTTTTTCTTCTTTGCACGCTTTTTTGCTGCCATAACACTCTTTTTGCAAATAGAGTATTTAAATCTTTCGTCAACTTCTGTTCATTTTAGAATTAACGAGCAGAAAACAACACACGTTTAGAATCCTGTAACGTTGCACGTGCATTGATATAACCATGCGCATCGTTCATGCGAGAAAAGCCTCGCACATCCCCAAACAACTGAGCAAGCCCTTTAGCAAAACGCTCTTCAAAATCATCCCGATTGAGAATATGAACAGGGTTGTACCCAGCCAAAGGGTCATCAGAAAACGAATCAACAACATCTTGCTTACCACGTTTGACAGCACCAATTAAAGAGGAAACAATAGTAGCAAAATCTTGAGACAAGACAAAAGAATACGAAACAGGCGAATGAGAGACAAAATGTATATGGACGGTACATTGCCGAGTACCCACATCAAACTTCTGCAAAACAACCTCAGAAATGGTCAACGTCTGCACACCCATACCAAAAAAGAGACTCGCAGATATAAAAAAGTAGTGATCTATCCTTTAAAATGCAAAACACTTTCTTTACTAGAAGCAAGAACCTCTCCATCAACACCAGAAAGTTCTAAATGGACAAGATGAAAATCAGACGTTAAAGCAGATACATTCCAGATAGGAACTGAATTTTTAGCATGCAAAACAAAGATAAACTTAGAAACAGTAGCTCCACCTACAGCAATAAGCAACTCAGTAATCATTTTATCAAAACTAAAAATAACTTTTGCAAGATCAAGCGGTTCATGGACAATATTTTTTTGGGCAGCCTGCCCACCAATAGAAGTAGAGGCAACAGTACCATTAAAAACAACAAAGCTAGTTAACTCTTGGGTTGCAGGATCACAAAAATCATACTGCCACCCGTCATATGATTCAGACGGTTCACTCATTAAAAAAACAGAACACAAAAAATGTCCTGAAGCAACTTGCTTAGACAACTTTACAACTTCCTCTTGAAACTTTGCAATCATAAACTCCGAGAATCCCGCTCAACAACAACTTGCTGTAAAAATAATGACGACTTAACTTTCTCAACAGTGTTATCTCGACGACGCACAGATAACTGATCAGTTTTCATTTCATCATCACCGATAGTAACCAGGTAAGGAATTTTTAGCTTAACATTATCACGCACTTTCTTCGCAATACTTTCACTACGATCATCAACACGTACACGTAAACCCTGACGAGAAAACTTTTCAGCTAACTCGTTAGCAAACCCAACACTACGATCAGTCACCGTCATAAAGACAACTTGTTCAGGCGCAAGCCACACAGGAAATTTCCCATAATAATGTTCAATGAGAAACGCCATAAAACGTTCGTGTGTGGAAAGTGGCGCACGGTGAATAACAAACACGTCAGGATTTTTGTTTCCATCTTTATCAGTGTACATTAAACCAAAACGAGAACAAGCAGCAAAGTCCAGTTGTACTGTAGACATAGTTTCTTCACGCCCATACACATTTTTGAACTGGACATCAATTTTAGGACCATAAAAGGCAGCTTCACCTTGCTCTTCAACAAATGGTAAGTCTAACTCTTTAAGAACAGAACGTAACACTTCTTGGGTGTATTCCCAATGAGACGCATCACCAATATACTTCTCTGTATTTTCGCTATCCCACAACGACAACCTAAAATGGTAATCTTCAAGACCAAAAAGCGTGTAATACTCTTTAATCATAGATAAAACAGCAGTAATTTCAGAAGCTATCTGATTTTTGGTACAATATATATGCGCATCATTCATGCTTAACATACGCACACGTAAAAGCCCACTCAAAGCACCAGATAATTCATTACGATACACGGTGCCATACTCAGCAAGACGCAACGGCAAATCACGATAACTCTTTGGCGTGTGAGCATAAATAAGATGATGCATCGGACAATTCATCGCTTTAAGATAATACGTCCCATCATCCATGTTCATGGCAGGGTACATCGAGTCAGCATAATGAGGTAAATGCCCTGAACACGCAAACAATTCTTCTTTAGCAAGGTGCGGTGTGGATACACGCACATACCCTCCTGCAGCTTCCATTTCCAAAGCAAGCTTTTCCACTTCGGCTTTAACAATTTCACCTGCAGGTAGCCAGACAGGCAACCCCTTACCAATCATTTCATGAATCATATACAAGCCAAGCTGTTTACCAATTTTTTTATGGTCACGCTTTTTAGCTTCTTCAAGACGTGTAAGATGAGCCTGCAACGCTTCCTTGGTGGGATACACTGCACCATAAATACGAGTTAACTGATCGTTAGCAGCATCAGCCCGCCAATACGCTGCAGCAATTTTTAACAACTTAACAAATTTAAGTTCACGGGTGTTGGCAACATGAGGACCATTACACAAATCAACAAAATCTCCGGTACGATAGATAGAAATGTCTCCCTCAAGATCGGCTATAATTTCAAGTTTATACGTTTGAGAAGCAAACATCTTTTTAGCTTCACTTAAAGAAATCGTTTCCTGCACAAAATCTGACTTTTCAGAAACAATTTTTTTCATTTCTTTTTCAATTTTTTTAAGATCTTCTTCAGTAACAGCACAAGGAAATTTGATGTCGTAATAAAACCCATCCTCTACATCAGGCCCAGTTCCTAACTGCGCTTCAGGATATAAACGTAAAACCGCAGCAGCTAAAAGATGCGCTGCACTGTGCCGCAGAGTAGAAAGCTCAACCATACGTGCAGAAACAAAATAAGCTATATAAAGCTAATGGCAGAAATAAGAATCTATCGGCTTCCAAGAACAATATCATCAGCAGAAACAGTGGTAGTATGATCAAATTGTTGATTATAAAGATCCCAAAACTCACGCGCTTCTTGAACATTTAAACCGCGTGGAAGAGAAGAACTTGAATCAGGAAGACCTACATAGACACCACCTTCAGATTCTTTAATCTTAGCAAAGTTTTGCTCAATCGCTGCAACAAGACCAGCAACATCATCACCACGTGCAAGCGCATGCCCGCGAGAATTCAGAACATAGCCAGTTTCAGGACCATGATACTCAACATAATTATGCACCATAAAGAGAAAAGAGAAAAAAGAACTAAATAAAGCATTCGAAAACAAAAACCAAAAGTTTATAAAAACAAAAACAAAAGTGCACTTATGCAAAAAGTGATTCTACTCACATTGGTACTATTAACACTCACAGCATGTGCAGCAGAAATGCCAGAAGAAGTCAAGGGGGTAGTAGAGGTACAACCAATCGATGAGGTTGTAGAAGACACCCCGCTAGAACGAATAACCTGTATCGATCATGATAACGACGGATTTTGTACCACACTAGATTGTAACGACAATAACGCCCTCGTTCACCCAGACGCAGAAGAAGTCTGTGAAGATGGCATCGACAACAACTGTTCTGGCTTTGACGCAGAGTGTACAGTAGCACAAACCACAGACAACGACCACGACGGGTTAACTAACGCAGAAGAATATGCACTAGGTACAGATATAGATAACCACGATACAGATAGTGATGGACTAACAGATCTTGAAGAAGTGCAAACCTTCGGCACAGACCCGCTTAGCTATGACACTGACGGCGACGGATGGGCAGACGGCGGTGAAGCAACAGCACACACAGACCCGCTCAACATATTTGAAACTCCAATTGATGAAGATAACGACTTTTTATACGACTTATGGGAAAAAAATATGTTCAACAGTTTATCCTATTATCCACATAAAGACGCAGACGAGGACGAGCTCACCAACTTGCAAGAATTCAACATGGACACTGACCCATTAGATGCAGACTCTGATAACGATAAACTCTGGGACGGCTACGAGGTACACATCACCCGCACCGACCCTAACACAGCAGACACCGACGGTGACGGGTATAGTGACGGACGAGAAAAAACAGACAGAACAGACCCGCTAGACCCAACAAGTGTACCAGAAGTTATCATCGTGCTCAACAGAAACGCTGACTGGCAACGACCAACACACAGAGTACAAGCAGTTTCGCTGTAAAACAAGATTTTTAAAGCATCCCTAACCCCGAAATACATGCAAATCAGAGACCTAAAGTACCAAAATGGCTTATGCACTATAAAAACCAATAAAGGCCAAGCAGCAGCGCGTATAGAGCAGCATGTGGAGCTTGAAAAAAAAGAATTTGTAAGCCTCAATGATACACAAAGCATTCAAGCAGATAATAAGACAAAAGAAGCGATAATACAAACACTCTTAGCAACAGCAGACTACAGCTTTGACAGTTTTGAAAACGTTAAACAAATACCAAGACCAATTACCATTTTTTTTGAAAACAGCCAATGTCAGATCGGAACCACATCGCTAGACGAAAAAAGCATCAGCAAAGCGGTCTGGGCAAACGAATACTTGTACAAAAGATGCAAAAAACAATTGAGTAAACAGATCATACAATCTACAGAATCAACAGAACAAGTGTGTAAAAGAATCTATGAGCAAATCAGCAAAGCAACCGAAGAAATCGGCTCAACAATAAAAATTGCAATAGTCTGCAAGAAACCACAAAAAAAAGAAGAGTTGATACGACTCATTAAAAAATACGATATCACCTACATTGAAAATCCGTTTGATAATAATAAAGAGTATCAAGCATGCACTAAAGAAATCCAACACCGCTGCTTCATTGCACCGACATTTGAACCCAAAGAACGTATTAGCAACGCAGTAGCAACAAAGAAAATAAACATCACAAATATACTAAAAATCCAACAAGAAAAAAGATTCATTCAAGCGGTACACACAAAAACAAAAAGAGATGTACATATAGCAACAGCAGCAAAAGTACCATTAATAATTTACAACATAGACAACAAAGAAGTGCCACAAACAATTCAGCAAATAGAGAAAATAATAAAAAGTTCTAACCAAAATAAACCTAACCCACCCAAAGATATATAAAAGCTCTATTTAAAAAGAGTATATAATGTTTTTTTTAAGGGAGAGGGAGGTGAAAAAAGTATATGGCTCTTAGCGCATTAAGTACAAGCGGCAATTTATTGCTAGACCCACTGTACACATTATGGTACGGTGTAGCGCAAATGCTACCAGGCATCATCCTTGCAATCTTAATTTTAGTACTAGGATACTGTGTTGCCTATCTACTTGGTTACGTAACTACAGTCGGTCTTGAAAAAGGTGGACTCAACAGATTCGTAAAAAAATCTGCAGCAACAAAAGGTATGGGACACACAAACTTGCCAAGTCTTATGGGAGAACTGGTAAAATGGTTCGTTTTCCTAATCTTCTTACAAGTAGCAGCAGAAACGCTCAACTTAGGCGGTCTATCTAATTTAGTAGATTCCTTCGTTCGCTGGTTACCAAACGTGCTCTTTGCAGTAATTGTATTCTTTGGTGGTGTCGCTCTTGCACACTTTGTTGAATCAAAAGTACAAGAACACACACGCATGAAAGGTATGCAAGTGATGGCAAAGTTAACCAAATGGGTGGTATTATTCCTAGCACTCATGGTTGGTTTAAAGCAACTTGGTCTACAAATTGACGTACTAACTGACGCATTCTTAATCCTATTAAGTGCAATGGGACTTGGCCTAGCATTAGCTTTAGGTATAGGTCTTGGACTGGGAATGAGAAAAACTGCAGAAACAGTGGTTAACGACGTCTACAAAGGCTTCAAGTAAGCTTTTCTTTTTTTTCTTTTTTTTTAAAAATCTTTATTAACTTATCTACGAGTAAAGCCTTTATGCAAATTACCTTTGGTGAGGAAAAAGTAAGAGCAGCAGCACAAGCTGAAGAAATACCACCATTTCTGGTATATAGAGTCGAAATGTATCTTGAACCAGGGTATGCACAAAGAAAACAAAAACAAGTCGACCCAACAAGAACAAGAAGAGCATCACAGACAGAATACGCGTTTCACAAATCATGGTATGAATTACAAGACCTCAGAGAAGAAGATGATATTGACTGGACAGACGATATACCAGACCTCAAAAGGACACTAGCAATCAAATGGGAGCAAGAACCAGGCCTTGCAGGTAGATGTAACGTATTAAAAGAAGAAAGAATAGACGCAGAAGACGGCCAAACATTATACCTACACACACCATTCTCACAAGGTGAATTCAGAGAACTAATGAAACCACCAAAATTCTAGACAATAACCTTTAAATAAACAACAAAAATCACCAAAACCAATGGTAGAAGCACAAACCACACTAGTCCCAATTGAGGAATACCTCAAGGTAGGCGTTCATATTGGCACAAAATTTAGAACTAAGGCCATGAAAGACTACATTCACAAAGTACGCCCAGACGGCCTAGCAGTATTAGATTTACAAAAAATCGACGAAAAAATCAAAGAAGCAAGCGACCTGATGGCACAATTCGAACCAAGCGAAATCATTGTCGCCTGCCGTAGAGAAAACGGCTGGAAAGCAGCACGTATGTTTCAAAAAGCAACAGGCATCCAGACATTTACCGGCAGATATCCACCAGGTATTCTGACCAACACCGAACTTGAAAACTTCAAAGAAGCAAAACTTCTGCTCATAGCAGACCCATTCCCGGACAAAAACGCAATTAAAGACGCACAAAGAGTACATACCAAGATCATCGGCTTCTGTGACACCAACAATGAGACCAATCAGGTAGACTTAGTCATTCCATGTAACAATAAAGGTAAAAAAAGCTTGGGACTACTTTTCCACACCCTAGCAAAAGAATACCTCAAAAAGAGAGAATTAATCAAATCTGACGAAGATTTCCCCTATACATTAGAAGAATTCTTTCCAAACTGACAAGAACATTTAAATAGATTTTACTTTTCCTATACGTAGGTTAAGGTAATATGGTATTTAATGACAGAATGATGGTTATGCAAGTGCGTCCAAATTATTCTATACAATACCAGTTCAAACCATTCATAAAACCATCCCAAGAAGAGTGCAAAACCAAAAAAGAATTCACCAAATTCATTAAAGAGTTAACTAAAAACTGGAAGGATGGCGAATACTTCTTCAGGTCAAACCAAGGCACGTTTGCCTACTTCACCTTGAATGGCAACAGAGTAAAATTACACAAAAAATCACAAAGAACAGGCAATGAATACCTCTGCTGGCAATACTTTCAAGAAGAGCCAAAGAAAAAAAAGTAAACCGATACTTTAAAAAAAGAAAACTTCTATAAATGAAGCGGTGATACACAAAAACATACTGCTCATAAGCATATTATTGTGCAGTCTTATAGCAACAACAGCAATAAGTTTCACCAGCCCCGACAATAACAGTTACACAACTGACGTGAGTATAACCTGTACACCAGGCACAAATGTAACAGCTTTATCAGTGTACACGGACGCGTCAGGATCATTTACAGAACTAGTACAAAATAGCTCAGAGGTAAGTGGCGCATACGAATTTACCAGTGTAAATGTAGATGAAGGAGAACACATCTTCGCTTGTGTAGAAAACGGCAACATATTTTCAGAAAACAGAACTATCACTAAAGATACAACAAATCCAACATTAAGCGTAGATACCATCAACGCAACGTCAGCAACAGTTAACGTGAACTACATGGCACAAGATACAAATTTAGATACATGTTTTTACAACGTAAACAATGGCGCAAACAACACAATGACAAACTGCGCAAACACAACAATTAGCTTAAACCAAGGTACACAAACACTCAACGTCTTCGCACAGGACAAAGCAACAAATACAGTCAGTCAAAGCCAAGACATAACAGTCACAGCAGACACCACAGCACCAACAGTGAGTTCATTAACAGCTAAGCAAGAACGCACAGCAAAAGATGAAGTAACAGTCACGATATTTGCCACAACCAACGAAAATGCAACCTGCAAGTATGACAACTTTGATGAAAGCTACAATAGCATGGAAGACAGCTTTGACAACACAGGAGCAACAGAACATAACAGTAGCATCAGGTTTAGCACAGAAGTAGAACGGACCTACTACGTGCGGTGTAAAGATGTGTTCGCAAACAAGATGGGCACTTCAGAAGAGATAACATTCAACACAACAATAGGCCCTGAAGCCACATTAGAAAAAAGCAGCTCAAGATACATTTTCACACAAAGCTTTGTAGAACAAGATGAAAAAGTAATCATAGAAATTGAAGATGATGATTTTATCACAAAAAAGGTAACCATTGATGTGAACAAACAACTCCAAGATGTAGAGATTAGAATTAAAGAGCTCGACAAAAAACCATCCGCATTACCAAAGCTAGACAACGAAGCGGTACGTTTTATTAAATTTAATTTAGAAAACATTGACCAAGACGATATAGACACAGTCAGTGTATTAATTAACACTGAACTCACCAACAATATCTACCTGTATGATGATGATATGTGGAAAGAGCAAAACGCACAACAATTCGGCAACAGCTTGCAAGTGGATCTTGACAGCCTCACCTATCTTGCAGTAACCACGAATGTACAAAGTATAGCGCAAATTGAAGAGACACAAGAAGAAACGACAAATGTAACTGTTCAAGAAGAGAAAGAAGAAAAAGAACCATTCAAATTAAACATAGATAAAGGTAAATTGATTTGGTGGTTCTCAATTATTGCATTAATTGCCGTACTTGCAGGCTTAGGATACTTCTTCAAACAACACAGAAAAGAATTCTACGGCGAAGAGTAATTCAGTAATCGACAGTTTTACCACCAAAATCGACATAAAAAAGAACAAAACCATCTTTTTGTGTTCTATGATGTTTAGACCAACAAAGCGTAGACCCTTTTGGCTCACCAGTTTCCTTATCGACTGCTAAATAGAGGTCTTCCCAATCATTATGATCATGATTCGGTCTATCTACCATTCTTCTAAAACGCATACCCTTAGAGTCCACAATCGCTTCAAATGCAGGAGATTCCTCTGCAAGATCATCTTCAGAAATACCTTCATCATAAAACTCTAAACGGAATTTACCACGATAAGAAGAAACTCGCAAGTTATACGGACCATACTCACCCAGATTTAGATCAGAAATAAAAAAAGAATCAGCTTCAACTATCCTCTCAATAGTTTCTTTTACCTTCATGAAACTAAAAAAAATAAAGAGGCTAATAAAGTTAATTATCCTAAAAGCTTAACATGCAAAAAACTCACAACAACAAACTAATTAGGTGCCCAGCACCGTACGCTGCAACTGACGCAACAACACCAATAACCGTCATCTCAAGCCCACCTTTCAATCGTGAACAATGAATGTAATGCGACTTAACAGCACCAGCAACAAACAGACCAACAACACTCAACACACAAGTCAAACGAAAGGCAAACAACACATCAGCAACAAAAAGAAAAGGCAAGATAGCTAAAAAAGCACCCACAACAAAAAACGCAGACATCATTAAAGCCAAACGCCATGGCGCAACAAACACCATACGTTGTTTATGCGACCTAAAAAACGCTTGCTCAGACTTAGAAGAATTATACGAACCAAGCCCCATGGAAATGGCACCGGCTACAGCTTCAATTAAAGCAGCAAGTAAAATCAAGTACGCAGAACCTACAGCCGCAGTCATGCCAGCAATTAAAGCAAAAGTAGACACTAAACCGTCTTGATACCCAAACACAGCTTCATGCAAATACGGGCCTAACTTTTTCTCATGATCCATGCGCAGCTAACACCTCAACTAGTTTCTTACCAAACGCTTTAGCCGACTCAGGACCATCTGCAGTAATGATACGTCCATCACAAACAACATCTTCAGGCACATACGCACACCCGCCCGCTTGCAAAACAGCAAGAGAATCTTCAGTTTTATACACAGTAGCCTTTTTGCCACGTAATATGCCAGACTTAGCTAAGACTATCGGACCAAGACAAATAGCAGCAACAAAAAGTTCCTTACGATACGCATCATCAAAAAGTTCTAAAAGCGCTTTCTCAGCAAGTAAAGCAGGCACGCCACTACCACCCACCATAACAATTAAACCATAATTATCTAAATGAACTGAAGACAAAGCAAGGTCAGGTGTAACAGAAGCCCCCATCATACCTGTACACGCATCAGCAGATAAACTCGCAACAACGCAAGTATGTCCAGCCTCTTCTAAAAGAGCCTTAGGCGCAAACAATTCCTCATCACGAAAATTGACAGGCGCAATAACAAAGAGCACATCCATACCACTTTATTTTAGAACTGAGTTTAAAAAGGTAACGCAGGCACAGCCACACTTCGACCTAGCCTACCTCAATAGGGGAACCCCACCTGATCCTCCACCCCGCAACCCTCTAAGCACCAACAGATACACTTAAAGCTGCTGCATTCCTGCCCTGACTTGATTCACGTACATGCCAGCCAAAGAGGACAGGGCTTCAACGTCACAGATGGGACCTACCGACATAGACAAGCCTCATGCGACCTTCGGCCCCTCTAAAGATCATTCAAGGTAACAACGAAGACCTACCTCGCCAGCCTAGCCTGCAGGCAAAAACAAGAGTAAAGGGTTAATAAAAGTAACTACAACCAACTTTTTTCAAAAAACACAAAGTAAATAAACTAAAGCTATAAGAAAAAGACATGAAAAAAAGTAAAAAAATAGAAGAGCAATTAAGAGAATTCCTCATGTCTTCAGAAGACACAATTTCCATAGACGAAGCAAGAAAAAGAATTGAGAAAAAATATAATATCACATAGCTAAAGGAACATTTAATGAATCAGCAACAAGCGCATCACCAACACCATAGCCCAAAGCATACTGTGCTTGCGTAAAATACTGCATCAAACCTTTAGCAGATTTAGTTTCAACAACTTTAATATCACTAATACCTAGCTCTTTTTCAATCATATCTAGTGCATCACGTTTAGAGCCTAGTGCATCAGCCAAACCAAGCTCAACAGCTTCCACACCTAAAAAATACTCCCCGGTAGCCAAAGACCACACATCCTCTTCAGCCATTGCACGATTTACAGCAACTGCAGCAACAAAATGCGCATGAATAGCATCCAACTTCGATTCTAAAAAAGCACGCTCAGACGCTTCCAAGTCACGATAAGGATTACCTATATCTTTACGTTCACCAGCAACTAAACGCTCATAATCAACACCGTACTTGTCAAAAAGATCAGAAAATTGTAAGTAGGAAGATATGACACCAATACTACCAACCACACTCATCGGTGCAACAACAACCGTGTCAGCAGCTGAAGCAATCCAATACGCACCAGACGCACCCACATCATGCACCACAGCATACACAGGCACATCAAAGGCAGCAACAGCATCAGCGATCTCTTGTGAAGCAACAACCGTACCACCAGGGCTATTTATATCCAAAAGTACAGCAGCAACAGCATCATCTTCTGCCGCTTTGTGTAACGTTTTCACTAAATCTTTTGAAGAGACACCACCTTTTGCAAACGCCGAGGGACTCTGATCATACATGATAACTCCTTCAACAGGAACAACTAAGACATGCCCTTCATCCAAAGGCGTATCTTTAAGCAAAGAAGCAGCTCCGTAACTAAGCAGAGCAAGCACAAGCAAAACAAGTAAAGCCAAACAGACAGACTTTAAACGGACTCGACCCATGTTTGGCTCACCTCCTCAGTGTAACGTTGGCGACCACCACGCAAAAACAACTTCCAAGAGTCAATGAGAAGTAACACAGAAAACGGTTTAGTGAGATTACGCATAAAGACTTGTTTAAACGTTAACTTTTTCTTTTTACCGCGCACACGTAAACCAAAAAGCATCTTACCTAAAGTTTGAGAGAAGTAATAATCACAAACAACCCAATAGGCCCACGTTAAAGCAACAACAAACAACAGCACAAAAAAGACCGTCATATTAAATGAAGATAAATCTGAAAACGAATCTAGAAACGAGCTAAACGGATACATGACAGCAAAGTTAATCAACAAAATGTCAACAAAGTAGGCCCCTAAGCGAGAAAACAAACTCACCTGTTTTTTACTCCGTTTTAAGATATCTCGCAGAGGATCTTTCATAAAAGAATTATCAAATTAACAATATTTAAACGTTTGTATGAAAAAAAAGAAAAAATTACGCGGCAAGGCCACGCAATTCTTCCATAAAGGCTTTCATAGCTCGGTGCGCTTCTTGCAAAGACGCATGGGCTTCTCGGATGTAGGGGTGAGCGTCAGCTCCGTCAGCTTCTTTTGCTAAAGATAAAGATTCCTTTGCAGCAGCAACAGCAGCAACAAAGTCCTCATGGTGCGACTCAAGACCAGTTACATCATAACCTTTCTCTTCTGCCTGTGCAATCATATCTTGCATCTTAGCATCAGCACGATCAGCTTTGGCAACTAAACCATCAAAGCGGTGCGAGTAAAACTTCCCGATACCAACTTTAAGATCTCGTTGCACATCATGCCAAACACCTTTTATCTTTTGCGCAGCATCACGGTAATCTTGCAGGGTTGCATCATCACCTAACGCTTCAATGTCACTGACTACACTTGCAACTGCATCCTCATGCGCAGCAAGTTCAGCTAAAAAACGCTCAGCAAAATCAGCATCAACATCAGCATTACGCACACGCTCTTCTAAACGGTCAAGTAGGTTAAGCACACGATCAGCTAAAGTCAGTAAATGTTCTTTAGCTTTATTACGTGCATCTACACACGTTTCAGTGATGTCACCATCACAAGCACGTAAATCTTGCTTTAAGCGAGCAAAAGCAGCACGTTTCTGCGGATCTACTGCACGCACCTGATGTTGTAATTGTTTAGCGTTACGTACAACATGTTTTGCTAATTTTTTAGCATCTCGAGGATCTTTGACAGCATCACGAATCATACGTCGCGGTTTATGTCGAGAATCAACAACATCTTCACCAGAATCAGCGGTAATAAGAACAGCACCGCTAGCTTCTACATCTTCATCAGCAAGTGCAAAAGGCACAGCACTAACTAGAAGAAGTAAAACCATACATACACTTAGTACATGTTTCATAATATTCGACCTCCATTTGCGAATCATACACATCCCCTAAGCAAAGTACTTTATAAAGAAACTTACCAAAAACTTTAGCTAAAGCTTTACCAAGAGCCCAAATACTTTACAAAGGATAAAATAAGCTCAAAATAAAAAACAAAGAGATTTTATAAGAGGGCAACAAAAATAAGTATGTTTAAATATATTTCATGCAAACAAGACTAATATGAGATACAGTATACTTTTAGTCTTACTCTTAACCATTCCACTAAGTACAGCAGCAACCATCCAAGGAACAGTCTATGATCTGAGTTTAGAGCCGCAAACTAATGTTATTGTAGAAATTGACTCAACACCCTTGCAACGCCAAGTGATTAAAGAAGGCACATATGAGTTTACTTTAAGCCCAGGAAGCTATACGTTAAGTGTTAAAAGTAACCAAGATGAAACACTCATAGAAGAAAGCATTGAGATTACGCACGATGGCGACTACACCGTTGACTTATTTACCTTATTAGATTTAAGCGAGTTTGAAGAGTTCGTAGAAGAATCACAAACAGAGCTAGATCTCAATGGTGAAACACCAACATACGTTGTTTGGATCATAGGTGCAGCAGTAATTGTAGGTGTGATTCTTTTTTTCAAAAGAAAAAAAATAGAGCCAGAAACAAAAAAGCAAGACCCACTAGCAGAAAAAATAATAAAAATTCTAAAAGAAAACGATGGACGCATGACACAAAAGGAGTTAAGAAAACATTTTCCTTTTTCTGAAGCAAAAATGTCGTTGGCAATTACAGAGTTAGAAGCAAACAAAAAAATAAAGAAAATAAAAAAAGGTCGAGGAAATATAATTTCACTCAGCTAAAGAAGCAACTAACTCTTCTAAAGCAGCAAGTTCATCACCATAACCCATGCGAACTTTCACAGCATGATACCCGCCATGATGTCGATACAAGCAGGTACGTAGACCAGAAGGAATTTCTTTTCCTTTCGGAAAACGCCCTAGCAAAGAAATAATATTATGCATGGCAGGCTCAACATGAGCCCAATCTTTCCAAAACCCATTTGGTTTTTTACCAGAGGTATAACCCATTTGTTCACGAATAGTAACAAGACCACCATGATAATCATAAATTGCCTTATAGAGAGAAGGATTAAATTGGCGAACTTCAACAGCGGTAGGAAAAGAATCTTGACTATCAACTAAAGGCTGTAATTCAAAAAACACATTACCAACATCCAACCAATACCCAGAAGGTTTATGAGGTGAAGCAACGCCATAACATTTTCGAACAGCAACCATACCGCCAGGAAACGCAGAGATTGCATCTTTAAGCGGACGTGAAAGTTTGGAAAGCTCAAAAGAAGAAGGAAAATGACCCAACTCTTCAACAATAGGGTCAAGTCTAGCTACAAGAGATTCCCACTCATCTAAAGACGCATGCGCTTTCCTATCCATCACCCAAGCACCTCAACCAATTCTTCTAAAGCGGCAAGCTCATCAGAGTAGCCCATGCGAGCTTTCACAGCAACAAGACCACCGTGATACTTAAAGAGAGCCTGTTGTAATCCATAATCCAATTCTTTCAACTGATTTGTTGTAGGAAAAACACCACCACACTGATCAATAATTTCTTTCAAAGCTACCTCAACATGCGCAAAATCGCGCAAAAAACCGTTAGGACGAGAACGTTTTTTTTTCGGAGAGGGAAGAACAGCATCAACCCAACCATTCCTTCTAAGAAGTTTCATAAAACCACTATCCAAAGAACCGACCTCACCACGACTTTTGCCATCGAGACGCAGAAAGTAATATCTTTGAGCATCTTCTAAAGTAAAATGAGTGAATCGTTGTTGGCTAGGGGGAAAGACTTCATCAAGAAGTTTTCGGGCCCGAACAGCTTTATAAAAACTACGTCCATCTGGACCATCCTCTTTCACCTGGCCCCTACTAAGGCCAAAAAAATGTTCCTTACAATATGCCTGAAACATATCAACATCCCAATCAACCCAACGGTGACGAGTTTCAGGAATAGCCTCCTCAAGTAAACCCCTTCTTTTCAAAACATGATAAAGCTGAGATCCTCCATGAATCTTGTCATACTGCAATTGTCCTCTTGACAGATGCGAAAAATGCTCAGCATAATGAGTAACTAACTCTTCATCTGTAAATTTTCGCCACTCAACTCCTTTTTTACTTAAAGGTAAAACTGCATCAGTAAGATCTCTTACAGTAACAGCACGGTAGAATGCACAATCAGCTTCACCAATTTCACTACGACTCATACCAGCAAAATGTTCTGCACAATATTTTTGAAAATCTTCAACAGTACTCAATCCTCGCCAAGGTTTCATTACACAAGCACCTCAACCAATTCTTCAAGAGCTGCAAGTTCATTAGAGACATAACCCATACGAGCTTTTACACCAATAAGGCCATCATGATGCACAAGAGCAGAAGCAAGGTAACCGGGAAGTTCACGCTTCAAAGGAAATCGTCCAAGCTTACTTATCTCAGCTTGCATGGCCGGCTCAAGATTATCCCATTCCTTCCAATAACCACTCGGTTTTTGAGAAGCAGAATCAGCATACCCCATATGAGCCTTCACCGCATAATACCCACCGTGACGAGAAAGAGATGAGGCAAGAGAGCTAGAAAAGGCAGCAATTTCACGACTTTTAGGAAACCTACCAAGTTCGAAAACCAAAGGTTCAATTTCAGAAACAACATTCTCACGGTCATCCCAATAACCATTGGGCCTACGTAAAGACTCTGGAAAGACTTCATCGGTGAATCCACGAGCAGCAACAGCACGATAGAAGGATCTTCCATGAGGAGCATCTTTCTGTACACGAGTACGATGCCATCCAGCAAAATGATCCCCATAATAATTTTTAAAATCTTGCAGAGTAAACTCATTCCAACTATGTTGAGAGTTAGGCGCAAAGACATCTGCAGAAGAAAAGCCAGCCTTACGCAGAGCCAAATAAAAGGCATTACCACTTTCTAATTGCATAACTTGATAAGCGCACAAACCACTATAATATTCTTCATAATACGCCTGAAAATTTTCAAGAGTAAAATCTGAAAACTGGCCCCTCGTTCCTAAAGGAATAACAGCATCAAGAAGATTAAGATCAAAAAGTCGTTCATAAAACGCGCGACCATCAGGTGCCTTCTTAACACGAGTTCTATTCATACCAGAAAAATGTGTTTGATAGTGTTGTTTAAAATCCTCAACAGTAAAGCCATCAAAATCAATTTCACGCTGCAAACGAGTATCACGAGGAGGAAAAATAACACTAATAAGATCACGACGAACTAACGCCTTAAAAAAGGCATAACCTCCTGGAACCTCTTTGACTTGAGCAACGGTCATTCCAGAAAAACGTTCCTCATAATAAGAATGAAAGTCTTCTTCGGTAAAAGAAGACCAACGAACACGCTGAGGTGATGGAAGAACTTCATCTTTGAGCCCTAATCGAGCAACGGTTGAGTAGAAAGCAGAACCAAGCCCATCAACATCCTTTTGCAGCTCAGTACGACTCATTCCAGCAAGATGTTCTTCGTAGAACTGCTTAAATTCAGCAACACCAAAACCATCCCAGTTGTGATAACGACAAGCAGGAAAGATTTCATCAACAAGACCTCGGACACGAACTTCATTATAGAACGTAGAACCTGCTTTCGCTCTATCTTTTTGCACACGAGCACGATTCCAACCAGCAAAATGTTCGCCATAATATTCTCTTAAATCTTCATCAGAGAGATTCTTCCAAAATCCATCAGGTCTTCTACCCATCACTCAACACCAACCCTGATCGCGGATCAATACGCAACCGTCGAGAGCCTGTATAGACTTTTCGAGGAACACGAGCAGAAGAACCAGAAACGCTCGATGCACGAGCAGGAGTATAACCAGCGTCAGAAACAGCTTCAGGTAAAGTAGCTGCAGAAGACATTAAAGAAACAACTTCAGAAGGCTCATCCACAGGAGCAACTAAAGCAAAGTAATCAGCATCAACAGCAGCAACAGCAGAAACTTTTTCAAACAAAGAAAAGGTAGAATGCTCAAGTTTACTCCGGTACGCTTCAGCATGATGTTGACCAGCAGACGCCTTCAAACGAGAAAAAAAATCCTTAGAAACGGCATAACGATGCGATTTAACAAGAGGAGTAAATCCAGATTTTTTCATACCATCAAAAAAAGAGCTAGAAAAACGCCAACCGCCAAGACCAAGTTGCAAATACCCACCAACATCTAAAACTGCATTTGCACCAACAACATAATCACGTACACGTTCTTTATTCTCAAGCAAACTCACAGATGAGTTATCAACAAAATCAAAAGTACGACCACCAACAACAGACACATCACACATATCACCAACATACTTTAGAGGGTTAGAACTGCGTGCAGACATCGCTAAAGAAAAGTCACGGTCAACAACCTCAGGAACAGCAAAACCACAATCACGCACAAGAGTGTCTAAATCTAAAAACGCATCATACAAGATACCGGGACCTGCCGCATCAGCTAAAACAGTTGCAGGAAAAGTAATCTCTCCTACACGTGCACGTTTCACTAAATCAACAACCTTAGCACGAGCAAGAACATATGGGCTCAAAGAAGAAAAATGTGCACAATAAAGCGCAACAAATTCTTCATCATGCCAAATACCTATAGGGTCTTGCATAATACGTGCACGCAACTCTTGCGCAACAGTTTGCTCATAAGCATCGGAGGAAATAACAGTAGAACTTCCTTTTTTACGAGTAACAACTCGTTTAGTAACAAAATCATCTAAAGAGTTCACAGAAGAATCCGAAAGATCCACAGAAACACCACCACGCCCACGCAAAAACAATTCTTTTAATCGCAACGAGTCCCCGTCACCAGAGATAAGTTTTCGCTCTTCATCCAAAAGAGCAATACCATCAAGAGCCATCTGATTTTTTTCAGCTTTTTGCGCACGCAAAGAATCAACAGCATAATCAATAGAATCAGCACCATACAATAACCGAACGGTAGTTTTCTTTTTTTGACCACGCCGAGCTAAACGAGCAATAGCTTGCTCACGCACAGCAGGACTGTAATGATCATCTAAAAGGTACGCAGCATTAGCAGCTGAAAAATTTAAAGAAACACCACCAGCACGTGTAGAAACAACAACACCGTCAAGACCGTTTGCTAAACGTTCACCGATTTTGTCACGAGTAGCATCAGAAGTAGTTCCATCAACAGAAGTCAAATTAAACGATCGACCAAACTGTGCAGATAAAACATCTGCAAGCTCTTCATGCAAAGGACGTAGATTTAAAGAAGCAAACGCATCAGATAAACCAAGCTCCTCATATTGTCTACGTAACTGTCGAGCAGCAGCGGTAACATGTTTGGCAAACATGGTTGAAAACACAACAAACTTATCACCGCAAGCAACAGGTCCATCATCTGCAGTTAACAATTGATCTAATCGCACATACTTCGCAGAATCAGAGCGAGAAACAGCACCAACTAAATCCAGATCAGATAAGATACGAGGATGTACCAACCGCGGATCAAGTACAGCATACCGCATTTGTGTTAACCAGTTAGGTTGACCAGTTTCAAACACATAATCAACAATGCGTTGTTGCACCTCAGTTAATGCAACATCATCAATAAGAACCTCTAAAGGAGGCAAATCCATAACATCACAACTGCGACGTCGAATAGTTCTTTGTCGAACAAACGTATACAAGGAACGCGGATCCCCCTCATAAATCTCTAAAAAGCGAGAAGCAACAGCATCATAATCTAAAAAAGAATGTCCATCTTCCTCTTGTACAAAATGATCAGGGTGTAACATAAAAAACAATGAAGCATAATCTTTTAACGTATCAGGCATGGGCGTACCGGTAAGCTCAGTCAAGTACCCAAGGTCAGGACGAGTCGCAAGAAGTTTAACCGCTGAAGCAACAGTAACAGCACCCTTTTTTGTACGTGTACGCGTATTACGCACATCTTGCACTTCATCAATAATAAGATGATCATAACCCAAATCAAGCAACACTTCATACACCTGCTTATCACCAAAGTCAAGTGTTAGCTGATCAAAGTTAGCAAAAACAAAGTCAGCACCACGCATCTCAGCAAGAAAAGCCGCATCTTTATCTCCATTCACCCAAGCAACAGATTGCACATCAGCAAAGTAACGTGTATCAGAAGGGCCACAAAGACCATCTCGCCAAGCCTTAACAGAAGCCTTAGGACCCAAAACCAACGTACGACCATACACACCTTTACCTTCGCTTCGCAACTTAGCCTCAATAAGCGGCTTTAGCAAAGGGGCAATAGCGGTTTTGCCCGTACCACATTCATCAAAGACACCAAAGCGACCTTCTTCCAGGTTATGGAACTGGGCAACGGCCTGATGAAACGAAGGAAGCACAACAGCCTCACCAGTTGCAGGATCTACAAAGTCAGGGTTTATATGCCCAAGAGAAATCATACGTTCACGAAACGAAAGATAAGATCTAAAGGTTGCAAGTTGATCTTCATATAAGTAACGCAAGTTCTCATGCGTTTGCAAAGCAACAAGCTTCTCAAGCTCAGGCAAAGCATCCATAGGATCCTCTCGCAAATTAAAGATATTGAAAAAATCACGGCGCGCCTTCTCACGAAGAATTAAAAACAAACGACGCGCATCAGCATAAGATGCTTTTTCTTCATCAGAAAGTTCATCTTCATTTTTTGCCAAAACAGAAAAATGTCCTGCAGGTAATTCTTGCAACATACGCACATACACAGGAGAAACTTCACCAACAACACGATCTTCTTTTTCAGAAGATGAACGTTTAGCAGATCGTTTTTCAGAAAAGATAGATTGACTCACACGATATAAATTATCAAAAGTACCAACAAGAGCACGAACCTCCTCACGAACCTCAGGGATATTCAAAACAAAAGCAGCATACAAATCAGCATCAGTTTCTGTATCAAGCACATCTAAAACAGAAGCATAATCTTGTGAATCAGAATCTTTTGTACGAGCAAGAATGGTTTCTAACCCTTGACGCGCCTGCACCAAATTAGCTTCAGATAAAAACCAATAGCCATCACGTTGCGCACGGGCAACAAAAGATGTATAATGATCATCTTCACCCTTATGTTGCTGATAGAGATGAGCTACAGCCTGCGCTAAAGTTTCTTTACCTTGCGCTGTAAGCATACGTCGAAGATTAGCAATAGTCACAGCATCATACTTCCCACTAGCAACAAGCGTGGCCAATGCAGATTCGACAGGATCCTTTACCATACATAATTCCTATCACCTCTTGTTTTTGGGAATATAAAAATAACCAACACAATTATTTGGAGTAGACTTCTTTCTTTGTACAACTAAACTAGGATGTACAGGGTTACCATCTAAAGCAAGAGCACCACCAGCAATTAGGTCATGCCCATCAAAAGAAGCATCAATTTGCAAAGCTTTCGCTAAATTCCCTGGCCCCTGTGCAGTAACAGGCCTATCTTCAAAAACATAATCAGCAGCAACCAAAGTAACACAACTAGAAACACCACAACTAATGTCAATAAGATAATTACCACGACGGTTACTAACAGAAACAATACCAGGCCCGTAATCAACAAACTTACCAGAACCTCCCTCCCAGGCAGAAATTTCAACAAGTGTTCCGGTTACAACAGGACCAGCAGAAAATGTCCGAATAAGTTGCCGTCCAAGCAAATATGCAGCAACAGTGGCAGCATCCTGCCTAAAGAAATCATGCGAAAGGTTCGTTTCAAGGGTTAAAGCAGTCATAGGGCATCTCTAGCTAGATTCTAGCATAAATGAGAAGGCCAAAGGCTTTATAAAACTTTACGGAATAAGTGCCACTCGCCAGTAACGACTGTGCTTATTCCGCAGAATTTCTGCGATACAGAGCCTAATTCGCTAAACTCAACACCTTGGGCTTTACGAATTACTCCAACACGCCAATTGGCGCATTTGTAAACCCTCGATTCTTACTCCAAAAATCAAGTGCCTACAAGTAATAAGGCACTCCTGCTATATAAGTCCATCCCTTATTTTCTAAGTTTTTGTGACACTAAACAACCCATTCCTATCTTTTTTTGGCTGAGGTGGAGCACAAGCGGAGTACAAATGGAGTACAATTGTACTCACGATTCTGTGCCAAATGGATGACATATAGTGTAGTAAGGAGCGTGACGTCCTCCCCGCCCTAAAGGATCTCGCTTCGCTCGATTTGCTCCACTTCGT
>CAYFPK010000005.1:0-42718 GCA_964344975.1 Candidatus Woesearchaeota archaeon
AAATATTAAAGACTTAGCATTTTGTGAAAAATCAAAAACGCAAAAGTTTAGTTGGTCGGTAGGTTTAAATAGGATTTTTGACTCAGTGACTTATGCGTGTTGCTATTGTAAATCCACCACAGACGTATCCTCGAGAATTTTACGATCCGGACTATTTGCGTAACTATATTCCGATCGGTGTGTTGCAGGTTTGCTCTGTTCTTGAGGCTGCTGGGCATGATGTAAAATTTATTGATGCGTTTACTCTCACCAAAGACATTTTACATGAAACTGAGGATCAAATTCATTATGGGGCTACGTGGGATGCCATTGAAGAGGCTTTGCGTGAGTTTAATCCTGATGTTGCATGTTTTGCTAACCTCTTTTCTTCACAGTCTAAAAATCCGATGAATGGTGCGCTTTTAATGCGCAAAATTAACCCTGAAGTGAAAATTGTTGTCGGGGGACCGCATGCTACTGTACGTCCTAAAGAATTTTTGGAGGCGCATCATATTGATTATGCTATCATGGGTGAAGGGGAGTATAGTTTGCGTGAACTTTTAGAGTGTATCGCTGCTGATAAAGAACCTGTAGATGTTGCTGGTGTTGCGTATATGAAAGGTGATGATGTAGTTATCAACGAAAAACGTGAAAAGATTCAAGACCTTGATGCGTTACCGTATCCTGCCTACCATTTGTGTGATCTTGAACGTTACTTTGAGCTGTATGCATCTGGTCATAAACCACGGCCGCACATTAAGCCTAACCGTATTATGAGTTTAGTTACGTCTCGGGGTTGTCCCTACTCCTGTTCGTTTTGTTCTATTCATCTACATATGGGTAAGGCCTTTCGTGTGCAATCGCCTGAATATGTTTTAGGTCATTTGCGACTTTTGAAGGAAAAATATAACGTACAACATCTTTGTTTTGAAGATGATAATTTAACTTTAGATAAACCTCGCTTTGAAACGATTTTAGATGGTATGATCTCTGAAAATTTTAATTTTACCTGGGATACGCCTAACGGTGTCCGTGCAGATAAGATGGATGAAAACTTACTTATTAAATCCAAACAATCTGGTTGTACACGGTTAGTTATTGGTGTTGAATCGGGTAACCAAGCTGTGCTTGATAAGTATGTGAAAAAGGCGCTAGATCTTGATGAAGTTCGTGCCTGTGCGCGACTTTGCCAAAAGTATGGTATCGATTTGCATGCGTTTTTTATCATTGGGTTTCCGCAAGAAACTAAAGCACAGATTCAAGATACCTTAGATTTTGCGTACGGTCTTGCGCGTGATTTTGACGTTGTTCCTGCCTTTACTACGGCGAATCCGCTCATTGATACGCCACTGTATAAAGAAGCAGAGGAGCAAGGGTTGTTTGCTAAAGAAGTTAATGAAAAGAATATTTTATTAGGTTCTTTAATTCAAGGTGGCGGGATGATTACCACCGAAGAGTTTACTCCTGGTTATTTGCAAGAGCAGTTGCAAGGGTTGTATAAGCGTTTAACGTTTTTACAGTTTCGCAAGCCAAAGTATTTAGTGAGTCGTTTTGTGAAGGATCCTAAAACGTTTCTTTTGAAAGGGTCTCGTTTACTTAATTATGCATTTTCAAAGACTATCAAACAATGATAACCTTTTTAATAGGGCCCTTTTTTATGCTTGCCTATGCAGTATGATACCTGGAGTCAAGAAGATCTTTTAGCTCTTGATCATAATGATCATGAGTATGCTTTTCGTGTCTATTTGCAGTCTGTACAGGGTGTCAGTGGTCCTGGGAATCCTTTGGTGAAATATCGTGTTGGTATGCGCGTTCGTTATTTGTTTTCTTGGGTTGCTCCTCAATCTGACGATGTTATTCTTGAATGTGGCTCGTCTAGTGGTAAAACCTGTGTTGATTTTGCAAAGAATAGTGGTTGTACCATGATTGGTGTTGATTTTGATAAAGAAGCTGTTCTTATCTCTGATCGGCAAGCTATTTCATAAGAAAATGGCTATTGTTGCTCGACCGCGTACAGCCTGAGTTTGCCTTGCTGATGTGTGAGTTCTAGGTTCTTTTCTTGTTTTGTTAATAGATAATCGTGTTGTCCTTTTGTTACGAATTTGTTTGTTGTCCAAAATCCGATTAGTGTTACAAAGCTGTCACCTTGGTTTTGATACAAAGGTTCTTGTGTATTCTTTGTAATTTGTCCTTCGAAGGTATTGTCCAAAAGAATTGTTCCTTGTATGTTTTCATTAATGTATTTGCCCATCAGGTTGTGGTCGTGGTTTATCCAGGATGTTGTTGCGTTGTAATCAATGATGGCTACTGCGCCTAAAGATGTGAGTAGGAACAATGTTGCGCTGAGTGCAATGACGGTGTTTTTTGGTATGGCGTCAGCGTACTTGATTGCTATGTACATAGTTGTAGCTAACAGTGCTCCTATTGCAACTAGCGGAAGTACTTTTTCTAGAACTCCTAGCCACGTAAGTGAAATGTTATTTATAGGAAAGAGAGGGCTTAGGGTGAGTATGCTTGCGTAACCTGTTATTGCTATGAGTGAATATTTTATCTCTTGCAAGTTTATTGTTTTTTCTTTGTGTACTGCAATAAATCCTACACAGATTATTAACGGTAGAATCATGTCGATGTATCTGCCAATCGGTCTTCCTACCCCTATGATTCCTTGCGCGATGGCTGCTTTTACATTATGGTTCGCGCCTATCGTGATTGTTGCTAAAGTTGTTAATATCGTTAACAGGGCAAGCTCATTATGTCTGTTTTTTATGATCCACTGTATCGCGTATACAGGTAAGATAATGAGTCCTGCTAACAACGTGTAGCCTAGATAGAGGATAAACCAGTTTGCTGCTCGTAGCGCTTTGAGTGCTGTTGTTGCTGTACCTATTGTCTGGTTAAGGATAATTGTTGCTTCGTAGGTGTAACCGCCTAAAATGTTGTTTATTGATGCGCCAAAATGTGCAAAGTTGCGTAGCATCCATGGTAGGTACATCAGTGTAAAGATAGCGAGGATAATTGTTGACTTTATGTACACTTGTTTTTTTTGTTTTTTGTAGCCGTAAATTACTGTAAAAATAATTACGGTGGGAATGAAGATTAATGCGCTGATTTTAGCAAGCATCGTTAAACCTGCTGCGACTCCTGCTAATGCGGCCCATTTAAGATTATCTTGTGTGTATGTTTTGTACAGTAAGTAAATTGTTGTTAGTGTTAATGGGTATACTATATTTTCTGCCATGATTGCTGGCGTGAACGCGAAGGTTGCCGGTAAAATTGTTGTGAGGATTGCGCCTGTTTCTGCTTGCTTTTTTGTTAAAAATTCTTTTAAGAGCAGGTATGCTGGGATGATGATTAACGTGCTGAGTATTGCGTTAATTAGTTTTATTAGAAAGTAACTTAGATCCATGTTACTTGTCAAAAATGCGGGTGTTAACAAGAGTGGGTAGAGTGGTGGGTAAAATCCTGTTGGTGTTCCGTGTAAACTAAATCCGTCCCCTTGTGTTAAACTTAATGCAATTTTGCTGTATACATATTCGTCTGAAAAGACGGTTGGTGCTGGCACTAAACTTGCTAGCGCTACTTTTAGGAGGATTATTAATATTATGTACGTGTATATTTTTTTCATTTTAATTTCCACAGCATAATGTCTTTGATGAGTTTTATGTGGTTTGCCACTTCTTTTTTGGTATCAAGTTTTGACTCGCCAAACCTTCTTGTTGTTAGAATTGCTGGGACTTCCATGATTTTTTGGTTCTCCTGAATCAATTTGAATAAAATTTCTGCGTTAATGTTAAACCCTTTACTTGTTAAGTGTAATTTTTGTAGGTCTTGTGTCCTGTATAATCTAAAAATGGAACTGACTGCGTATATTTTTTGTCTTAATAAAATTCTGTAGATGATGTTCACTATTTTGCTCAAGAATAATCTATGTGTTACCACCCCTCTTGTTCCTTCACGGTACATTAAGTGAGAACCAATTACACAGTCGACGTCGTGTGCGTCGAATGCGCTTACAAGATGTTGGATTTGTTTAGGGTGGAACGTTAAGTCGGTGTCTAGCGGAATAATTAATTCTTTTGTTGCTTTATTGATCCCTGTTCTAACAGCTGCACCTAACCCCTTGTTTGACGTGTGTTTTATGATTCTTACTTTTTGCTTAAAAATTTCTTTTAGTTTTTTTGCTTCTTCTAAAGTCTTGTCTGTCGATCCGTCGTCAATGATTAAGACTTCGTAGTCACGATTGAGCTCTTCTAGGTATGGAAAAAGGTCGTTTTTTAACAACGGGATGTTGAGCTCTTCGTTGTAGGCGGGTAGTAAGATTGTGATGCTTGGTTTCATAGGGTGGTGTTTTTGCTTTGCTTTATATTTGTTATGGGTAAGGTTTTTAAGGTCTATTTTCGAAAGAAGAATCTGTTTACAGTTTTTTTATTTATTACTTCTGTTTTATCACAGACCTTTTTTAAATCGAGTGAAATGTTTTCTTTAAAGTGGTAATTTTCCACTCTTTTGCCTTTCTTTTTTACATATTTTACAAGAGGCGCGAAATCACCATCGCCACTGACTAAGATTGCAGTGTCGTATTTATCTTCGTAAGCGTCTCTGAGCATATCTATTGCTAGATGGATGTCGTCGCCTTTGATTGTGTAATAATAGGTTCCATCTTTGTTTTCTCTTTTTTGCCTCTTACATAATATGATCTTACATCTTTCAATTTTTCTTAATCTCTTGAAAAGGCTCTGTTGTTTAGCAAAAATTTGCGGGTTTATTTGTTGTTTTAATGAAGCGTTGTAATAATATACTGTTACAAGCTCTCGCTTTTTGCTTATTTTTCTAATAAACCTTTTGAAATTAAATTTGTAATCTGTATAGTGTCTGTTTATAGTTCTTATTCCACCAAAGAAATTTGCTCCATCAATATAAACACATACTCTTTCCATACTAAAATATAGCCCGCCTCGCTCATGAGGACGGGGAACACAGTGCGGTATCCTTTGCAGGTTTCATCTTGCGATGGGGCATTACCTGACACCAGTATTTTGTTATTTATTGAGATTTATATACTTTTTGGAAGAATTTTGGCAAAACTTTTAAGCCCTTTATGTTCTCTTTTTTTCATGATCCACGAAACGGCTGCTGTACATGAATCTGCTACGATTGGTGCAGGTACCAAGGTTTGGGATTATGTGAAAATTCGTGAAGGGGCAACTATAGGTGTGAACTGTACTATTGGTCGTTTGTGTTATGTAGATTACGGGGTTTCTATTGGTTCTGGCGTTAAATTGCAAAACGGTATTGATGTGTGGCACGGTGTTACGCTTGAAGACCAGGTCTTTGTTGGCCCAGGGGTGTTGTTTACCAATGATCGGTTTCCTCGCGCTGCCTTGTGGGATGATTCTCGGTTAGGTTTTACTCGTATAGAAAAAGGTGCTTCACTTGGTGCTGGCGCAATTATTGTTTGTGGTACCAAGGATGCGCCGCGTGTTGTTGGTAGCTATGCTATGGTTGCTGCAGGTTCTTTAGTGACGCGTGATGTTGCGCCGTACCATTTAGTTTTAGGTAGTCCTGCTCGACCTGTCGCGTATGTTTCTTCTTGTGGCCATCCTGCACAAAAAAGAGGCGATACTGTCTTGTATTGTCGCAGCTGTGATGCTGAGGTTGATGTTGGAGAACCTTTAAAAGCAATCTCTGACTGAAATTTTGTATGATCCCTATTGCTCGCCCGCTGTTGGGTGATGAGGAAAAAGAAGCTGTTTTACGTGTTCTTGATTCAGGGATTTTAGCGCAGAATACAACCGTTGCTGCCTTTGAAGAAGCGTTTGCTGTTTACTGTGGTGCGCGGTATGCTGTTGCGACTAGCGGAGGGACGACCGCGTTGCAAATTATGCTTGAAGCGCATGGTATCGGGCCTGGTGATGAAGTTATTACCACACCGTTTACCTTTATCGCCTCTGCCAATGCAATTCTACACGCCGGAGCTACGCCTGTGTTTGTTGATGTTGACCCGGTCACATTTTGTCTTGATCCTGATTTAGTTGCTGCTAAAATTTCTTTGAAAACTAAAGCTATTTTGCCTGTCCACTTGTTTGGTCATGCTGCCAACATGGATGCTTTACGTAGCATTTGTGCGCGTCATCATCTCTTTTTGCTTGAAGATGCAGCACAAGCGCACGGTGCCCTCTATGATGGTAAAAAAGCTGGCGCTTTGGGGGATGCGTCTGCGTTTAGTTTTTATGCAACCAAAAATATGACGTGTGGTGAGGGTGGAATCATTGTTACTGATTCAGAGAAAGTGCGTCGGCGTGCGCAACAGTTACGTTTGCACGGGTGTAGCCCTGTGCGGTATTATCATGATTCTCAAGGGTATAATTATAAAATGAGTGAGATTGAGGCTGCAATTGGCCTTTGTCAGCTGAAAAAATTAGACCAGTTTAATGCATCTCGTCAAGCGAATGCGGCCTACCTGTGTAACGCTTTGCGTGATCTTGATTGGTTGGTCTTGCCTTCTGTTTTGCAAGGGTGTTCGCATGTCTATCACCAGTTTACCGTGCGTGTTGTCGGTAAATCTCGTGATGCTTTTTTGGCCCACTTGCAAGAGCAAGGTGTTGGTTGTGGGGTGTTTTATCCTGTGCCCATTCATAAACAAACGTTTTATCGGAAATTGGGTTACACAGATTCTTTGCCGGTTGCTGAGCGTTTAGCTTCAGAGGTTGTTTCTTTGCCTGTTCATCCTGGTTTGTCACCGGATGATCTTGCTCGCATTGTGTCTGTGGTGCGGAGCTTTTCGTAAACCTTTAAAAATAGCTTCTCTTGCCCTTTTTTATGCTGAAATGTGCTGTTATTGGACTGGGAAATATGGGACGACACCATGCTCGTGTGCTCAATGAAATCGCTGAACTTGTTGCTGTGTGTGATGCTGATATTGCTTGTGCACAGGAGTTTGGAAAGAAGTACAATTGTTCTGCGTACAGTGATTATCACGAAATTTTAGCTCGTGATGACATAACTGTTGTTGTGTTAGCTGTGCCTACGTCTTTGCATGAATCTCTTGGTCTTGATATTTTAGCTTCTGGTAAACACCTTTTTGTTGAAAAACCTATGGCCTCTACGCTTGCTGGTGCTAAACGTTTATTGATTGCTGCACAGGATGCTGGTGTGCAACTCATGGTTGGTCACATTGAGCGGTTTAACCCTGCTATTATTAAATTAAAAGAATTAATCGATACAGGCGTTTTAGGAAATTTAACCTGTCTTTCTGCTAAGCGTGTTGGTATTGCTCCTCCGCAAGTAACTGATGCTAATGTGTTGTTAGATATTGGTATTCATGACATTGATATTTTAAATTATTTAACTGGACGTTTGCCTAGTAACGTCTATTCGTTGCAAGAAAGTGCTTTAACTGCTACGCGTGAAGATTATGCGCAGGTTCTTTTAGATTACAATGGTATTCATGGCTCAGTGCAAGTTAATTGGATAACGCCAGTTAAAATTCGTACGTTGTCTGTTACGGGAACTAAGGGTCATGCGGAACTTGATTATGTTACCCAATCGTTAAAATTGTTTAAGAGTGTGTATACCCGGGATTGGGACGGGCATGCTGATTTTGTGGTGAAGTTTGGTGCGTCTGCAGCTGAAGAAGTTGTTGTAGAAAAAGGTGAACCGTTAAAGTTAGAATTACAATCTTTTTTAGATGCGGTTGCTTCGGGTGCTAAACCTGGTATGAGTGGTGAAGAAGCGCTTGCAGCTTTAAAAATTGTCAAGGAGCTTTTATGATATCCATTATTGTTGGCACTAAAGGCCAGATTATTAAAACCTTTCCAATCATATGGGAGCTTGATAAACGAAAGATTTCTTACCAATTAATTGATGGTGGACAACATGTTGCTATTGCTGAGAAGTTGTATGATACCTTTTCTTTGAAAAATCCTGACTGTAAATTTTACAATTTTGGCAAAGATATTACCAATGTTAAACAAATTGCTTGGTGGATGTTAACGAACTTGCTTCGTGTACCTAAGTATAAAAAAACTGTTTTTTCTGCTAAAGGTGGTTTGTGTTTGGTGCATGGTGATGCGCCGCCTGCTCTTTTGGGAACTGTTATTGCTAAACTTTGTGGACAACGTGTGGTACATATTGAGGCCGGTGAGCGAACGTACCGTTTAGCGCATCCGTTTCCTGAAGAGGCTATTCGTCGTTTTGTTGATCGGGTCAGTTACCTTATGCTTGCTTCTGATGAGAATTCGTACAACAATTTGGTAAAAGAAAAACAGAAAGGGGTTATTGTCAATGTTGGTCATAACACCGTTTTTGATGCGGTGCGTATTGCCTCAGAGCAGAAGTTACCCAAACGAAAAGAGCAGTATGTCTTAGCTTCGATTCATCGGTTTGAAACGATTAAAGTGAAAAGCCGTTTATTGTTTGTTGTTGATTTGCTGCTTGAAATTGCCCAAACTAAAAAAATAGTTATGCCCTTGCATGAATCTACCAAAGAGTATTTGGAAAATTTTGGTTTGTATGACAAATTAGCACACCATGTTGAAATTATGCCGCTACAAGGTTATTTTGAGTTTGTCCACTTAATTGCTAACTGTGCATATATGGTGACTGACGGTGGTGGGCCACAACAGGAAACAAAAATTTTAGGTACTGCTTGTTTGCTGTTACGAGAAGCTACTGAACGTCCAGGCTATGATAACATTTGTCTTGCTGGGTTTAATTTAGATAAAGCGCGAGCGTTTTTGGCGGATCCTTCAAAATATAAAACTAAACCTCTTACTGATTTTTCTAGTCCCTCTCAAAGAATAGTCGATATCTTGGATGAGCATAGAAAGCTTTAAGTTAGAGATTTTGACCCTTTTTCTATGCCTGATAATGATTATGCTAACAAGCATGAGCGGATGAATATTGTTTCTGAACGGCTTGCTAAAGCTGCAAAGATTTATGCTGTTTTATCTGATTATTTAGGTGATACTTCTGATAAAATTATCCTTGATGTGGGTTGTTCACGCGGTACCATGCTTTTTTCTTTAGCGCCGCAGTTTAAAGAGGCTATAGGTGTTGATGTAGATAAGGCGGGTATTGCCCATGCGAAAAGAGAATATAAGCTTGATAATCTTACTTTTCATCATGCTGATGCTTGTTCTAGGATTCCTGTTGCTGATGCGTCTGTTGATGTAATTATTTGTAACCAAGTGTATAACTTTGTTCCTGATCAAGCTGGGTTGATGCGTGAAATTTTACGTGTGCTTAAAAAAAATGGGGTGTGTTATTTTGCTGGTGTGAATTTTTACAAAAAAGATTATGCTGGTTTTGCAACCAAACCTATGCATTACTTTGCTTTGCGTAAATATTTATCCGCTTTTATTCTGCATGATTATGCAGTTGACATTTTGCAACATCCAAAGAAGTATGGGGATAAGAAAATTGTTCGACGCTGGGCACCGTATGTTCCTGCTTTTCTTTTACGATTATTTGTCCCTCTCTTTCCTTCCTGGGTTTTTGTTTTGGAGAGGAGACCATGAAAATAGGTTTTTTAACGGTGTACTACCCTCCGTTCAAAGGTGGACTTGAATCGCATGTTCCTGCTTTGGCAAAACGTTTAGCTAAAGAGCATGAGGTGCATGTATATACGGTTGATCGTAAAGCTGGTGAAATTATTCCTGCTAAAGAAGAAATTCTTGATGGTGTACATGTGCACCGATTTACACCCTTGGTTCATTACCGATTTTATTTTTTAGTTAGTTTTAAGATGTTTTTTGCTATCATGCGTCAACCATTAGATGTGCTACATGTGCATGGTTTTGGCTTTTTTTGGTTTGACCGTATTGTTTTTTATAAAAAACTCCTTTCTTGGAAAACTCGTTTTGTTAACACACCGCATGGACCTTTTATGGCTCTTGCTAACTATTCACTTTGGAAACGATTTTTAAAATTCTTTGTTTGGTCGTTTGAACTTCTGTTTAACAAGATTTATGATGCGGTTATTCAAGTTAATCCTACCCAAATTTCTTGGATGCGCCGAAGTGGTGTATCTTTAAAAAAAATAGTGTATGTGCCTAATGGTATTGACAGCCATGTGTTTGCGTCTGTTGATGCTAAAAAATTTTTAACTTCTGAGCAATTAACTGGTAAGACAATCATTTCCACTGTTGGCCGTATTACACGGTATAAAGGTATTGATCAGGTGCTTGCTGTGTTGCCTTCTTTAGTTAAGAAATATCCTAAACTGGTGTATGTCATTGCTGGGCGTGATGATGGGGATGTTGCTCGCTTGCGTAAAATTGTTGCTGATGCCTCTTTAGGTGACCACGTACGAATTTACGTCAATATTGCTGAGGATGATAAGTGGGCTTTACTTGCTGCTTCTAGTCTTTTTGTTATTTCATCAGAATGGGAGGCTTTTGGTATCGCGCCGCTTGAAGCCATGGCGCAAAAAACTGCAGTAGTTTCAACTAAAACCGAGGGATGTCAATTCTTAGTTACCCCTGCTTGTGGCCTCCTGTATGATTTTGGTGATTTATCTACTTTAGAGGCTCATTTGGATCAATTACTTTCTGATAAGAAATTGCGTACATCTATGCAGGAAGCTGCTTTTGTACGTGCTCAAGAGTTCTTGTGGGATGCTATTGTGCCGCAGGTAGAAAGAGTTTATCGAGGGTAGGTTTTTATACCACATTTCTCTGCGTTTTTTATGAAAATTGTTGTTGTCGCTGCTGCTCGGCCTAATTTTATGAAGGTGGCGCCTTTGTTACGTGCTTTTAGCTGTGATGTTGTTTTAGTGCATACTGGCCAGCATTATGATTATAACATGTCTGCTTCTTTTTTTTCTGAGCTAGGCATAAGTGATCCAGACTATCATTTAGAAGTGGGTAAAGCTGGTAGTTCTTTGGCGCAAATTTCTGCAACATTAGTTGCTTTTGAGCAGGTTTGTCTTGAAGAGCAACCTGACTGTGTTGTTGTTGTCGGTGATGTCAATGCAACTTTAGCTTGTGCTTTAGTTGCCTCACAGTTGCAGATTCCTCTTGCGCATGTTGAAGCGGGGTTGCGTAGTTTTGATCGATCTATGCCTGAAGAAGTGAACCGTGTTGCTGTTGATCATTTAGCTGACTTTTTGTTTGTCACTGAACAAAGCGGTGTTGACAATTTAGCTACTGAAGGTGTTGCTGCTGAGAAGATTCATTTAGTGGGTAATGTGATGATTGATACGCTTGTTGTAAATATGTCTAAATTTGTTAGTTCTGAAAGACCTCCTTATGCAGTTTTAACTTTACATCGTCCTTCTAATGTTGATTCTTTGGAAGATTTACAACGTAGTCTTGCTATTATTTCTGCTGTGCAAGAAAAAATTCCTGTTGTGTATCCTTTGCATCCACGTACGAAAAAATCTCTTGAAAAACATGAACTTATGGATCGTTTGACTTCTCTTGCTCATGTTGAAATTTTAGAACCGCAAAGTTACTTTTCTTTTATGGGTTTAGTTACAGGCGCCACATTTGTGTTAACTGACTCTGGAGGGATTCAAGAAGAAACTTCTTACTTAGGTGTGCCTTGTGTAACTTTACGTGAAAATACTGAACGTCCTGTTACTTTAGAGTTGGGTACAAATTATTTGGTTGGTGTTGATGCAGAGAAAGTTCTTTTTGCCGTTGACGAGATTTTGTCTGGCTCAGCTCGTAAAAAGCAAAAGATTCCCTTATGGGATGGTAAAACTTCTGAGCGTATTGTTAAGATCTTAGAGGATAGCTTACCACGCCAATAATTTCTGTAACCTCTAAGTTTGTTTTGTCGTTGTCGCCTCTTAGTTGTATTTTTTTGTTTATCTTTTTTACACGTTTAATAATTATTAATTTTTTGAAGGGGTGCTGTGCTGCTACGATGTCGTTGACTTTACACTCTTTTGTTGGTTTAATGTAGACGACTTCTTTTTCTTGTAAAGTGGGCCACATGGAGTCACCTTGTACTTGGTATCGTTTTCTTAATTTTATGCAGAAAAGGAAAAATTCTTTTAACTTGCGGTGGTCCATGGGACTTCACGTCCTTTGGTTTTCCAGAAAAGTTCATGGATTTGTTTAACATAATCTAATAACTCTTCTGCGTGTTGCAAGCTTACTTCAACTTTACACGCCGAACATGTTTTTGCCGCTTTCCAAAATAAGTCGTGTAAGTCTGGATTTGCTTGTAGATGTTGTGGTTTGAAAAAGTCTGTCCAGAGAACGAGTAGGTGTTCTTTAGTTTCGTGTGCTTGCTGCTCTTTTACTAGGATGTATCTTGTTAGGGTGTTCGTGTATGCTGCTAAAGCGGCTTGGTCTTCTAACCCCGGATGTTTTAGGTTAAGGATCTTTTTTGTCATAGAAAGTACTGCTTCAGCGGTTACTCGTGCTTGAGCAGGGTCGTAGACGCCACAAGGTGCATCACAGTGTGCGTGTATTTTTTGCATGCCCTTTTGGTTTTGTGGTTGGTTATAAAGGTTACGCTAAATATTTCTTGTAGAATTTTTTTAGTTTCTTAGGGCTTACTCCGGCGTAATATGCTGTTATTAGAACCCAATTTCTTACTGTTGTGTAAATCATCCCTTCTTTTTGCCAACGCCTTGGTGAGGTGAGCACTTTATCTTTGATTAGGTAAATTTTTTCTTTGCGCTTTTTAATTCTTTGCATGATTTCCACATCCTCCATGAGGGGAATTTCTTTGTATTGACCAATTTTGTTAAAATATTCTTTTGTGAAACATTGTACTTGATCGCCGTAGGGGTGTCTTGTTATTCTAGATCTCTTTGATGCGGTGTAAGCTATAGTCTTTAAGAAAATATTTTTTGTGGGAAACGTAAAATCGAATGCGCAGGCTTGTGCACTTTTTAGTGCTTGTTTTATTTCTTGTAAGGCATCTTTTGGTAAAATGGTATCTGCGTGCAGAAAAATAAGAATGTTTCCTTTTGCTGCTTTTGCGCCTGTATTCATTTGTATTGCGCGCCCTGGTTGTGATGTTATTTTTTTAACTTTAGTTGTTATTGCTTTATGCGTTGTTTTTTCTGGATGCCCATCTATTACAATAATTTCGCTGTCCTTTAACTGACTTAACCTTTGCAATGTTGTTTCAATGATGTGTTGTTCATTGTAGACAGGGATTATAATTGAATAGGTAACCATGGTTTTATATATGTGCTTTACAATGAATCTTATTGTGAGATTTAAACGTATTGGTTTGGGAGTTGTTCTTGTATTTGTTGTAGCTGTTGCGCTATTTCTTTTTTTAGAACCTGAACCATTTGCTGTTGATGAATTTTCTGTTGCCTCATCGCCTTCTTCAACTATACCGGAGTTTGTTGTTCAAGATGACCCACTTGATGCTATTGCTGCTGCTTTAGTTACTGGTGGTCCTGCTAAAGATGGTATACCTGCACTTGATGCCCCTACCTATGTTACAAATCCTCACCTGGATGATGATGCAACTGTTTTTGGCATTGTTGTTGGCTCACAAGCTCGTGCGTATCCGCAAAATATTATGTATTGGCATGAAATTGTCAATGATGAAGTTGGTTCTGAGATGCTTTCTGTGACGTACTGTCCTTTGACAGGAAGTGTTATTGCGTACCGTGATGTTAATTTGGGTGTTTCTGGTGCGTTGTATAATAGTAACCTGGTGATGTATGACCGTGCAACAGATTCACTATGGCCGCAAATTTTAGGTCAAGCTGTTGTTGGTGCACGTAAAGCTGATGTTTTAGATACTTATCCAGTTGTGGTGACGACATGGGGTCAATGGAAGGCTCTGTACCCTCATACCTTGGTTCTTTCTGAAGATACTGGGTATGACCGTGATTATAACCGTAGTCCCTACCCAGGCTATGAGCAAATGTTGCGTGTGTGGTTTCCTGTTGCTGCAGAAAGTGATGCTTTGCGCTCTAAAGCAATTGTTGTTGGTGTAGAAGTTGATGGATCGTATCTAGCTATACCTAAAGAAAAATTTGAAGGTGTGCGAGAGTATGTATTAGATGGTGTGCCTTTAACTATTTCGTATAATGATGCTTTAGATGTTGTCACTGTTTTTCGTGAAGATACACGAGAAGATGTTGCTACATTTGAAGTGTACTGGTTTGCTTGGTATGCGTATCATCCAACTACAGAGATTCTTAACTGAAGTGGTCAATGTCTATTGACCCGTCTTCTTGAAATTGTACTCTCTCAAAGCACGTTATCGTACCGAGATTTGTTCCAAAAGATGTTTGTGTTACGAAGGTTTCTTGAGGTTGTACGTGTGTTCTTTTCTTTAACATTGCACGCATCTCATGGCTGAGAAGTTTATCTGAAATGTCGCTACATTTAGCTCTTGGTTGTACCCACATAGGGCTTTCGTCGTAGCTGGTTTGTGCTAAAATTGCTTCATTGTGCGCTGTGCGCACCATCTCTTTGATTGTTGGTGCAGGTTGCATTTCAGGTTCACCTGGTAGCACGTATTCTTGCGCTTGCTCTGTTGCAGGTTTTGGGATTTCTAAATCTTTATAATAAAAACCGACTGCGATTGCTGCAGCTGTTCCTATTGCTAGTGATGCTGCAAGCACTTTTTCCCATGGTTTAATTCTTTTTTGGGGAGCATTTACTTGTGTTAATGATTGCATAGGGTTTGGAGCTTTTTGTCTTTTTCTGCGTTGTTTAAACATAAATTTTTCTCTTTTTTGATCTTCATCTCTTGCAACTGATTTTCTTGCAGAAAGTACTCTGTATGACGTATCTCTTTCTACTTTCTTATTAAGCTCTCTTGCGTGTACTCTCTTTGCTATATCGTCTAACTTACTTGTGTATGTTTGCCATTTTTTCTCGTACTTTCCAAGTACTTTTTTGATCTGTTTTACTTTTTTCCTTTTGCCAAACCAAGATTTTTTATCTACAAAATGTTCTTGCCATTGTTCCCATCTTTGTTCTAAACTTCTTTGATATGCTTGAGCTATAGGGGCACTTTCTTTTGTTCTGTATGCTATTGTTTTAAGCTTTGATTCCAAGTATGCTGCTGCATCTTTTTGTCTGTGTGCTATTTGGAACCACTTGTTTACTTCTTTATCTGCATTGTCTATCTTGGCTTGAATTTTTTGTTCAAGGCTGTCATATACAGGCATGTCTAGGCTTAAAGAAGAAGGATCTACTTGTCCCCTATAATCTTTGAATTCTCTGATTGTGTAGTCTCTTTCACCCCGTACTGCTTCGAGTGGGAGTCTTTCTCCAGCTATTGTTAGAATCTGGTCTAGTGCCATGGGTATCTTATGGATGACAAAGTTTATAACTCTTGCTTTTTTTAGTCTTTTATGGCCCTTGAAATAGGTGTACGAGCGCCCTTATTTTCTCTTTTAAATCAGTTCGGGGAGGAAGTCTCATTGCAAGATTTTGGCGATTCTTGGCTGGTTCTGTACTTTTATCCTCGAGATAACACGCCTGGTTGTACCGTTGAAGCTGTTGATTTTACCTCTTTGAAAGAGGATTTTGCTGCTTTGGGTTGTCAGATTGTTGGGGTTAGTCCAGATTCTGTTGCCTCGCATGAGAAGTTTTGTGCTAAGCAAAATTTGAAGATTATACTTTTAAGTGATCCTGACAAAAAGGTGTTAGAGGCCTATGGTGCCTATGGTCTTAAAAAGAACTATGGTCGAGAGTACATGGGTGTGCTTCGTAGTACCGTGTTAATTGATCCAAATGGTACAGTTGTGTATGTATGGAGAAATGTTCGTGCTAAAGAGCATGCTGCAAAGGTGCTTGAGAGATTACGAGCCCTCCGGTAGGTAGTGCTCGTTCAGTGCGCCTTTTGCTGCTTTTGCCATGATTGTGGTGAGCTCTCTTGTTTCTTTCCAGAGTGTTGGTTGCGGTTCTTTTGGAAATGTGTTGGTGCACCAGTTTAAAAACCAGTCAAGTCGCATGAACTCTCTGTGAAAGCCGTCTGGAAGTTCTCGTGAGAAAGGGTATTCGAATTGGTCTGCTTTTGTGATCCACCCTTCATCTAGGTCAAGTAACTTTTCGTGGTATTCGTCTGCGTCATGCATCACTGTGCGTGCGTACGCTCGCATTAATCTTGCTGTGCACGTTTCTCCCTGGTGGATTCTTTTGATTGTGTCATGTACATAATCTAGGCCGAAGGGATGTGTTTGAGCTAATTGCAGATCATATGCTGGGTTATCTCCCTCGTGTGCGGTTAGCGCAATGTGGCGTGCTAAACGTTCTCTTGAAATGTGAAATCCAGGTCCTACGTTGAAATGTTCAAAGCCCATGAAAGGAAGCATGCCTGCTGAACGGTAAAACGCACGTGCGAAATGTCCAAGTTTTTTTCCTGTGAATTTTTTTGCTGTACTGTATCTGTCTGCTTCTGTTCTGTATGGTAACACTACCAACGGGGCCATGGCCCACCCACCTCTTCGTAATTGTGCTGTGGTTGGCGTCGTCTTGATAAGTCCTGCTTTTGTAAATACGTTGATTCTATCTTCTAATTCTCTTTGTCGTAGGGGTCGTAACATTTAGATCACGCTTTGTAGGGTAGTGATCATCTCTTTTATTTTTTTTAAAGGTTTCTCTGCTGTAAGTTTATTGTCGTCGAAGTTTTGTCTTGATGTGTAGACTATTGGTTGCAAGGTTGTTACGTTGAGAAAGAATGCTGTTGCTTTCATGAGGTCTGCTGTTGCCAAGTATGACATGGGTCCGCCTGCGTTGGCCACTATACTTAGGTGTTTATCTTTCATTGCTTTGCCTGTGATGTCTAAAAAGTTTTTGAGTACACCTGAATAAGAAAATTGATAGACGGGCATGCCTATGATGTAGGCCTTGGCTTGTTGCATCTTTTTGTATGCGTTTTGTATGTCTTGGTTGTACTTGCTTGTATCTTGACCGTTGCAGAATTCTAAGTTGAGATTTCGCAGATCTATCGTTTCAAAGGACATGTTTTGTTCTTGAAGTTGTTTTTCTACTTCTTTAAGTACTATTGCTGTTTTTGAGTCCGGATTTAATGAGCTTTGTATGATGAGGATGTCTGCCATTGTTTTGGGGAACGTGTTTTGTTTAAATGTTTTTTCGCAATCTTTATTACTTGCTTTTGCCCGTTCTCTCTATGGTTTGGAGTCCTGAAGAGATTGCTGCGTATCAACCCCTTGATGATTCTCGCTTAGTTGCTTTATATGCATCTGCTTATGGTAACACAGGTGATGAGGTTATTCCAGCAACAAATCCTGAGGGGCGTGCGTTTTATCTTTCTGAGGTCATTCTTGACTTAACTGCAATCGATCATGAAGTGATTATGCGTACTGCTGCAAAGGAAGGTCGCCCTGCAGCTATGTCTTTACTTGAACAAATGGCTTTAAACTCTCTAGAGTAGTATCCCGACCGGACAGTGGTCTGAGCCTAAGACCTCTTTTCTGATAAAAGCTTCTTTTACTTTCTTTTTTATTTTTTCTGAAACACAAACATAATCTATACGCCAGCCAATGTTTCTTGCTCTTGCGTTGAACCTATAGGACCACCAGCTGTAGTTGCCTGGTTCTTGGTTAAACATTCTGAACGTGTCTAGCATGCCAAGATTGAGTAAGTTGCTAAACGACTCTCTTTCTTCGGGTGTAAACCCTGGGTTCTTTGTATTGGTTTTTGGATTTTTTAGATCAATCTCTTTGTGTGCAACATTTAAATCTCCGCAGAGAATAACTGGTTTTTTCTTTTGACATTTTTGAATCCATTTGTGTAAATCTTTGTCCCAATCTAGTCTGTAGTCTAATCTGAGTAATCCATGCTTTGCGTTGGGTACATAGACTGTGATAACAAAGAAGTCTTTAAACTCGGCAGTGATTGCTCTGCCTTCTGTGTCTTCTTCGTCAGTTAGTTTTTCGTTAAGCCCGTAGTACACGTTAAGTGGTTTTTCTTTTGTAAAGATAGCTGTGCCTGCGTAGCCTTTCTTTTCTGCAGAGTTCCAGTAATGGTGATAATTGTCGAGCATTTCATCGACTTGCTCTGGGTGTGCTTTTGTTTCTTGGATGCACATAATGTCTGGATTTTCTTTTTTTATGTAGTCTAAAAATCCTTTTTTTACGCACGCTCTAATCCCATTAACGTTCCAGGAGATGAGTTTCATGAGTGTTTTTTTAGAGAGGTGCTATAAAAACTTATTCTTGCTGCTTGTGCTGGTTGAAGTATTCTTGCTTGAGTTGTTTGAGGTAGGTGTGGAGTTGCATGATGACCGTCTCTGTAGGAATGCCTGTATTAATTCTCTCTAGCTGATATTGTCTTGTTCCCATCTCATCTTCTGTTAAACTGAGACCAAAGAGAAATATCCTATTTCTCATCTGTGTTCCACCCTAAGAGTTTGTTTGCTTTGTTTATTCGCTCTAAGTCTTTTTTTGATAGTTTTTTTGGTTTTCTGTTTGCTTGTTTGTAGCCTTTTTTCTTTTTTTTGTTCAATCCGAGCAATTTACACATTTCTTCGGCCCATTTTACCTGTTTTTTTGTGGCTTTTTTTCCTGTAATCATGTCTGTCCACTGCTCTTTTTTCTTTCTTTTTGCCATATGTCTTCTTATGCTTTGATCTTTATAAGTTTTTCTTGCTTTTTTTTGCAAATTTTTCACTTTTGTTAAGAATCTTATTCTTGCTGTACAATCATCTCAGGTGTTGTTTCGTTCACCTTTTTCCAGGTTTTTGTGTAGTCTGCTGTTGTTTTTCCACTCAACCCTACTTTAGGTGTTTTTTTGTTGTAGTCTTTTGCTGAAAATTCCTTGCCGCTTGTTGCTAGTTCTTGGAATTTTTCAAAGTCAATCCAGGTCTGCCATACGTCACCCATTTTAAAAGATTTTTTTGCTACGAGTACCACTCGTGATGGAATATGCTCGGAAACAATTTCATAGTTGGGTAGGTACTCAATTAGTTCTTTAGTAAATTGAACTACTTCTTCGTGTCTTGGCATGTTGTCAATTCTGTAGACATCTCTTGATGCGCCAAGTAACATGTATGCTTTCACTTCTAAAAAATCAGGGTCGCCCTTCTGTACTAATTGTGCGTATTCTTTGTGATGAGACATGTTTACCTCTTTAATCATGGTTAATCTAATACATGTGCGTGCTTTTTTTTGCTTAAGATAGTCTAGGCTTTGTTCTAATCGCTCCCAATAATCGCTAAACAATGGTTTGTCCACTTGTTTTAACATTTCTTTTGTCGGTGCATCTACTGAGATGTATAGCTGTGTTATGGGTTTGAGATTTTTTATCGCGTCTGGATATTGTGCGTTGGTTACTAAAAACGTTGAAATGCCATCTTTGTGAAATTTATCTACCAACTCGTTCATCTTTGGATACGTAATCGGCTCACCGGTTAATGACAATGCTACGTGTTTAATTGTTTTAGATTGGTTGTATGCTGCCTTGGGCATACCTTGAATTCCATTAAGTCCTGTTAATTGTTTGTGGTGTGCTTTTTTTGATTCCTCTAGGATCAGTTTTGGTTCATCTACATCCCACGCCCAGTCTTTACTCACTGGGGCTTTGTAGCCTCGCCAACAAAAGGTACATCTGTTTGCACAACTCATAGAGGTTGTCATCTGCATACATTGATGACTCATGATGCCGTAGAATTTAAGTTTGTAACAGCCACCCTCGCCTTTAATCATCTTTTTTGTCCAGCCACAGGTTTTTACTGCTGAATGTGACCCCACTAAGGCGTATTTTTGTTTTTGTAATTCTGCTTGTGCTTGTTGTGTTAACATCTGTTTTGGGTTCTACTAGAGCATATAAGTCTTATGCTGAGAATGGGTCTTTGGATGATTTTGCTAGTGGTTGTCTGAGCTGGATGTAGCTGAAGGTGTTGTGTACTTGGTAACCTCTTTTTCTTACTTGCTCTTCAAATATACTATACCAAGATCGTTGCATGATTCCATCTTCGGTCCATCTGCCAGAAATAAACATCTTGCGGACTTTTCTTCTTTCAAAAAGAATTCGTACGTTTCTTCTTCTTTGCAGATAAAAAAATGCTCGCTCCCTTAACTCTTCTACAGATTTTTCTGTTGCTTCTTCGAGTATGAGCTCTATATTGCCTTTAAAGATTCTTGCTCTTGTTGCCATTTGATAACTTCCTTTATTTCGTTTGTTGTCTCTATCCCTTTGATGTACCGGCCACTGGGAAAGATTGCTATTACGCCGCCCTCTTTGTTACAGTGGCCAAGACATTGTACTTCTGTTGCGTGGATGTTGTGCATAAGGCCGTTTTGTGCTATCCATGATTTAACCTCTTTAACGTGATCTCTGCTAAGTGTCGGTCCACAGCAGGGTTTTAAGTGCTCTCTTGTGTTGGTGCAGATAAACACGTGTATCTGTGGTTTTTGGTTGATTTCTTGCATTCTGCTTTATTACTTGAGAAGCTTTAAAAAACTTCTCTTGATCCCGTTTGCTATGAAAATTGCCTATGTGTGCCCCTTTTACGCGCCTGCGATTTGTGGTGTCGGTCAGGTTGTTCGTGAGCTTGCTGAGCGTATGGCTGCACAGGGTCATGAGGTGCATGTGTTTTGCTCAGATTGGGATAAAGAGCGACGAGCATCTCGGAGTGTAGAAGTTCTTAACGGTGTGCATGTACATCGCTGCTTTCATTTAGTCCGTGTTGCAAATTTTGCGACCATTTTTCCTTCCGTCTTTTTTAAATTATTGTTTGGTAAATTTGATTTGATTCATTCGCATATGTATGGGCATGCGCATGTGTTCTTTTCTTTTCTAGCTGCAAAAATTACCGGCGTTGCTCATGTGCATACCACCCACTGTCCATGGACGCCGGGAAACCGAAGTTTTTTTGGTGAAGTGATGTACCGCTATAATTTTTTGAGTAACTTAACTTTATTGTATGCTGACCGTATCATTGCGATTACCCCGTGGGAAGTTTCTTTTATTCGTGCGCGTTGGGGAAGTCGTCGCCGTATTGTTGTTATACCCAATGGTATGGATAAAATTTTGTATAAGAAAATTTCGCCAAATACCTATAAAAAAGAACATGGTATTTCTGAGAAGTTACTGGTTCTTTTTTTTGGCCGGTTAAGCTTTGCTAAAGGTCCTGAGAAATTAGCGCTTGTTGCCCGTAAACTTGCCTCTTCTCGTGATGATGTTGCGTTTGTGTATGTCGGGCCTGATGAAGGTAAAGAAGCGGAAGTTCGCGCAATTCTTAAAAATGTTCCGCACACCTATATTCTTGGTCCACTACGTGGTAAAGCAAAGGTTGCTGCTATGTATCAAGCTGCAGATATATATGCACTTCCTAGTTACCGTGAAGGCTTGCCGTTAACCATTTTTGAAGCGATGGCTAGTGGCCTTCCTTTAGTGTCCTGTCCTGTCAACGGTATTCCGTATGAAGTCAAAGATCCTGAGAATGGTTTTTTAGTGCCCTATGGGAACTTGGTTGCTTTAGAAAAAGCGCTTGTTACTCTTTTAGATGATAAAAAATTACGTGCACAAATCGGTAAGAATAATAAAAAACGTGCTCAAAGTTATACCTGGGATGCTATTCTAGAGAAAACGCAACGTGTCTATAGGAGCGTGCTATGAAACTTTCCATTTTGCTTGTTGGCTATAAAGAAGAGAAGACGATTGGTCGTGCGATTGATGCTTTTTTAGCGCAAAATATTCCGTTTTCTTACGAAATTCTTTTAGCAGCACCGGATTTGCCTACCGCAACCGTCATGCAAGCGTATGCTGCACACCACAAGCACGTCCATTTTTTTTCTGACCCTGGTCGTGGTAAACCAGTTGCTTTAAATTTGTTGTTTAGCAAAGCTCGTGGAGAATTTTTGGTTTTATCTGACGGGGATGTCTATGTGGCACCGGGTGCTGTTGCTGAGCTGCTGAAACCCTATGTGCATGCGCACGTTGGTGCTGTGTGTGGCCGCCCTGTTTCTTTGAACTCGCGCAGAACCATGCTGGGTTATTTTTCACATTTATTGACTGATGTTGGCGCACATCGTACCCGTTTAGCTTATCGTAAACAAGGAAAATTTATTGTTTGTTCAGGGTATCTTTTTTCTATGCGGAATTTGCATCTGCAGATTCCTGAAGATGCGCTTGCTGATGATGCTGTTATGTCGCACATGATTGCACGCCGTGGGTATACCATTATCTACGCGCCGCATGCCTTGGTGTATGTACAATTTCCGACTACTCTGTCTGATTGGTTTTTACAAAAAAGGCGGTCTGCTGGTGGGTATGTACAGTTAAAAAAATATTTTCCCCGTGTGAAGCGTATGCGGAGTTTTACCTCTGAAGTTGTAGAAGGTTTTTTGAAACCGTTTTTGTACCCGCGTAACGTTTTAGAGTTTCTTTGGACCATACTTTTGTACCCGCTTCGCTTGCTCTTGTGGCTGCTTATCTTTTTAGATTCTTTTCGTCAACGCTCTTTTTCTGATCTTTGGGTTCCAGTGAAAAGTACTAAGTAGTAATCTTTAAATATGGTTTTTATAGCTCCTTTCTATGCGATTTGGCGTTTTGTTTCTATTGCTCGTTAGCCTGTTTCTTGTAGCTTGCTCAAGTTCTTCTTATGAGTATGTCGGTGAAGATTTATTCTTAACCACGTCTGACGGTGTACGCTTGGCTGCTACGTACACGCCTGCCTCTGATCCTCGTGTTACCGCTATCTTAGTGCATGATTCTGGTGGCACGCAAGAGGATTGGACGCAGATTGTTGATTGGTTTTCGCAAAACGGGGTTTCTACCTTAACGTTCGATTTACGTGGACATGGAAATAGTGATGGTGGAGTTGATTACACTGCCTCAGTTTTGGATGTCGCTGCTGCGCAAGACTTTTTAGCAGATCAAGGGTCTGCTGCAAGTGTCCTTGTAGGCAGTAATGTTGGCTCGCATATTGCTTTAATGTATGCTGGTGATGATGCACGTATTGTAAAGGTTCTTGCCTATGGTATGCGGCGCGAGTGGCAAGGCCTTGAAATTACCAAAGAGGTCTTGGATGCGTATGATGGTGAGTTGTACTTGTTTGTTGCCAAGGCGCATAATCCGCATTGGGAAGAAACGGTTGCGATCAAAGAGTATTTTACAGGCCCTGTAAAAATGCGTCTGTATACCGGTGCGTATGATGGTTTTGCTATGGTTAATCAAAACTTTGGTGATGCTATGGATTTGTCTTTAGGGTGGATCTATCGTGAAGTTTGACAATGTACGCTCTTGGCTAAATGATCCGTGGCATTTTTTGTTGTTTGTTATTTTGCTTGGTTCATTTTTTATTCGTTTACAATATTTTGACATTAATCCGACCGTCTGGTGGGATGAAGCAGAGTATCTTAGTACATCGTTGCACTGGGCTTTAGATGTTCCCTACATTTTGAATGCGCAACGTCCGCCTTTATTTGCATTTATGACTGCAATTTTGTTTTTCTTTAATGCAACAGAGTTTGTTGTACGCCTCTTGCTAGAATTAATTCCTTCTGTTTTGCTTGTGTTTGTTACCTATCTTTTAGGTCGTGATTTGTTTGACAAACGCGTTGGTGTTGTTGCTGCGTTGTGTATGAGCGTGTTTTGGCTTGCTTTGTTTAACACTGCGCGTATTCATGTTGATGTGTTAGCTACCTTGTTACAGGCGTTAGTTCTGTGGACGTTTTGGCGAGGTTATGTCTTGAATGAGAAAAAGTATCTGCTGTGGATGGGGCTTTGGATGGGTCTTGCATTTTTAACTAAGTTTACTGCTGGGTTGGTTGGTGTTGGGTTACTTTTGTTCGTACTCATTACAGATAAGTTACAGTTTTTGCGTAACAAGCATTTGTGGATGGCGTTTGGGGTCTTTGTATTATTATTGTTACCATTTTTGTATTTTTCTTATGTGACGTTTGGTGATGCGTTTGCACTAACTGCTGCAAGCCACGTTATTTCAGATCCTTCGGCAAACTTTGGTAAAGATCCCATCTTTTGGGGTGGCTTTACCTACATTTCTACCTTTTTGTTGCCCGTATTCTTTGGTTTATTTATTGCTGGGTTAGTTTCGTTGTATTCATATCTCATTGCGTTTGATGTATTTTTGAAAAAGAAAGATAAACAGTTCTTGGCTAGCTTGTTTTTGCTTGTTGTGCTTGGTTCTATTTTTGGTTTCTTTGTGTTTGTCCAGCGTACTATTGAAGACCGGTGGTTGCTTCCTATCTCTGTTATTTTATTTTTGTTTGTTGGGCTTGGTGTGAAGTTTCTTTATGAGCAATTTTCAAAGTTACATCGTGGCGTTGCTGTTGTTGCTTTAGTAGGATTATTACTTTTTGGTGCAGTTGGTCATTTGAGTCTTGCTGATTCATCTATTATGGCAAAAAAAGATACCTATTTGCAGGTTAAAGATGCTGCGTTGTGGATGGGTGAGCGTACGACTGCTTCAGATACGTTGGTTAGTGGTTCTGGACCGCAGACGACCTACTATTCTCGTCGACGTGTGTTATCGTATGCTGATTATGATACTTGGTATGGTACGCTTTTGGTACATGAGCCAAAGTATATGACGTATTCTGTGTTTGAACGTCACCCTGACTGGATGCGTGAGTTTCTTGAAAAAAATCAAGGTGGTGCTATTGTGCCTGTGCACGGGTATTTTGCTGATGCTGCACAAACGCAACCTGTTTTAATTGTGTATGAGTTTACGTCGTATGATTTTGTTGTTTGAATGCTTTTAGGATTTTGTTCATTTCTTTTGATGCAACTTCTTTTCTTGAGATATTTTCTAATTCCTTAGCTACATTTTGTCTTTTTTTGTATGTATTAGCCTGCTTTGCAAAAGCACACCACCCTTCTACCTTCTCGTAAAGTTTGTCGTAGGTTATTTTTTCTTCTTTATATTCTTTTTGTAACCTTTTCCAATCTCTTTGCCATTTCTTCATATTCTTTCTTGCTAATCTTTTATGCTTTTTATAAATTCTAAATCCTAGAAAAGTTATGCCTTGCTTTACCCTTTTTATATGACATTTTTGGGGATGAATGACTAGTTTTAGATTCTGTTGTAAAAAATCTTCTATACGAAATTTGTACCACTGTAAAAGGCCTTTATTTTCGTGAAGGATTGCAAAGTCGTCAACATACCTTAGGTAATATTTTACTTTAAGCCTATGTTTTATGAAGAAGTCTAATTGGTGTAAGTAAACGTTTGCAAAGAACTGTGATGTGAGATTTCCTAGAGGCATACCTTTTTTGTCGTAATTTTTCAGTATTTTGTTTATCAACCCTATTGTTTTCTTCTCTTTGATTCTTCTTTCTAATATATTCAGGAGTATACCGTGATTAATTGATGCAAAATATTTTGCTATATCTGCCTTGAAATAATATGCCTGCTTAGTGTAATTCTTGGTTGCTTTTCTTGCAAAAACTTCATAACGTTTAATTGCCTTTATTGTTCCTTTACCTTTTTGGTTGGCATAGGAATCATGTATGAACTGCTTTTCGAAAGGAAATGCGATTATGTTGCACACCGCATGATGCACCACTCTATCTCTAAAGGAGGCTTTATGAATCGTTCTTGTTTTAGGATCTTGAATCACTATTTTTTGTAAAGGTTGCGGTTGATAGCTCTCTTCTTCTAACTCTTTTTGTAGCTCTAGGAGATTTTCTGTTAAATTCTTTGTGAAATGTTGTACATCAACCCTTCTTGTTTTGTTCTTTCTTGCTTTTTTGTATGCTTTGTACAGGTTTTTGAAGCTAGAAATTTCCTGATACATATTTGCCTGCTGCATTTGCGTTATTCGGAGCAAACGCGCGTTGTTGTTTAGGTTGTTGTTGCCATTTGCATTAGAGTTATTGTTCATATTGTTGATGACCAACGCACGTTTTTGTAGCCCTTGTGTCTTTACATCACTACTGCTTCACGTATGTTGCAGTTGTATTTTATATCCTCGTTTGGATTTGACTCAAGTGCATGTAACCCAGCCTTTTGTCGTGTTTGTTCACGGCAGCAGGCAATGTGTTTTTTTCTTTACTGTTATTTAAGACTATTTCTCGAATTCGCCTCGCGTCTGCGACGCTCGGTGGGTTACTCGGAGCAAACGCGCGTTGCTGTTCAGGTTGTCGTAGCCATTAGCATCAGAGATATTGCCCATATTGTTGACGACCAACGCACGTAACTCGTCTGTGGTTACCTTTGCTCGCGGCCAGAAACGCATTCGTTTTTCGGGCTTTTGCGTGAATACGATGTTTGTGTACGCCTCTAAGGTCGGATAATCAGGTACCGCTGCATTCCACGCAGAGTGTGCCAATACGTCGTCTTGGGATAACCAATTATTGTACGTGCCCTTATTGGTGTCTAATTCAATGCCAGGTAAACTCTCATAGTCGCACGGTACAAAACTTTTGTTGAAATCTTTGTCGATGTTAACTAACGCGTCAGCGCGGTCAATAAGTTTGAACAGAGTTGTGTGAGCTTTGTACGCAACGCCAGTTACGGTATCAAAATAGTTGTTGAACAAACGTAAACGGTCTGCTTCTGAGCGTTCGTTACCCTCATCGTCAGTAAGGCGTTCGTAATCTTCGACACGTGCTTGTATCGTTTCTGCGAATGTTAATGGTTCTGCGTCAAGATCACGAAGTTTTTGCATTGCCTTGGCGTAATTATCTGCTTCCACCCAGTCGTATCTGTTGCTACCGTCAATGATGCGTGGTTTGTGCGGAGATGCGGGCTTTTCTGGAACATCGTTAAGTATAGCTAACGCTTCTTCTACCGTTAACAACTTAGGACCGTGGTTAAGCGGTTTTAGGCTAGAGGTCATCTTCTCTTTCTCCATTATTTATTTTCATAACTAAATTTGTACGAGAACCAAGGCTAACATTAGACTGGATAGAAGATCCCCAAGAAAAAGCACATAAGATAAGTGCATGTAATCTAGGATGCCCACTATTCCCATAATTATGTATAATGAAGTCCATATTTTTTTCCCCTTTAGACTCTGCGAACACGAGATCCGTGTAAGCTCTTAAAAGTTCTTGATCTAATACAACTGCACGCCAACCGGGATGATTGAACACCTCATCTTTTGTTAATTTTGAATTGAATTTTTTACTAAAGGAAACTTCTCTTCCATTCAAAGAATCATAATCATCTAAAGGAATGTTGACACCCTCAAAACTAGGATGAATTGTTATAAGTGACTCTTCTTCATCGATGAATTTCATCCTTCTTTGTTGGCCCCTATAGTCCTCACCCCTATAGGCTATACCTGTGCAACTGGCTAGAGGGCAATTCAATAAATCTAAACGCTCTGTTAATGGGCGATCATCTCCATTCTCGTCTTTAATTTTTTCAAAATTCTCTATTCGAGCTCGTATAGTTTCTTCAAAGGTAAGTGGCCGAACGTATGTACTTTCTTTAACCTTAACTGTAGGGTGTTGCCTACATTCACCTAAACCGTAAAATTTTTGTAACTTCTCTACTGCTTTTGCGTACGTCCAACCTCTCACCCAGCTATATCTTGTATCTGCGCTTGGCATTATTTGAGGTTCTGTAGGTTGCTCATCAGGTTGTGTGGGAACATCGTCAAGGATAGCTAACGCTTCTTCAGGTGAAAGCACTTTCGGCCCGTTTTTAAGCGGTTTTAGGCTAGAGGTCATGCTTTGCCTCCACTTTGTTAAATTCCACTCGAACAAGATCTCCTTGCTGTAAATAGGGATGTAGATCTCTAGGAATAATCAATACTAGGTTTTTCCCCTGTTTTGCTATTTTTTTGGTGATAGTCAGCTGCATCTGTGGTATACCTCAAGTATATAACAGATATTACCGAAAGATATTTAAACCTTCTTTTTTTTGTCACTATATAGTACTTACTTTTGTTTAATGTAGCTTTTTTGCTAGTAAACTTGTTGTGAAATACAAACAATCTTTACCGCTAACAGCAGACCCCTTTGGCCCATTAATGTTTAGAGGGCGTAGAGAGTTTCCTCTTCCGCTTTTTCGTGCAAAAAAACACATGTTTCTTCTAAACTCGCTTATTGCAAACACAATGTTGCTATATGCTTCGAGTGTGCGTAGGTCTGGCTGTAAAGTGCGCCATGCTGGATGTTCAAGAGGTTCATCAGCTAAGAGTGGTTCTGCGTATTTTGCTTTGGTTTTGTCAAGTATGGGGTACTCGTTGCCAACTGATTCATAGTCGCAATCAACATCCACGTAAGGATAATCAAAAGTAAGGTTGCATAATGCTTCTGCCACAGGAATAATCTTCATGAACCTTCCCCCTTTTTTATGCAGTACACCTGTTGCCGTGAAAAAATTTCTATTAAAAAACCTTAAACGATCCTCCATACTGCGCTGTCTTCCAGCAAGGTCTCTTTTTGTGTGAAAGTCTTCAACGCATGCTTGCATAAACTCTTGGGCACTCAAGGGAGTTTCTGCTCTTTCACGGACCTTGTGCATTGCTTGTGGGTACGTATCGCCTTCTACTACATGGTACAAATTCATGTCCGAGGGGATATTGGAAAATATTTAAACTTGTTGTTCCTTTTTAGTAATATCTACATGTGTTCGAGAAAGATCTTTTCTTGGGTTTTTTCGCTGAATTTTTCTGCTGTTTGTGCTACCTTTTTTGGATCCCACTGTGTTTTTTGTGCCTGTTTAATTTTTTTGACAAAGTCATCTATATCGTACGGCTTAGCTCGATACCCGTTAACGCCGTTTATTAATGTTTCAGATGGGCCGGCGTCGTCGTCCCACACAATGGCCGGGGTGCCACAGGCTGAGGTTTCAATAATTATGAGCCCAAAGGCTTCTTTGGGTGTGGGAAATAAAAATAGTTCTGCTGCATTATACAGTGCAACTAATTCTTTTTGTGTAACTAGACCGAGTAATTTTACGTTCAGATTTTTTTCTTTAATTTCATTTTGTAACTTTCTTTTATACTCGCCGGTAATCTGACCGGCAATGACTAACTGTCCGCCTACTTTTTGCATAATTTCAAATAATAGATCATACCTTTTGTCTGGAATAATACGTCCGGCGTTGAAAAAAAATGGGGGTTTTAGCTTGTATTTTTCTAAAATGGGTTTAATCTCTTCTTGTGCTAAAATTCTAAACACATTGTTTAACGGGGGGTAGCTGGTTATGACGTTTTTCAAGCCATAATTTTCTTCTGCATCTTTGCGCATTAATTTGCCGTTGACAAACACGACGTCTTGCGCGTGCGCGTATTTTTTTGCTAAGTGTCTAATGTATGGGCCAAAGACTAACGCACCTGCAAGAGCGATTTTTCTTTTAGGTACATCTGCCCACTTTAATCTTTCTTTAAATGGTAAATCGACAAACTCAACAGGTAAATAATAAAACACTTTTTTTCCGCTAAAATGTCTGGTCATGTGGTTTGCGATAAAGGAATACGTTACCACCACATCAACATTTTTATATTTGTCAATAGTTGTTCTGCCAACAATGTTGCTTAAAATTGCTACAGGTTCGTTCACCTTTGTTTTAGCGTAACTTTCTATCTTTAACCCTTTTAGAAATGCATATTCAGTTATTTTTTTGTCTACAAAGCCAAATAACAATGTTACGTTAAATCCTGCCTTCTCTAAGTATCTTGCGTGGGTGGCCATGACGCGTTCAGCGCCACCGACCTCCACTAACGAATCGTATACTAAGACTGCTGTCTTTGTGCCCTGAGTTTCCATGCTTCTGTCGTTGATTTCTTTTTTGTTACTTTGTTCATAATAATTGAGAGGTATATCATAGCTAACCAAAGGGGCAACCCGATTTGTGCGCGCCAGTCTTTAAGAAAGGGCCACTTTTGCAGAAAGTAGATTTGTAGCGGTATATAGAAATTGGTTAACGTTGCTGTTCTTGTATGCTTTTCAACTACTTGTTCACGCGCACGTGCTGTTCTGATTTTCAATTTGAACAAATCTTTGAGAGAGATTTTGTCATATACTGGTTCCATTTTTATGTGGTGTTTAGGAATGACTCTAATTTTGTACCCTTTTTCTAATATGTCGTAGGTACGTTCAAAATCGTCACCTAAGGTTTCGTTTTTTTTGTACAGCTCTTTTCGTAAGATGTTTACTAAAAAAGGGAATTTCATGTCTGTTACAAAACCATTTTTGCTTTGCGTTTTAATCATGTAATCAATCCAGAGTTGTGATGTATGCGCTACTGTATGAAAGCCAATAGATTTTGTAGTTTGTAGTTTAGGACTTAACTCTAATGCTTCACTTTCAGTTAAACCTCCTACTTTTTTGTCTTTGAACCACACTTTTAGATCTTGCATCTGCTCTTTGGTTGCTTTGAAGACCCAGTCTGCATCGTGAATAATTATAATGTCACCTGTTGCGTGATCAATGATTTTATTAATTACGGCTGGTTTTCCTCGCCTTTCGTTTAAATTAAAATATTTGAAAATGTTTGGTTTTCTTTCTACAAATTCTTTAACAATATTTTCTGTGTTGTCTGAACAGCCATCTAAACCTAAAAGCACTTCGTAGTCATCACAGGGTAAACTTTCTAAATTTTTGAGTGGTTCTCGAATAATGCTTTCTTCGTTGTGCGCTGCTATTAAAAAGGAGATTTTCATATATTTTAGAACCGATGGTGTATTTTAAAGGCTTTTGTTATGCCTTAGTTATTCTTTTTCTCTTTTCTGCTTCTGATTCTTTAAGATAATTCTCCTTAGAGATTATCCTTTTACCCAATTTTTGTTCAACATCTTTACGCGTTGCCCCAGCGACATCACCACCGTCCTTTGCATCTTTTTTTAATTGTGAAAATTTTTTTGAATTTCTTTTTTGAGTGAGCCTTGTTGTTGTTGTTTCACCAAGCATAGTTAAGATGAGTTCAAGATCGTCCATGTGATCCCTGAGATTTTCTTTTTGTAGACCCTTGAAATCTTTGTATTCGCTGGGTGTCATGTCAAAGGTAGCTTTGGAAATTTCTGCGGTTAAAATTGCAAAATCTTCTTGTTCTTTGACTCCACGATGTTTCCATTCGTCAGTTAATTCATCTCGAATTGCGATGCCTCGCACCCTTTTTTCAATCCACTGCTTAGAGTAACCTTTTTGCCTGTAGATCTCTTTCATACGTTGTTGTGCAAGTTCTGGATCTTGGATCTCTTGTACTCGCTGATAGCCTACCTTTGCAAGCCACCTCTTGAACGGTTCAGCTTTTTTGGAAGGGATGGATTGAATGATTCTAAAGATGGATTCTGTGTTGGCGCAATTCATCTTTTGCGTACCGCCAGATGTTTGTATCGGAAGGGTATGTACAAATTGTACCCACCCTTGAGAGAGCTCTTCGTCGCGTTTTCTTAATTTTGCGATGTATTGCTTAGTATCCTTGGAACCAGTAAGAATGAAGACAATGTCTTCTACTACAAACCACCATTCATTATTATGCCACATCCTTCGAATTTCTTTGTCTTGGAAGGCTACTAATGTATTATTTTCGCTCATACTATTATTTATTCACAGAACTTTAAAAGTGTTATGCGCGTTTGGCAAGTGTGTCAAGTGCGCACGTTAATATAGAGGTTAGAGCCTATGGTGTATTTTTAAGGATTCTGGTAGCTTGTCATAGATTGTTACCACCCCTTTTAAGGGCGAGTATACTAAGCGTAAACGTAGCAAGGCAAGAAACATTTCTATTGATGCTTTTTTGACATTTAATACGGAGTTGGGATCGTCAGCCCACACGGTTGGTATTTCTGTAATTTTGAACCCTAGTTTTTTTGCTTTAAATAAAAAATCTACATCAAACGCCCAACGGGTAATGTCTAGCTTTTCAATAGTTTCTTTTGCGCATTTTTTTGTAAACAATTTTGCGCCACATTGTGAATCATGGAGTTTTAAACCAAAAAATGTACGTACTAACAAGTTGAACGTTCTGCTTGCTATGCGCCTGGTTAGTGGTTGTTTTGGTGAAACTTGTGCACCTTGCATCCACCTTGATGCAATAATGCCGTCGTAGTTGTTGATATTTTTTATTAAGTCGTCAAACGCTTCTGGCGGTGTTGATCCGTCTGCGTCGACAAAGCCAATCAAGTCTGTGTCTGCAACGCGAAAGCCGGCACGAACTGCCATGCCTTTATCGTTGATGTTAGGAATGGTGTGTGTGCGTACGTTAAACTGTGCTACCACTTCTTCAGTTTTGTCTGTACAATTGTTGGGAATGACAATTATTTCGTAGTTTTCTTTATACTGTTTGTCAAAGTATTCTGTGTAGCTCTTAAGTGTTTTACCAATTCTTTTCTCCTCATTATACGCGGGTATAATGATGCTTACCTTTTTGCCCATTGTGTATACAGTGCCATGTACAGACCAAGCAGTGCTGCAAGTGTTACCAACACGGTGATGACTTGCAAGATGCTCTGATGGTACATGTATAACCCCACCACTTCTGCTATATTAAACAGTAGTAAAACCCAAATAAACTTTGTTTTGTGAATTGCTATGTTATAAAAGGCTGTAATGTAGATAAAACAAAAGATTCCCATGAAAACGGCGAACCAACCTAAGTATGGTGCGATGTCTAGGTACTCTGCACCAAAGAGAATGTTGATTATAAGGTTTGGTGCAACAAAATATATCACTATTGCGGGGATAACTAACGCGGCAATGATGCCTACTGATTTGTGTAGCACTTTTTTGTGTGCTTTGCCTTGTTCGTAGAGTTCAGCGACTTTAGGTACCAATACTTGACTAATAGAAATTGACCCGAAAAAGAGAATTTTCCCTAAGATGGATAATGCGGCATAGTGCCCGGCCTGGACTTCGTCAAAGAAGTGTTTCACTAAGATAACGTCGATTGAAAAAAATAGGGTTAGTGCTAATAACATACATAAGACGGGTAACGAGTATTTGTAAATTTCTTGAGTATCAAACTTTGTTTGTTCACGTTTCCATAATACCTTTAATGGAATAAGGCCAAGTAAAAATGGAATTAAAAAGGAGAGGGAGAATGCTAAGGTTGCTCCGCCAACGCCCCAACCGATTGCGACAAAAAGTACACCGCCGAAAAATTTGGTTATGCCTTCAATACTAAGATTTACTCCAAGTGTTTTGAACAGTTGTAGGCCTTGTAAGCTTCCTCTCACCGTAGGTAAGAGTAGTGTTCCGAAGATAAGGAATATTAAGATTAATAATAAGTACGTTTGAATGTGTAAAAAGTTTGCAATGTAGGGTGATACTATCGCAAAGAGTAAGGAAATACATACACTTGCGTAGAAAAACTTTCTAATCGACCTTTTAATCAAGTAATGGATCTTTCCCCCTTGTTTGTTTGCTTTAAACTGGGCGACATATTTTGCTATGCTTGTTTGCATGGTGTTTAAAAAAATGCCCATGATGTAAGAAATTGATAATAATACCCCTAGCGTGCCGTAATCTGCCGGGCCTAGAACTCTACCCATGTAAAAGTGGAACAAAAATGCGAAGACGTTGACTATAACTGTGCCAATAAAGAGTACTAAATTGTCGTACATGAGTTTGTTGTTTTTTAATTTAGTTATCATCTATATGAACCAGATAATGCAACTTATTATTAACGTTAGTGCACAACACCTATATGTGATTTGTTTTTCTGTATATATCCCTTTGCGTGCAAAGAAGTGGGGAATTGAATAGACTTTATTGTACTTGGATGTGATCTTGCCACCTTCTGTCGGGTTGCCGAAACTGTCCGCGTTGAATTTTGCACGCGCTTTGAGAATGAACTCGATGAAAAATGGAGCTGAGACGATGAGTGCCGCCTTCTCAATATTGCCGATAATTGCGATACACGCAATGCTTGCACCAATAAGATAAGTCAATGAATCTCCAGCTAAAATTTTTGCTGGGACTTTGTTAAAAAAATAAAATGCTAATAGAGCTGCTGCAACAGTTAAACCAATTAAACCTGCAATGGGTCTGTTGTTTGCTAACGCGTAACTTCCAAGCATAGCGGTAATTATGAAACCAATGCCTGCTTCAAGGCCGTTGTAGCCTGCAAGCATGTTTGCCATGTTGGCTGCGCCAACCACACCGATTGGGATAATGAGTAAGGGATAAATTAAACCTACTTCAATGACACCAACCGGTGTCCAAAAGTTGCTTGTTCCTGCGTTAATGACCATCAGTGGAATTGCTGCGCCTAACGTTAACAGCGGTTTTTGCCATTGTCTGAGTCCTTCAGACTTTTCGTTGCCTTGCTTAATCATTAGATCATCAACAAAGCCAATAAAGGTGATGAGAATTATTGTTGTCAGTGCCACGAATAAAAGTGTTAAATTTTCTCCTGACAGTGGTTGCCCTAATAGAAACGTTCGTAAAAAAATAAATGTAGCAAGGCCAGCAAAGATGCCGCACATCACACCGAGTCCGCCTGAAATGGGAACGAGCGGTTTTTTGTATTTGTTTTGGTCAATGACTACTAACCCAATTTTTCTTAAGTATCTAATGAGCCATGGTGTTGCAGCGTACACTGTTGTTGCAGCTGCAATGAGGGTGATTATGAGGTCAAGCATTATCGTTTTGGCTTTGCTGTGTACTTTTAAGTTTTGTGTCAGGTTTTTTTTAATCGCAACCTTTATATATCCACCAACGTAAAAGAGGCATATGTTTACAAAAAAGGGTGCTGGTTTTGCAGTTCTTTTCGCTGTTGTTTTAGCACTACTTGTCTATACACTTGGCGGTGTTTTAACTGGTAACGCTGTTGTTACCTCGTTTGATGTTGATTTAGCAGTAGGGGAGTCGGCAACGTTGTTTGGTCAAGAGATTCTGTATCAAGGTCAACGTGCGGAAGGAGCCTTAGTTGCTGTCAATGGTTTTTCTAAGGTGGTACCCTTTGGTCTTGCTACTGCTTATCCTGAAGTCATGGTTCGTCAACGGCCGTTGCGAGATAACATGGTGCGTTTAACGGTATCTCCACGTACAGCGCAAACGGGCCACTTAAGTCCGACTGCGCAGTATTCAGCTGATTTATCTACCTTCCCGCACCCATTCTTGCGAGAACGGCGTGTTGCCGGTGAAGATGTCTGGCGTAAAGAAAAGGTTGTCATAGTCGTTGGTGAAGATCCAACGTCTTTGGAAGTACGAGCGGCAAACAGTTTAGCTCAACATCTTGGCAACTTGGCTGACAGTTCTCCTGTACGTGTGTTAGAAGAGCGTGGTTCGCAAGATGTCAACCGTAACATCCGCCAGTCAGCAAATGTTATTTTGATTGGTCAGCTGTATGGGCATACCATTATGCAAGAAGTTGTTGACCCTGCAGAAATTCGACTTGGTCAAGGGTACTTGCGTGTCATTCCTTCAACAGAGTATGCTATGCTTGTTGTCAGTGGTGCTTCAGATGCGGACGTTGCTGCTGCTGTTGATGCTTTGATTGCCAATGAAGGCCTATCTGGTGTACGTATGTATGTTTAGTCTTTAAGAAGATTTTCTAGACTGTACTCTACCTTAGGACAATCAGGGATTCTTCTATGAGTCCTGTCGATTTGACCGTTTTGAATGGAGCAAAAATAGAACTTTCCTAGCTCGTTTATTCCTCTCACAGAGCCCATACGGATGCTCCCTTGCTTGTCAAGGTATCCCCAGATAAACTGATGTGCCTTTTCATCTGGACTTGCCTCTGGAAGGTTTCGTTCAGAGGCAGTTATTCCAGGCTTCATGTATGTTACGACCCTAAGCTCTCTTGGTTTTTTTTGCCAGAAGGTTTCTCTTGTTTGTACTTCTTTGATTATTCTTGCTTCTTTGCTACATTTGAATACTGTTCGGTAGACTGTTCCCATTTCAAACCTTGCCGACCATTGTTCTTCAAGCATTTCTTGTGGACAACCATTTTTGTCGTAAACAATAGTAATTGTGCCAGAACTGTTGTCATCAAAGCCGTATACCCATTTGAAGTGTCTTCGTTGTAACCTTCCCTCTTCACTGTGTGTATCGGTTTGTATTGCTGGGTAGTTGCCTATGAAGGTATTTGTTTTTGTGGTGTTTGTCTGTGTTGTTGCGCAAGCAGCAAAAAGTGCTGCTGCGAGGACTGCTAAGCGTTTCATACCTCTGAGAGTTTGGATAGGTTTAAATCACTTCTGCTCGCAAATCGTAAGGTGTTATAGATGTTATTTGTACATTGAGCGTTTGGCCCAGCTTGTAGTTGCCTTTAAGAATCACTGGTTTGTAGTTTTGTGTTCTTGCTACAAAAGAGTCGTTTTTACCCCGTTCGGTGATTGTTACTTGCTGTGTTGTGTTGAGGTATTGGATGTTTTTTTCTTGTGCGTTTTTTAGGTAGTGTTTTGTTGCTTGTCTGCTTCTTTGTTTAGTTATTCTTCCTTGGAGTTGTGGTAATTTTGCTGCTTGGGTATATTCTCTTTTTTGGTAACGTGATATATTTACTGCGTCAAATTGGATTTCGTCTAGCAAGTTTACCGTATCTTGGAATTGTTCATCTGTTTCTGTTGGAAAGCCGCAAATAATGTCTGTTGAAAGCGTTAAATTTGCTACGTTTTTTCTTAACTCGTTAATGAGATCTTTGAACTCTTCTATGGTGTGTTCTCGCTGCATGGCTTTGAGCACTTCGTTGTTGCCGGATTGTATGGGTAGATGTAAAAACGTGAAAACTTTTTTATTTTTGAGTACATCAATTAATTCTGGTAAAAAATTTGTTAGGTGTTGCGGGCTTGCCATGCCAAGACGAATTTTGAAATCACCCGGAAGTTGTGTAATCTCTTTTGTCAGTTGCGCTAAATTGCTGTTGTTGTCAAAACCATAACAACCGTTATCTTGTGACGTCAACCATAACTCTTTGCATCCTTGCTTTATTGCTGTCTTTGCGTCGTTAATGATTTTTTCTTTGGGAAATGAAGTTAAGTTGCCTTTAATTCTTTTGACTGAACAATAAGCACAATGTGATAAACACCCGTTGCTAATGGCGATTATGCCTATATGTGGGTTGTTTCTTAGTTTAGGTTGGTCTACTTTGGTGAAGTTGTTGTAATGCGTTGATTGTGTTTGATTTCCTTGCAGAAGTTGTTCAGTTATTTCTACAATTTTGTCAATGTTGTACGTGTTGAGGATTGCGACGTTAGGCATGTCTGTGAGTTTATCTATTGTTTCTGTGAGTAAACACCCGCCAAAAATGAGTTTTTTATTTGGATATTTTTGTGCTGTTGTTGTTGCTTGCTTAATTGCGTTATGATCCCCTTTAACTGTACACAGGTTTAAAACGATCACATCGGCGTCTTGTTCAGTAGTTATCTTATGCTTGTGTTTATGTAAAAGACCTGCCATAATCTCAGATTCTGAAAAATTGTTGCTGCAGCCGAATGTTTTGAAATGGATGTTTGCCATGTGTTCTGTGTTAGGGTGAAGTTTTTAAGTTTGTAGTTTTTTACATCTTGATGGATGAACGGTTACGTTTTTTAGAACAGCTTAAAGCACAAGAACGTACTGCCAATATCTCTCGAACGACGGGCGAGTTTTTAGCGCTACTTATGGACCTTGTTACACCAAAGCGAATTTTGGAGGTGGGTTGCTCTACTGGCTACTCTGCGTTGTGGTTATCTTCTTGTGGTGCACATGTGGATACTATTGAAAAGCGAGAAGATCGGGCCTGTGTTGCTGCTGAAAGCTTTTCTGGGCAGAATATTTCTTTGCATATAGGTGATGCGTTAACGATCATACCTAGCCTTAAAGGTCCTTACGATGTGCTGTTTTTAGATGCCACCAAACGAGAGTATCTTGCGTATTTTTTAACTGCTCAAGAAAAACTTGCTGAGGGTGCCTTAGTTATTGCCGATAATACGATTTCTCATGCAGAAAAATGTGTTGATTTTTTAGCCTATGTTGAGCAGCATTATGGGGCTGTGACGGTTTCTGTAGGTTCTGGTTTAACCCTGTTTCGATTTAAAAGCAAACGTTTATAAGCTTATCCTAGTTGCCGCTTTGAATTATGGTTGATAAGCGTGATTCGTTTCCAAAGCTCGAGAAAATGTTGGCTTACTCAAAGCAACGCAAAGCTGCAGAAGGTGGTAGCTCACAAATCTATGGGCCCTGCACGATTGCACGAAAGGATGTTGTGGGCTTTGCTCCTTATGCACAGTTTCTTGCTGATGAAGGTACCCAATACCCGGCAGAGCTTCGCCAGATGATTGTTGATGCTGAAAAGCTTGGCTTGGGCTATGCGCTTCGTCGAGATAAACTTTGTCGCACAGCAGATGGCAAATCGCTTGGCTTTTCGCCTGTAACTGTGTACTCGTTGTTTCTAGAAGATCCTGCAGAGACTGTTGATGATCTTGCAGATTCTGCTCGCTGGTTGCTTGAAGATTTTGATGAAGATATTGACGGCCTTGCTACTGTTTGTGTAGATGCAGTGCCTGCTGCACATCATTGGACTGATGACCTGGATTCTTACGGTTTTGATGATGGGTCTGCCTATCGTGACAATGATGACTTTCAGCGAGTGTGGAGGCCTATAGCTCAGGGAATAGCTGTGTACGAAAGAGCTTGTCGTCTTATGAGACTTGAAGGAGCGGAAGCTGCATACCGTGCACATCTTGCTATAGCTTCTGCGATGCCACCTGTAGAAGAAGATCGAAGTTCTGGCGTCTATCCGCAACCTTCTGCTGTACCGATGCCTTCAGTTCAAGGAAGTGTACAGGCCTTTGGCGATGTTGCAAATACGGTTCCCTCACTAGCTGCCGTTGCACTTGGGAATTTCGAAGCACAAATTTCTGAATATTTATTGGGAGATGACGACCTAGATCTTGGCGATTATGAGGACGACCTGATTCTTGATACCGCTGAGTTTTTAGCTGCAGACTCTCCAGAATATTACCCTGAAGCTTAACGCTTTTTTCTTAAAATCTTTTTTTCTAGTTTTGCTATTTGCGCTTCTAGTGCGTACATTTTTCGTAAACTAAACACAATGCCCACATTAACTGCCAGAATAATGTACAGCAATAAGATTTGTTGACTAAGTAGTGCCATTTTATCACCTCACTTGCTTTTTTCTTTTGTGCTTATTTAAACTTTACTCTTTGAGTAACACTTTAATTACTGCTGCAAAGGCTGGACGTGTTACCAAGACCCCGATGGTTACACCTGCGATAGTTACTAGTGCAAAACCAGTTAGCAACCCAGCGCCTGCTTTGAGTAGCGGTAACATTGCAGCGACGGTTGTTGCATAGGCAATTAAAATTATGAAGAATGCTTTTTTCAAACGTTGTTTCCAACTACCTTCGCTTCCACCTTCTCGCACTTCGTCAGTAATTACAATCTGATCATCCACACCGGTTCCTACCGATGCAATGATACCTGCGATTGCTGCTAAATCTAAGTTATATCTAAATAAGGCAGCTAACCCTAAAATTAGATACACTTCACATGCGACAATAAACATCATGGTTAAAGATAGCGGTAAGCTTCTGTATCTTATGAAAATAACTATACCTACTGCTAAGAGTGCAGCAATTGCCACAAAAATAGCGTTGTCTAAAAATTCTTTACCTAATGAAGGAGAAATGTAATCTAGCTTTACAATATCTAGCGGAGTTTTGAGTGAACCAGTAATTAAAATGGTTTGTAAGTTGGTTCTTTGCTGGATTGCTGCATCAACTGCGTCTTGTTGTGTTACGCCATAACCTGGCCCTGAAATAGTAATACGGGTTGCTTGTTGACCTTTAAGGTCTGCTGCGATGTTTAACGAATCTACATTAACACCGTCCACAAAGAACTCAATCGGTAGTTCTAGGATTCGTGAGCCTGCTTGCGTGATATTGATTTTGAGATCTTTAGTTGTTTCTGCGTGCCTGTTTGCTGCCTCGGTTGATAAAGAAATTTCAAATTCAAACTGACAGGCTGATTGGCCTTCTTGGGTGTAACAATTACTAATACGAGAACAGGTGCCGTCATTTCTACACACAAACGTTATATCCTCTTGTCCACCTCTAAAAACCACCGTGTCGCCGATTTTAGCTTCAAACTTTCCTTGGTTTGCTAACAATCTTTTAACTTCTTCTTTGGAGACGCCGGCGATTTCGACTAAAATGTAATCATTATCTAAAAGGTCTGCTGCTTTTCTTATCTTTACATCAGATAACCCATACACGTTGAGCCTTTTTTCTAGCACATCAATGGTGTCATCTAATTCTTGCTGAGTAATAACTTCAGCTGGTTGCAGGAGTACCCGTGTTCCCCCTTGCAACTCTAAACCTTTTTGTAAGTTGCTTTTTGGGATTTCTTTTACATCTATACCTAAATTTTCTGGATCTAAGATGGTGTATGTTTGATGCTCTGTTGTAATTCTTAGTGTTTCTTCATTAGTTTGTATGACACTTCTATAATCATCAATGTTTGCTATATCTTGATTGTTAATTGCAACAATACGTTCATCGTTTGCTTGCATGCCTGCAAGGGCTGCTGATGAGTTGTCGTCAACCGCTGAGATCAGTACGCCTTTTGTATCTAAGGTAAACCCAATAGCTAACGTTGCGCAAAAAAGACTTACCAATAAGAGCCATACGCGCCACTCTTTAAATATATCTTTTGGGTTCATTGTTTTTGTTTTCTCATGTACATGTACAAGAGTCCTGTATTGGTTAAGTAAGTCGTGAATACGTCAATGACTAATGCGACGAGGATGATGAAGAACATTTGTTTTAGTACCAACGACGTTGCAAAAAAGTAGCCAACAGAAAGTGCGGCGATGGTGGTGACGGACATCGTTAGACCGGTTTTTGCTGCTTTGAGCATACGATCAAACACGGTGCCTTGATGATTTTTAATTACTCTTGTTGTCAGTAAGATGTCTGAATCAATAGAGTATCCTATGACTAAAAGGAATGCAACGATGCCTGCAGTTGAAAGTTCCATGCCAAGGTAGTTTACAATTGCCAGTGTGCCTACAATGTCTGTTAATGCTGCTTGAATAATTGCGATGCTTGGCACGAAAGATCTAAATGTAATAAATACTACTGCGCCCATGAATAAAAATGCGAAGGCCATAGCAATCATTAACTGTGTAAAAAAGGATTCACCTAACGATGCTTGGGTTTCTTCAACACTGTAATTTTCTTGTGTTAGCTCTGTGTTTAGATAATTGCTTAAAAATTCGCTGAACTCTTCTTCTTGAATGTCTGATATGTCAACGATTATACCGACTTGTTGCCCTGTTGCTGTATCTGTTAAGGTTCGTACCCTGCCGTCTTGCGGTAAACTGTTTTCTAAATGTTCTGCGTCAATTTGCTGGTTCGTGTAGACTGTTGCTGAGAGTCCACCTCTTAGTGATACATCTTTGTTGAGAAAGTCGCCAGTTGCTTGGTATTTTGCGCCTACCATGCCAAAGGCTAGCAGTAGAAAGATTAAAGGAATTACGAGGAGTTTTTTGTGGTGCTCGATGTAGAAGGTTTCAAGCTTATCAGTGTTCATTACTTTTTTGATCTGCTTTGGGTTTTTAAAAGCTTTGTTTAGCTGGTATAGAAATCATTAACTCTTTTTCTAATATCGTCCCAAAGTTCTAATTCTTCTGGTTGATAGTCGCTAAAACCCCATCCTGGCGTTATTGAAAATTGCCAGTAACTAAATTGGGTTATGTCGTCTGATGTTTCTCTTTGCAATGAAAAAGCACTAAAGCCTCCATCTCCGTTTGTGGCCATGCCCTTGATTGCTGCTGTTCCTTTCTCAATGACTGCAGGAGTCTCATCTCTTTTTCCGATCCCCATGGATTGCTCAACAGAGATCCCAAAACTGTACCCGCCAGTCTTTGCAAGATGTACCAAGAGTTGTTTTGCTTGTTCTGTGTCTATTGCTTCTGGAAACTTTATGGTTGCTTTTTGGATAATTTTTTCTATATCTGGCATCAAAGTTGTACAGTTGCGTAAGTTTAAATAGATTCCCTTCCTGAGTCCTGTGATGACTGCAGTTGTGCATCAAGTTGCTGTAGGTGGGTATGACCATAACTTTTCCTACTTAGTCTATTGTTCTGTTACCCGTAAAGGTATAGTTGTTGATCCCTGTGGTGATATCGAAAAAGTCTTTGCGTTAATTGCTGAGCATAATGTTGAGCTTATGTATATCTTTAACACGCATTCACATTTTGATCATGTGGAAAAAAATGATGCTGTACAAAAAAAATATAACGTGCCTGTGGTTATGCACAAAGATGAGCCGTATACTGCAGATAAATATGTCGTTGATACTGAAGAAATACAGGTTGGCGAGTTGACGTTTAAATTTTTGCACACGCCAGGACATACGCCAGGTTGTGTTTGCATTGCTGTTGAAGACCACCTGTTTAGCGGCGATGTTTTATTTGTTGGTGCCTGTGGCCGTTGCGATTTTGATGGAGGAGATGCGCATGCCATGTATGATTCTTTGCAGCGCTTAGCTGCTTTACCTGAAAGTACTAAAATCTACCCCGGACATGATTATGGCGATGTACCCATCTCTTCAATTGGTCGTGAGAAGCGAACCAACAGGTTTTTAATTGTTGACAAACCTTCTTTTTTACGGTTACATGGTATCGGATAAAACACATCCTGGAAAAGTTGCTCCTTTCTTTTGTAGAAGAGATCTTCGCCGTCAAGAGCGTTTAGAGTTTGCTGTTGATCAGCTCTTAGTTGCTGCTGCATCTTATTTTTTTGCGAGAAAGTTTGATCTAGGCTGGAAAAAGTTACAAGTGGCACAGCAACGTTATGACCAAGATGTGTATGCCTCGCCGAAATTGCATGCCCGCCTCCAGTTGCTTCATCACCAATATGCCCAGGCTCTCTGTCTAGAAAACCGTGCAGAGCTTTCATGGTAAGCTTTTTTAACATGTTGCGTGAGGAATCTGCGCACTTTAGTGCGTAGAGGAAAGCGCA